>JBEKGC010000451.1:0-5555 GCA_050013055.1 Streptosporangiaceae bacterium
AGTTGCCGGCCACGGCCACGTCGTCGCCGGAGTTCTGCGCCTGCAGCTCGCCGTACCCGCCGGAGGTCGGGACGAACTGGAACTGCTGGTTGGACTGCCCGTTACAGGTCCACTGATCGATCACCGCGCCGCTCGCGGTCGTGTTCCCGGACACATCCAGGCAGAGGGCATCGCTGGCGATCACGAGCCGGTGATAACCGGACGGGAAACTGCCGGACGACCCGCCCGCCGGTGTCAGGTAGATCGCGAACGCGTCATGGGAGGCCTGAAAGGTGACCGGCACCGTGATGGAGCCGCTGGCGGCGCTGACGTTCTGGTCGTAGACCACCTGCGGGGAGCTGAGCGGGTACTGGTCAGGTATCCGGTCCACGGTGACGTTGACGCTGCCGTTGTTCGCCAGCCAGGGCACCGAGCCCAGCCCGGTGTAGGTCACAGAAACCTGGCCGGTGTAGCCGTTGGAGTCGCCGATGATGGCCACGGACCGTTTGGCGGTGCTGTCCTGCGCCGCGGAGATCGCGGTGCTCCCGACCTCACCAGAGGTGGAGACCAGAGAGCCGGTCATGTCGGCGTAGTCGCGCATCGCCCACCAGTTCCCGTTCGGCACCCAGGACCCGTTGACCTCGGTGAGGACGCCGGTCAGGTTCGGCGTCAGGCAGCACTGCCAGTTCCCGCGCATCGCGTTGGTGTAGCCGGACTGGGCGAACCGGGCCAGGTACCAGGCGGTCACCCCGGCGGTCTGCCGGTCCGCCGGCTGATACTCATTCGAGGACAGCGGGATGCGCGGCAGCCCGGCGGCGGTCAGGTCGCTGTCGATCGCCTGCGCCACCGCGACCGGGTCATCGACGTCCCCCTCGTTGTGGTTGGAGATCATGTCCGGCACCGTCCCGGCGGACTTGACATGCGCCAGCCAGGTCGACCATTCGCTGGGGTTCTGCGGCGGGGTGTACGCGAACGACGGCCCGACGATCGTCGCGCTGGGAGCCAGGCGGCGGATCTGCTGGTAGGCGGTGTCCCACATCTGGAAGTACTGGGTGGTGTTCACCCCCGGTCCCCAGAAGATGGACAGCTCCGGCTCGTTCCAGATCTCATAAGCGAACTTCAGCCCGGTCGCCTGCAGTTCGGGAATCACCGTGTCAAGGAAGGTGACCCAGTTCGAGCAGTTCCCGCTGGTGCACGGGTACACGGTGTTGGACGGCTGGCCGGCATCCGCGCCGAAGATGTCGCTCAGCAGCACCTGGTACTGCGCGTGGTACGGCGGCTGGGTCAGCCGCTTGGCTTGCGCGATGATCGTGTTCACATCAGCCTGGGTGCCGGACCCGTTGACGTAGCCGTCCCCGATCCACCCCCCGGACACGTGCCCGCCGCCGCGGAACGCGTTGATCCCCAGCGGCTCCAGGTACTGGTCACTCGGCTGGGTTCCGTCCTGGCTCACTCCGTACAGGAAACCCTCACCGACTCCCGTCGCCGGGCCGGTTACCGACGCCAGGTTCACGTTCAGCGACTCGGCTGCTACCGCCTTCCCGGCGGGTGACAGCGGTATCGCCAGTGCTAGCGCCAGTCCGGCCGCCGCCGCCAGGCGGCGAACCCGTCGTGTTCTCGTGCTCATAGAGCCTCCTCCGGTATGGTCCAAGCGGCTTGTCGTCGGCGGCTTAGGGTCGGGCCGGTTGTTAGCGCTAACATGTGAGCGCTAACAACCGGGCTACCTGGCCGGTCGGCGGTAGAGAAGGCGCTGTCGTCCACGCACTTGGCGCTGTCATCGCCGGCCACGATCGGCCCGGTCGCCGCGCTGGCCTGCGCGTAGCCGGCCGTGGTGAGCTCGGCCTGCACCGAGTTCTCGGTGGCGTCGCTCGGGTAACCGGAGATCACCGCCCCCTCGAAGAACTCCCCGGAGGCACCGTTGCTGTTGTCGCCGCCGGTGCCGAGCAGGATGTCGGCCTCCTCGTGCATCGGCGAGTAGCCGTTCGGCAGCGCGCCCGAGTACGTGGTGGTCAGGCCGCCGCTGGTGGCGTTGCCGTATTTCAGGGTGAAATTGCTGGTGCCGTTGTTCTTCTCCCAGGCGCTGACGAACGGGTCGTGCACGCCGGGGTTGCTCGCGGTGTTCGGGCCGGTGCTGGTGCTGTACATGCCGTTCTCCAGGTCGGCCTCCACCCACGGGCCGGACCCGGTGCAGCCGCCGAACCAGCACGCGCTGCCGAACTCGATCGCGTTCATGTGCCCGTTGCCGGTGTCGTCGTGCGAGGTCTCGCCGCTGCCGAAGTCGAAGCAGCACTGGCTGTTGTACAGGTTCGACGACGTCACCATGTAGTTCCCCTCGGGCTGGGAACCGGTCGGTATGTTGACGTTGTCGACGCGGTACCCGGTACCCGGGGTGATCCGGACCCCGTAGGCCTGGTGGCCCGCGACGGTCACCGGCAGGGCCATCGCGTTGGCGCCGATGTCCGAGCCGTTGGGGCCGGGCCCCTTCCAGAAGCCGCCCCAGGAGATCGGCAGGTCGCTGTGGTTGGCGCTCTGGTCGTAGATCTTGGTGATCGTGCAGGTGGTGCCGGAGCAGAACGACACCTGCGGGGCGGCGTTGACGTAGCCGCCGGCCGCCAGCAGGCCGATGTTCATGGTGGTGCTGTCCGAGGAGCGCTGGATCTGGTACAGCGACCCGTTGTAGGACGCGTACAGCGCCCGCACGGTGCTGTACGCCGCAGCGCACGGCGTGCCGCCGGCCGCGTAGATGTCACAGGGAAGCGACGACGCCGCCCTGGCGGCCGGCGCGCCAGCACCGGCCGCTGCCAGCGCGCCCACCGCGAGCGCGAGCGCCGCGCCCGCCAGAAGCAAAACCTGTCTCGCGCGCCGTAGCCGTGACCGGAGAGTCATGTGTAACCCGCCTTTCTCACCCGAGTGATCCGCTTTTCGCCGTGGGCACAGGACGAGGTCCGGTAACGGTCGTCTGCGCGGCGGTGACCTGGATCGGCCGGCTGCCGCTGTGCCGACGACGGATGACAGGAACGCCGGCACCCGCAAGTCCGCGGGACCGATGCCTGGCGGCCTGGCACCATCGCGTTCCCTCGCCTCTGCGCTGCAGGATGTAATCGAACCGATTCGCGCAACCGGTTCGATGGGATATTACGAGCGGATGTGAGGGAGATCAATGGCACGTTTCGAACCCGTGACGGCGAGGCGATGCCTCCATACCCGGGCCAGCTACCCGGGGCCAGGACGGATGGCCTGGTGACGGCTCGTTGGATCTCGCCGGATATCGCTGGGTTCTCGCTGAGAACCGCGGCTGAAACCCGCGTGTAATTTTCAAGGCATCGTCAGCATGGAGGCGGTCCGTAGCGACGCCACGTCGGTAACGGCGAACCCGTCGACATAGTCCATGAAGACGTATCTGGAAGCGATGGCGGGCAGCAGCGCCAACTCCAGGACGCCCGAAGCGCAGCCAGCTGCTCGAGTCCGGCATCCGGCGCCGCCTCCAGCAGCGATCGCGCCGACCCGTCCGGGAGCCGGCCGACGCCCCGCTCCGGCGGCTATTGCGGCGGCTGGAACCCGCCCTCGGCCGGCGGCGTCCCCGCCGGTATCCCCGTTCCGGGACCCGCACCCGGCGGGGCGGTCCTCGCGCCGACGGATCCAGCGCCGCCGGCTGTGGGCGAGCTGAGGACGTAAACGGTGGTGCCGCCGACGGTCTCGCTCTTGAAGTGCCCCTCCACCCAGGAGGTGATCTGGGAGGCGTCGCCGGAGCCGCCGCCTGGGGCGGCGAACCCGCTGGGTGTACCGCCGCCGCCACCGCGGGCGGCAGCGTCGGGCAGCCCGGATGCGCCGGATTCGCCAGGCGGGCCTGCGAACCCGCCGAGCCCGCCACCCGCGCCGCCGCTCACGAAGTAGTGGATCTGGTGCTTGGAGACGAGCGTCTCGAACTCGGCCAGGCTCGGTGCCGGGTCGGTTCCGGAGAAACCTCCGATCGCCATGACCGGGACGCCGTTGCTGCCCAGTTCTATCGAGGCCGCGCTGGTGGAGCTGACCGTGGCCGCGGCCCACCGGTAGCCGGACGCCCCGGTCTCCAGCAGCCTGGCCAGCGTGGCGCTGATACTGGCCTGCCCGCCGAATCCGCCGCCGGCCCCGGCGGGCACGCGGCCGTCCGTTCCACCCGGGAATCCTGACGGAGCGCCGGGGAAGTCACGGCCGAGCGCCCGGCCGCCGCCGGGGATGCCGAAGGACCCGGCCACCGTGGGCCCGGCGGACGGGACCGCCCCGGACTGGGTCGTCGCGCTGGTGTCCATGCTGTAGGCCAGCGGGGCGCCCAGCCCGGCGATCAGGGCGAGCGGCACCGGGGCTGCCGCCACGACGGTCCGGCGCCAGCCGGAGGTCGGGCGGAGGGCACGCCGGGCCAGGATCGCGCCAGCGGCGGCGACGCCCGCGATGACGATGACCACGCGCAGCCACGGGAACCAGCCCGGACTGCGGTCGAGCAGGACCCACGCCCAGATGGCGGTGATCACGAGCCCGGCGGCCAGGACGGCACAAGCGAACCAGGCGTGCCGCACCCGCCACAGCTGGACGGACCCGATGCCGACGAGCGCGCCGATCGCGGGGGCCAGGGCGATGGTGTAGTAGGGGTGGATGATGCCGGACATATAGCTGAAGACCAGCCCGGTCACCAGCAGCCAGCCGCCCCACACCAGGGCGGCGGCGCGGGTCCGGTCGGTCCGCGGCGCCCGCCGCGACAGCCAGAGCATGGCCGCCAGGGCAAGGAGGGCAGCTGGCAGCAGCCAGCCGATCTGCCCGCCGAAATCGGCCTGGAACAGCCGGGTGATCCCGGTGGCGCCGCCGAACCCGCCGCCGATGCCACCGCCAGGTCCCGAGATGTCCCGGCCCGAGCCGGACAGTATCCGCTCGAAGTCGCGCGGGATCGTCCCGCCGAATCCGCCTTCGGTTCCGGTGAGCCTGCCGAAGCCGTTGTAGTTGAAGGTGAGGTTCAGGATGTTGTTGTCGGTGGAACCGCCGACGTAGGGGCGATCGGAGGCCGGGGTGAGCAGGACGATCGCCACCCACCAGCCCGCGGCGCCCACCATCGCGGCACCGCCGGCCAGCAGCTGCCATATCCGCTTCCCGATCTTCGGCGGACCTGCCCACAGGTAGCCGAGCGCCAAGCCCGGCAGGACCGTGAACGCGGCAAGCTGCTTAGCCAGGAAGCCCAGCCCGACGAAGGCCCCGGCCAGCACGAGCCACCGGGTGCGGCCCGACTCGATGGCCCTGGTGATCGCGTAGGCGGCCAGCGTGATGAGCAGCACAAGCAGCGCGTCGGGGTTGTCGAAACGGAACATGAGCGTGGCGACCGGGGTGAGGGCCACGATGGCCCCGGCGATGAGCCCGGCCAGCGGCCCGAACCAGCGGCGCACAGTGGCGTACAGCACGCCGACGGCGGCCACCCCCTCCAGGGCCTGCGGTATCAGCAGGCTCCAGGAATTCAGCCCGAATATGCGCGCGGACAGCTCCATGGGCCACAGGAACCCGGCGGGCTTGTCCACGGTGATGAAGTTCGAGGAGTCCAGCGAGCCGAACAGGAA
>JBEKGC010000452.1:0-6024 GCA_050013055.1 Streptosporangiaceae bacterium
ACTGTTCATCTCGGAGAACACGGTGAAGAACCACGTCAGGAACATCCTGGAGAAGCTGCAGATCCACTCCCGGATGGAAGCCGTGATGATCGCCGTCCGGCAGAAACTCATCGAGTTCAGCTAATCGCTGCTAGCCCCTCGCCCTCCTACCCGTCGCGCTCCTACCCCTCGCCCTGCTAGCCGCTCGTCTCCGCAGGCCCCGAGATCTACCACAACGATGGTCCGTTGTTGTTGTTCCAGCAACACCTATGGTCCATCGTTGTGCCTGCCGGGCGAGGGCGGGTCAGTATAGGAGTGCCGGATGGGGCAGGCGGGGCTTACGGGGCAGGCTGGCGTCGCTGCGGACCTCCTGAGCCGCCTCGTGGTTGCGGCACCGCTCGCCGGCTCGGTTTTGCGGCACCGCTCGCCGGCTCGGCTTCGTGGCACCGCTCGCGGGATCGGCTTCGCGGCACCGACGACGGAGCCGATCACGGGGCATAGCGGGCGAGTTTGCCGGGGCGCTGGCACGCCCGGGGCAAACGGTGAGACTCTAGGCGGGCGTACTGCTCAGCTGCGGGCTAGGGCGGCGGCTAGGCGGGGGGCGTAGGCGGCGGGCTCGACCTGCTCGAGCCGGACGTCGTCGCAGCCGACCCAGGTGGCCGCCTCCCGCAGCGCCTGGGCCATCGGCTCGGCGGCCGAGACCCGGTCCAGGGACGCCCGCCAGCAACGGCATGGTGAAGTAGCCGTGCACCCGCTTGTGTTTCGGCACGTAGGCCTCGAGGCTGTGCTCGAAGCCGAACATCTGCCTGGTCCGCTTGCGGTCCCAGACCAGCGAATCGAACGGTGACAGCAGCGTGACCCGGTGCCGGCCCCGCGGCGCGGCGCCGGCCTGCGCCAGCGCCTCCGGGTCGGCCCAGCCCGCCGTCGGCGGGCGGCCGGGATCCGGGCCCGCGATCGCGATCGGCGTCAGGCCCGCCGCCAGGGCGGCGTCGGCGGCCAGCCGCGTGTGCTGGAACTTTTCGCTGGTGAGGTGGTTCAGCCGGTGGTATTCGACCAGGTCCGCCTGGGTGATGGCGCCGAGGGCCCGGGCGGTGACCCCGGCCAGGTAGGCGATGCACTCAGGGTCGGACGGCTCCGCCTCGAGCAGCTCGCCGGGCAGCACTCGCTCGGGCAGGTCGTAGACCCGCCGCCAGCCGGTCCGCCGGACGCAGATGACATCTCCGGTGTCGAGGAGCCATTCCACCGCGATCTTGACGTCTGACCAGTCCCACCACGGGCCGCCAGCCTTAGCCCCGCCTAGCTGGGTCGCGGTCAGCGGGCCCTCGGCGCGCAGCCGGGCCAGGACCTTGTCGCAGGTCTCCGCGTGGCTACGATGCCAGCGGATGCCCCGGGCCCGCAGCGCGCGGCGCCGGAAGGCGAAGTACGGCCACTGCTCGATCGGCAGCACGCAGGCCGCGTGCGCCCAGTACTCGAAGGCGGCCGGCTTGGCGGCGTTCCAGTAGGCCTGCTCGATCCGCGGCCGGCTGACCGCGCCCAGGCGTGCGTAGGCCACGAGCTCGTGCGAACGGGCCAGCACGCTGATCGTGTCGAGCTGAACCGCGCCGACCCGGCGGAGCATGGCGGGCACGCCGCCGCGTCGCGAGGTCGCGCCGAGGAACCCCTGCGCGCGCAGCGTCATCCGGCGGATCTCATCCCGGGTGATGGTCACCACGGGCGCGGGAACATCCAGACCCATGCCCGCCATCGTAACCGGGGGCTACGACATTCCCGGGCCCGCCGCCGCCGGCCGGGTGTGCGTCAAAAAAGTGGTGGTTTCCGATCATGGCTGGCCAGAGCA
Source organism: Streptosporangiaceae bacterium (assembly GCA_050013055.1). Lineage (GTDB taxonomy): Bacteria > Actinomycetota > Actinomycetes > Streptosporangiales > Streptosporangiaceae > Palsa-504. The sequence continues at coordinate 1,817 of JBEKGC010000452.1, forward strand.
ATCTTCTGAGTGCCCGTTTACACTCAGATCGCCTCGGGCCGTATTCGGGCAGGTCACGGCATCCCGTCCCTCCACGCCATTGGCTGGCGTGGTGACCAGGCGGCGACGACGTCATCTGCACCCTGGACACTCAGACACGCGCGCCTGACCAGGGGGCCCGCCAAGTTACCGGCCAGTCACTACAACATTGACGCGCCCCCGGCGGACTGAGCCCGACCGCGTTACTGGAGCGTTATCAACAGTTACATGTCGTTTTGGTGACATCGCCGCTACTGCATGGATAATTCTTACATGCCGGGGTGGGGGCGAGATCGCTGGCGGCTGGCCATAGTCGTGGCGGCTATCGGCGCGACCGTCGTGGCGGTGATTGTCGTCTGGGCCGCGCAGGGGCGAGAGGCGGCGGCAGAACTGGTGGCAATCCTGTCCGTGGTCCCCGTGCTCGGGGTCGTGGCGGATTGGCGCCACAAGCAGCGCGGCTCGGCTGAGCGGACGCCCAGCGAGGGCTCGGCTGAGCGGACGCCCAGCGAGCGAGTCGATCTGGCGGGCGTCTTGTGCGACCTCGCGGAGGCGCACAGTGTGAGCCGGGCCAAGGTCCGGGATGCACTGGGCGAGCGGAGCGCCAATACCCTGCTGGACGGGACTAGATTCCCGAAGTGGGATGTCATCGCCGCGTTCCTCGCCGTCGTCGCCCACGGTAATCGGGGCGTTAGGCGTGGGCTTGAGCGTTTGGTCCGGCCCGTTTGGGAGTCTGCTGGCCGCCAGGAGGCGAGCGCTGCTGGAGGTGGAGCGACGGCGACGATCATGGTCCAGGTGACCACCGAGGCCGGAGTCCTGCTCGCCGTCAGCCAGCGGGCCGCCGAGGCCAGCCGCGTGGCCGGCCGGCTGCAAGAGTCGGTGAACGATCTTCAATCCTGGCGAAACGGGCTGTCTTTCGCCCTCGGCAAGCACGCGTCGGAGATTTCCAGCCACACAGCCCAGCAAGACCAGGCTCGGCAGCAGGAAAGTCTTCGGCAACACCTGGACGAGACTGAGCGCCTGCTCCAGACCGCCAAGGCCCGCCGCGACGATGCGGTCGCTCGGGCGACTCGCTTTCGTCAGGACCTTGCCCGGATCGAGCACTCCCCGATCCCTGCGGCACCTGCTCTGACCGTTTCCGAGGCCGACGACCCATATCGGCGTCTGGGTGAGGCCAGCCACCTGACCGGCGACGATGTCATCCGCCGCACCGACGTCTTCTTGGGCGAGCAGAACGCCAAACTCCAGCAGTACGCCGATACCCTGTCCAGGCTTGAGAAGGTGAGCAGCCGATCTCAGCCTCGCCGTCTGGGCTTTCCTGTTGCGGCGGTCGCTTCACTCGTGGCCGTGGCTGCCCTAGCCAGTTTCCTCGCGGTCCACTTCAGCCATGGCGGCGGCCGTGCGCAGGCCGGCGGCACGTCCTCGGCAACGCCATCGCTGACCGGCCGCCCCGTCACCCCGAAACCTTTCCAGTGACATCCCCCCGTCCGCGCACCCCCCGAACGCCAGCCCCTCGCCCGCGAAGACTTGGCCGACCCCCTTGCCGACACCGCAGTACCTTGACGCCCTGACCGCCCCAGGGAGCAAAGGTGGAGTGGAATCGGTGGCGTTCAGCCCGGACGGCACCATCCTCGCCGTCGGCGAAGTCAACGACAACACCTACCTGTTCAGCATGGCCACCCACAAGATCACCGCCACCCTGCCCGACTCGAAAGGCCATCAAGCGTTCTGCGTGGCGTTCAGCCCGGACGGCGCCGCCCTTGCTGTCGGCGACCTCAACGTCCACACCTACCTGTTCAGCATGGCCACCCACAAGATCACCGCCACCCTGACCGACCCCGTAGGCAGCGGCGTGTTCACGGTGGCATTCAGCCCACATGGCACCACTCTTGTCACTGGCGACCGAAACGGCCACGCCTACCTGTTTAGCCTGGCCACCCAAAAGGCAACAGCGACCCTGACCGACCCACACAGCAACGGCGTGTACTCGGTAACGTTCAGCCCGGACGACACCACTCTCGCCATCGGCGACGACAACGGCAGCACCTACCTATGGCGGGTGGCAGGCTCCGCCTCCTAGCCGTCCTGGCGGTAGCGGGTTGAGGGGGACGGGGTGGTCTTGGCCGCGAAGATAGCCGGGTCGCTCGCCGCGAGGTGAACCTGGCCTGTGCGTTTCAGACGGTAGTACAGGCAGCTCACGGTCTATGTCGTAGTAGGACAAGGCCGCCTGGGGCGTGCGTCAAAAGTGACGGTTTCCGATCATGGCTGGCCAAAGCAATCTTCTGAGTGCCCGTTTACACTCAGATCGCGTCGGGACGTATTCGGGCAGGTCACGGCATCCCGTTCCTCCACGTCATTGGCTGGCGTGGTGACCAGGCGGCGACAACGTCATCTGCAACACCCTGGACACTCAGACACGCGCGCCTGACCAGCGGGCCCACCAAGTTACCGGTCAGTCACCACAATATTGGCGCGCACCCCCGCCGGCCCGGTGATACGTGCGGAGAAAGAGAAACCACGGCCCCGTTCGGAAGAAATGCTCTTTTTAGTACCAGTCGTCGAAAATGCGGGTGGCGGTGGCCATGATGGCACCGAGGACCACGATCCCGGTGCCGACCCAGACCAGCCACCACTTCGGGTGCGGGACCATCGCGATGCCGCCGACGACAAACCCGACGATGATGATCGAGACGGCCACCCAGGAGGAGCGCCGCCCATGGTGCGCGTCGGGTGTGTGCGCCGGGCCGAACTGCACGCCGACCTCGGCGTCAAGCCCGCCGTCCCCGGTGTCCCCGGTGTCTCCGGGGCCCGCCACGGTTCCTGATGACGCCTGCTCGGCCACTCCTGGCTCCTCTCCTCGTGAACGCTCTTATTATGCTCCGGGAAGTGCGAGACTGATCATCAGCCGGCCCCCGAAGGCACCCGTCCGCTGGCGCCGCTGACCCGGCCGGTTTGGCTGCGACTGGGTTTGGTGTCCGGACTCGCCTACCATGACATGTTGGGGCGGTGAACGGGAGCCGGTTTCGGTCACCGGCCATGATGAGGTCTGACGATCCGCGAGGAGCGCGACGAGAAGTGCCACCCATCATTGATAGCGTCCTTCGCGCCGGCGAAGGCAGGATCCTGCGTAAGCTCAAGCGGATCAGCGAGCAGATCAACTCTATTGAAGACGATTTCGTCAAGATGAGTGACACCGAGCTGCGCGCCATGACCGAGGAGTTCCGGCAGCGGTACGCCGACGGCGAAACGCTGGACGACCTGCTTCCCGAGGCGTTCGCCACCGTGCGCGAGGCGGCCAAACGTACCCTCGGCCAGCGTGCCTTCGACGTCCAGCTGATGGGTAGCGCCGCACTGCACCTGGGCAACATCGCCGAGATGAGGACCGGTGAGGGCAAGACGCTCACCGGGGTGTTCCCCGCCTACCTCAACGCGATCTCAGGTCAGGGCGTTCACGTCGTCACGGTGAACGACTACCTGGCCAAGCGCGACTCCGAGTGGATGGGGCGGGTGCACCACTTCCTCGGGCTCCAGGTCGGCGTGATCCTGGGGGACATGGAGCCGGCCGAGCGCCGCAGGCAGTACGCCGCCGACATCACCTACGGCACCAACAACGAGTTCGGCTTCGACTACCTGCGCGACAACATGGCCTGGTCGCTCGAAGACTGCGTGCAGCGCGGCCACCACTACGCGATCGTCGACGAAGTGGACTCCATCCTGATCGACGAGGCCAGGACGCCGCTGATCATCAGCGGCCCGGCCGAGCAGAGCCCGCGCTGGTACACCGAGTTCGCCAAGATCGCGCCCCGGCTGCGCCGCGGCGAGGACGGCGAAGGTGACTACGAGGTCGACGAGAAGAAGAAGACCATCGGCATCATGGAATCGGGCGTGGAGAAGGTCGAGGACTGGCTCGGCATCGACAACCTCTACGACCCGGTCAACACCCCCCTGGTCAGCTTCCTGAACAACTCCATCAAAGCCAAGGAGCTGTACAAGAAGGACAAGGACTACGTCGTGATGAGCGGCGAGATCCTGATCGTGGACGAGTTCACCGGCCGTATCCTGCACGGCCGCCGCTACAACGAGGGCATGCACCAGGCCATCGAGGCCAAGGAGGGCGTGGCGATCAAGGACGAGAACCAGACGCTCGCCACGATCACCCTGCAGAACTACTTCCGGCTGTACGACAAGCTGTC
>JBEKGC010000453.1:0-10584 GCA_050013055.1 Streptosporangiaceae bacterium
AGCATGGCGAGATTGGTCTTCCCGCATGCGGACGGGAAGGCCGCCGCCAGGTATTTCGCATCGCCGCTCGGCGGCGTGACCTTGATGATGAGCATGTGCTCGGCCAGCCATCCCTCGTCGCGGGCCATCACCGATGCTATTCGGAGCGCGTAGCATTTCTTACCGAGCAGGGCGTTTCCGCCATACCCGGAACCGTAGGACCAGATCTCCCTGGTCTCAGGGAAATGCGAGATGTATTTGGTCGTGCTGCACGGCCAGGGCACATCAGCCTGAACCCCAGAACCCGTCCGCAGCGGGGCGCCGACGGAATGCACCGCGCGGACGAACGAGCCGCGTTCGGCGATAAGCTGCAGCGCAGGTGTCCCCATTCTTGTCATGATCCGCATCGATACGACGACGTACGGTGAGTCGGTTATCTCGACGCCGAGCTGTGAGAAGTTGCTGTCTAGCGGCCCCATGCAGAACGGGACCACATACATGGTGCGGCCCCGCATGCAGCCATGGAAGAGACCGGCGAACGTCTTCCGCATCTCATCGGGGGCGATCCAGTTGTTCGTGGGGCCCGCGTCCTCTTGCCGCTCCGAGCAGATGAAGGTCCTGTCCTCGACGCGCGCAACGTCGCTCGGATCGGAAGCGCAGTAGAAGCTGTTCGGCCGGATCTGCGGGTTGAGCCGCCTGAAGGTGCCCCGCTCGACCAGGAGATTGGTCAGACGCTCCCATTCAGAATAGGAGCCGTCGCACCACACGATATTATCAGGCTTGGTCAGCTCCGCCACCTCGCTCACCCACCAGGTGAGTTGTATGTCACTTGCTAGACCTCGGTCGGCTACGAGGATCCGCCCGGTCATGATATGGCTCCTTGCGTTGACGGAATGAGCATGCAAGTTTATAGATCTTGCATTTAAGAACTAAGCGCGCATGTGGCCACATTCCCTCCGGATCTGCGACCGGTGCAGGGTCAAAGGTCCCGTTAATGCGGGGCTTAGAGGCATGCGGACCGGTCGCATGGAAAGCCTTCGTAATGTGCATGCCTGAATCCGAAACATGCTTGCAACATATATGTAACGCTCGCCGGATGAAAGTAATCCGCGTCCCGCCGGATGGCACATAAGATAGCCTCCTCGCCTGTTTATTTAAGCACCTACAGCCTCGATTACCATGTCACTCCCATTGGTTTCGGGGCACGTCAGGCTCTTGGGCTTGGTGTTGCGGTGGGTGATCGCTGGTGCGCAGCTGCGCCGCACCGAGAACTTGTGCCCCGGCAGGTAACGTTCGCCCCGCTTCCAGCCGCTGTCGGCCCCGGGCCGGCCACGACGATGGGTTCGCTGGACAGGCCGCCGGATACGGGTCCCTCGCGGTCTTGCTGGTGGCGCGGTCTTGCTGGTGGCGCGGTCTTGCTGGTGGCGCGGTGACTGCTGGGGGTGGTGATGCGAGGTGCCTGCCGTGCCTGGCCCGGCCCGGCGTCTTGCGGGCCGGACCGCCGGTTTCGCGTGGAAGATCGGGCTCCCGCGGATAGTTCGGTACCCGATAGGGTACCAAACTATCCAGGTAAGCCGAATATTCCACGATCTTTTTCGATGGTTGTGGCGGGTGGGTTGCGGGTGCGGGGAGCGACGGGGGTTGGCGGGGACGGCGGCTGGGGTGCGGCGCTTCGGGCCCCTCAGAGCGTGACCGCCGCTTCGATCGTGAGGAGTTCGCCGCGCGGGGTGTCGGCGAGGCGCTCGCGCGGCCGGGAACGTGCCTGTCCCCGCTGATATGATCCTTCCGGGTCAGGGGGTGATGACGCAGATGACCGGAACCGGCCTAGGGCCGGGCGGCATAGACACGACGACGCCAAACGTCGCCAGGATCTATGACTACCTGCTGGGCGGCAAGGACAATTTCGCCGTCGACCGCGCGGCCGCTGAGCAGCTTGTCGCCGCGATCCCGGACGTTGCGGCGATAGCCCGTGACAGCCGGGCGTTTCTCGACCGGGCGGTGCGGTACCTTGCCGCCGGGGCAGGCGTCCGGCAGTTCGTCGACCTCGGCTCCGGCTTGCCCACCCGGTCTAACGTGCACGAGGTGGCACAGCGGGGAGCGCCGGACGCGCGCGTGGTCTATGTCGACAACGACCCCGTGGTGGCATCGCATGGCCAGGCACTGCTCGCATTCCGCGACCGGGTCATCATGGTGCACGCCGACCTTCGCAAGCCGGCCTCGATCATGCACCACCCGGACGTTCTCGGGCTGCTTGACCTGACGCAGCCGGTGGCGCTTTTGTGCACGAGCTCCTTGCATTTCGTGCCCGACGAGGCGGGGCCGCATCAGATTATCGCGGAGTACCGCGACTTTCTGGCGTCAGGAAGCTACCTGGCCATCACCCATGCCAACGCCGTCGCGGCGGAAGAAGATCCCAACGGCGACGTCGGCAGTGCGACCAGCGTTTACAGCCGGGCATCGGCCCAGCTGCATGCCCGGTCACTGCCGGAGATCCGGCGATTCTTCGACGGCTTCGATCTCATCGACCCCGGACTCGTCTGGATGCCGGGATGGCGGTCCGATCCCGGCACCGCGCCAGCTGGCCGGATGCGATCGCTACGCGCAGGCGTCGGCCGCAAGCCTTGACCAGACCTGGTGCAAGGGCTCTCAGGTGATGCCGATCCGGCTCCTCTGGCTGCTCGTGCTCATGACGTACCTGACCAGGCTGACCAGGACCTTCTTCACGGAGTCCCGGTCCCTGGCGTCGCACAATTCGATGGGCACCTCAGGCCCCAGGCTCAGCGCGATCCTGATGTCGTCCGGCTCGAACCGGGGGGCACCGTCGAAGCAGTTAACGGCGATAGCGAAGGGTGTCCCGTTGCGCTCGAAATAGTCGATCGGGGCAAAGCAGTCGGCCACGCGCCGCGTATCGGTCAGCACCAGGGCGCCGACGGCACCGACGGCCAGTTCGTCCCACATGAACCAGAAGCGCTCCTGGCCGGGCGTGCCGAACAGGTAAAGCACCAGCCCCGAGGAGAAGCCGATCCGGCCGAAATCCATGGCGACCGTCGTGGTGGTCTTGGCGCTTACGGCCTGGGTGTCGTCAACGCCGACGCTACGCTCGCTCAGCGGTTCCTCGGTCCGCAGCGGCCTGATTTCACTGATCGCGCCGACCAGGGTGGTCTTCCCCACGCCAAAGCCTCCGGCGATGAGGATCTTGGCGGTGGCCGGCCTGCTCCCGCCCGCCGAGGCGCCCTCAGAGTGATTCAAGTCCATCAAGCACCATCTTCAATAGTCCCTGATCGGTGGCCGGCTGCTGCTGCTGCGGCGCAGGGAGAACCCGGAGCATCCTCTCACTCGTCAGATCACCGAGCAGAACGCGCACCACGCCGACGGGAAGGTCAAGTTCTGAGGTCAGCTCGACGATGGGGGTAGGCCGGCGGCACAGGCTCAGGATCCGACGGTGCTCGGGGCCGGGCCGGAAATGCTCTGGCGGCCCTTCGCTGGTCGCGATCACGACATCGATCAAATCGAACGATGCCCCGCCGCTCGGCAGGGTCCGCCCCTTGGTCACGGCGTAGGGCCGGACCACCGGACCGGCCTCCCGGTCGAGCCAGCGGTCCCCGGAACCGTCGTGGGTGGTCACTCCGCAGCTATCTCGTGGTCAGGAAACCTTGGCTCCGCATCGAGATACTTCCCCATCCGCCGGACGAGCATCGCCATCTCATAGGCGATGACACCTACATTCGGCTCTGCGGAAGTCAGCACCGCTAGGCATGTCCCCTGGCCGGCCGCGATGACGAAAAGGAAGGCGAACTCCATCTCGATGATGGTCTGCCGTACTTCGCCACCGCGGAAATGCCGCCCCGTTCCCCGGGCCAGGCTCTGCAGGCCGGCCGCCAGGGCGGAGAGATGCTCACCGTCTTCAGCCGTCAGACCCTGCGATGCCGCCATCATCAGGCCGTCCCGAGACAGAATCAACGCCTGCTGGACATGCTCGACCTGGGTGACGAGGTTGTCCAGCAGCCAGTTCAGCTGTCCGGTCATGTCAGTCTGTGTCATTACCCCGCCTCGTTATCAGTCAGTACCGGTGCCCGGAGCGCCCTCGGGATCCTCGAGATTGTCCACCCGCCCGCGACGCCATCCTTGCTGCATCATGATCAGCATGTTGCGGGTCGCCTCCGGCGACCGCTCGTCGGCCTGGGGTACCTCGAGGGCTACCTCGGGGGGTGCCGTCTGCGGGCCTGCCCCACGGCGGGACTGCAGCTGCGGGGCCAGGCTGGCCTGCGGGACCCGGATCGGCATCCCGAGGTGGCTGCCGGACGACGCGAGGCCGGACCGCTCGGGTTCACCCGCCGGGCGTGACGGGGGCGCGAACGGCTGGCGCGCTGACTGGCCGTCATCCGTGGCTAGCGGGCCGTCCGGCCGCGACGGCTCTCGCCGGGAGGCCCCGGACTGGAAAGCGTGCGGCTGGGGTGCCGTCGCATCGGTGTCCCACGGCGCCCTCGCGGCCGCGGATGCCGCGGGAGACGATGGTACCTGCGGCTGCGGGGCAGTCGGCCTGGACTCCCAGGGCGCCAGCGGGTAGCTGCTGAGCGGATGGCGCCGTTCCTGCTCCCCGGCCCGGGCCTCCGTCCGGTATTCCGCCGCGACGACGGAGGGCAGCCGGTGCCGTCCGGTCAGGCCGAACGACGGCTGCTCGTCAGAGGAGTCGGCATGGGACTCCGCGACGGTCGCTGACGTCTCTGACGTGTCCATGCCCGGCGGGAGAGCCTGTCCGGCGAAGGCGCCGTCGCGGGCCGGCTGGCTGCCCTCAGCCCGCGGTCGGCCGACCTCTTCGGCCCGCACGATCACGCCGAACGGCATCAAGATGATGGCGGTGGTGCCGCCGTACGCGGATCGGCGGAGCGAGACGTGGATGTCGTGCCGCGCCGCCAGCTGGCTGACGACGAACAGCCCGAGTTGGTTGCTGTTGGCCAGGTCGAACTCTTGCGAGCTGGCGAAGCGCCGGTTGATGTCGGCGAGTTCTTCGGCGGACAGGCCGAGACCGCGATCTTCGATCTCGGCGACGAGGCCCGTGCCCACCCGTTCGGCCCTGACCTCGATCCGGGTGCTGGGCGGGGAGAAGACCGTGGCGTTCTCGATGAGCTCGGCGGCAAGGTGAATGATGTCGTTGACCGCGCCGCCCGCGACCAGGTCGCGTGATTCGCTGGTCACGTCGACTCGGACGTAGTCCTCGACCTCGGCCACAGCGGCGCGCAGCACGTCGACGACGGGGACAAGATGATCAGGCCTTCGGCATGCCTGCGCATGCGTGTGGTCAGGTGGTCAAGGCGGAACAGGTCGGCGAGCGCCTCAGGCTCAGCGGTCCGCCGCTCCATCGAGTCCAGCATCCCCAGCTGCCGGTGCAGCAGGGACTGATTGCGCATGGAGATGTTCAGGAAGACCTGGTTGACTCCCTTCCGCAGCCTGGCCTGGTCGACGGCGGCGGCGACGGCCGCGCCCTGTACGGCGCCGAACGACTCCGCGATCTGGGAGATCTCCCGGATGGTGCTAGTGCCCGGGGGCGGGGACTCGGCGTCCACGTCCACATCCACGCCCCGCCGGAGCTGTTCGACGACCCGCGGCAGCCGATCCTCGGCCATGCCGCGGACGCTGTTGTGCAGGCCGGTCAGGTCACCCGTGACCTTACGGCCGAACCACACCAGCAGGACGATCGAGGCGATCACGGCGACCAGGCCGAGACCGCCGGCCAGGACGGCCTCGGTGATCAGCCGGTCGGTAAGCGACGCGCTCAGCTGCGACAGCCTGACGCCGTCCGCCGTCCCGGCCTTCTGCATGCCGGCCAGGTAAGCCGCCGAGTCCGCCTGCCAGGCGGCGGGGTCCACCGGGATGGGCCCGCTGGCCGGGCTGGCCGAGATCTGGTCTTCCATGTTCTGGAAGGCCAGGTACTGCGGCGAGGCGGTGATGCTGGCGTACGGGCCGCCCAGGTCGGGCGTCAGCAGGGCCAGGCCCACGCTCATGAGGTTGCGCCGGCTCGCCACGCTGGCGGTGAACTGCTGGCGGGCGGCCGCGCTGAGCTGGCCGCGGTCGATCAGCGCACCGCCGATGAGTACCGCCTCCCTGGTGCCCATCTCGACCGCGTATGACATGTCCGTGGAGCCGATCGAGACGTCGGCGAACGAGGTGCCGTTACTCTTGATCCCCGCGTAGTAGAACTGCCACTGGTCGTCGATGATCTTGGTGTAGGCCTGGAACGCGCCCAGCGGGCTTATGGTGCCTGAATCAATCTGCGCCCGGATCTTGCCGAGCTGTGCCAGGTCCCCGAACATGACGTTCAGGTCCGTCCTTGACTGGTCGGAGAGCTGGCCCTGGGCCGGCGCCATCGCGTCCCTGGCGGCAGGGATGCCCTTGTCCACGAGCTTCCTCGCGGCGAGCAGGGGCGCGTTAGAGGTCGTCCGGTTACTGCTCAGCCAGAGGTAGGACTGGGCCTGCTCCTGGGGCAGCCCGGCCGTCAGCGGGGCGAAGCCCTTGGTGATGATCGCGACGCCCTGGCTGTAGTCGTGGTCGTTGACGGCGCTGACGACCGTGATGCTCGCCGCGAAACCCCACAGCGCCAGCAGGGAGACAAGAGGGACGGCGAACATGCTGATCAGGAACAGCCGGATAGGCCGGGAGCGGGACGGACGCCGGGAAAACGCCATGATGCCTCACACGGAATAGCGGGGAGGAGGCGCTGCTCGTCCGCTCGCAGAAGCACGCGGTCAGGCTTCGCCTGACGTACCTACAGGCGGCAGCCGAGGCCCCCGGCGTGACCAAACCTTCATTTGCACGGATAACAGACTTCGCGACCGTAGCACGGGTGCCGGTGGGTAAGCGGGATCTCTTTTCAAGATCGTTAGCAGACCGCGACCTACGGACACAGAAGCACCGCGCCCGGCCGCCTGCCCGCGCTGCGCGGGATGCCGCCGGGTGGGCGATGCCGCCCAGGACGCTGATTCTCCGGCGGCCCGGCTCGTCGCGGGGCTCGACGGTCGGCCGTCGCCGATGTTAATGTAACTTACATTGTCAGTGGCATTAACATTCATGGTCACGCAGGAACGGGTCGGTCACCATGTGTCAGCCGTCAGCCAGCCAGCGGCACTGGACCGACGCCGATATCCCCGATCTGTCCGGGCGCACGGCCGTGGTCACCGGCGCGAACGCCGGGCTGGGCCTGCAGATCGCTCGGGTCCTCGCGGCGCACGGCGCCCATGTGGTCCTCGCCTGCCGGGATCTGGGCAAGGCCGGTCACGCGGCCGGCCAGATCGCCGCGGCGGCTCCGGGGGCCAGCACGTCAGTCGTCCGCCTGGACCTGGCGTCACAGTCCTGCGTGCACAGCGCGGCCGAGGAGATCCGCGCCCGCTTCCCGCGCGTGGACCTGCTCATCAATAACGCCGGGGTGATGGAGGTCCCCTGCCAGCGGACCGAAGACGGCTTCGAGCTGACCCTGGCGACCAACCACCTCGGCCCGTTCGCGCTGACCGGTCTGCTGCTGGACCGGCTGGCCGCGGGCGCGCGGGTCGTGACCGTGAGCAGTATCGGTCACCTGGACGGTGTCATCGACTTCGGTGACCTGCAAGCTGAGCGGCACTATGACCCGGAGCGGGCGTACTCGCAGTCCAAGCTGGCGAACCTGCTGTTCACCTACGAACTGGACCGCCGCCTCCGGGCCGCCGGCGCGAAGGTGATCGCGCTTGCCTGCCATCCCGGGGTCGTCTACACGGACTTGTTCGCGAACCGCTCCCGGCGGCAGCAGTTCCTACTCAGCCCCGCCATGCGGATCATCAACTTCTGGGCGGTGCAGGACGCACGGATGGGTGCGCTGCCGGCGCTGCGCGCGGCGACCGACCCGTCCGCGCGGGGCGGTGAGTACTTCGGCCCGCGGCGCTACGGCCTGCGCCGCAGGTTCTACACCGGTTACCCTGCCGTCGTCGAGTCGAGCGCCCGCTCCCGTGACCAGGCTGACCAGGCCCGGCTCTGGCAGGTGTCCGAGCAGCTGACCGGAGTCGGCTACACCGCCCTAAGCTGAGTGCATGGCCGCCAAGGAGGGGAGCTACCATCACGGCGATCTGCGGTCCGCGCTGGTCGATGCGGCCATCGGCGTCATTGCCGAGCGCGGTGTCCGCGGCTTCTCCCTGGCCGAAGCGAGCCGCCGCCTCGGCGTGACCACAGCGGCCCCGTACCGGCACTTCGCCGACCGCGACGACCTGCTCGCCGCGGTCGCAGCCCGCGCCCTGAGCGTTTTCGCGGCCATGCTGGCCGGAGCCGCGGACACCGCGGACACCCCCGCACAGCGGCTGGCCGCGATGGCCGGGGCATACGTCAGGTTCGCCGCGCAGCAGCGCCCGCTCTTCGACACGATCTACAACTCCGGCCTGGACAAGAGCCGCTACCCCGAGCTGCAGCGCGCCTGGGAGCCAGTAGACGCGCTGCTCACCGTCGTTCTCGAGGTGAGCGACGGCGACACGGCCACGGCCGGCGCGCTGGCCGACGCGGTCGAGGCGAGCGCGCACGGCCACGCCATGCTGCTCATCGACGGCGAGTACGGCGAAGGCCCCGACGCCGTCGACGCTGCCGCCGCCAAGGCCACCGCCGCCGCGCGAGCCCTCATAGCCGGCCGCCAGGCGCTGCGGCCCGGATAGCACCGCACCGGCCGACATGAGATGCAGCTGCCGGCGGAGCTGATGTCACGGCTGGCGGCCGGGATGTCGGGATTAGAGCCGGTCCGGCCAAAAAAGCCGGACCGCCCGGACCCGGCGAAAGGTAACAGGCGGCCCGGGAGGAGCGCGAAGCTCCTGACGCCAGGGTACCGGCACGTCGGGCCGTCGGCCGCCGCGTCGGCGGGCGCCCCGGCCCGGCGCGGGGCAGGCCTCGCGCACCACCGAGTCGCAGCGAAGGGTCACGCCCGGCGACGACCGGCCGCCCGCGGTCCCCGCCCGCGGTCCCCGCCCGCAGTCCCCGCCCGCAGTCCCCGCCCGCGGTCCCCGCCCGCGGTCCCCGTGAGCCCCGCCCGCCCCATCCTGCACGCCCGTGCTGCCCTGCTCCCACTCGCGAACCACGACGATGTGCCATCGTGGTTGTCCCAGCAACAACAACGGCCCATCGTTGTGGCCGGGCCCGGGGCTGACGGCGGCTGGAAGCGGGGCGGACGTTACTTGCCGCGGCACTAGCCGCCATCACGAAGAAACCGGCTCAAGCGCATCCAGTACCGGCCCGCCCTCATCGAAGGTCTCCTCGGCCAGACCGGACTCAGCATCGAACCCGAACCGCCGTAAACCCAGACCCTGGCCTTTCAGGCTCCGTATCCGCACCGTAGGAACTGAAGCAAACGAGGACGGCAAGCACGAACAGGCCCCCGGGTCCGGCCCGCCCGGCGACCCCTTCTACCAGGAGCCCTAAGGCCCCCGGCGCCGGCCTGCCCGCGAGACCCGCGTCACCGGTTCTCCTTCCGCCAGACCACCCGCAGGCCGGACCAGTCGTCGTCGATGGCGGCCACCTTGACGTCGACCAGCCCGACCGGGAGCGCGTGGGCGCGGATGACGTTGTCGGTGATGTCGGTGTGGTGGCCGGCCGCCCGCCGCGGCCAGGCGATCCAGAGCGCCCCCGCGGGAAAGATGCGCCGGGCCAGGCCGGCGATCTGACCGGCGATGTCGTCCGCCCGGGTGAAGAACGCGATGATCACGTCGGCGGCAGCATCCCCGGACAAGCCCCCGGACAAGCCGACGGACAGGCCGGGCGGCGGGTCGGTCAGGGCCCAGCCGGGGGGAGGTTGATGCAGCCGGACGTCCTGTCCCGGCTTGAGCCCGAGCTTGGCCGACTGGGGCCGGCCCGAGTACCCGGCCGTCACGGCCGCCGCGCCATTTCGCCGTCACTGACCTCGGACGGCACCCGGACGGTCAGCGCCCCCGGTGAGATGGTGATGACGAGCTGACGGGTGCGCCCCATCACCTCGCCGTCCAGTTCCCATAGGTGCGGTTGATCCAGGTCGATGCGCAGCTGGGCGAAGGTGCGGCGCAGCACACGCCTCGTCGCCTCGGGACGCCGCAGCAGCACGTGCAGCACCACCGCCAGCCAGCCGGCCCCGCTGCGGGCGGTGAGGACCACCAGGTCAAGCCGCCCGTCGTCGGGCTGCGCGTCCGGCAGCAGCGGCACCCCGCCCTGCAACGCCCCCACGTTGCCGATGATGACCCCGCTGGCCCGGCGCCGCACCGGCGGGTCGGAATCGGTCCGCAGCCGCACCCGCATCGGCCGGTCCCACAGGTGCTTGACCGCGGCGACCACGTACGCGGCCCAGCCGAACCGCTTCTTGACCTGCTCGCTGGCGCCCGCCAGCATCTTGGCGTCCAGCCCGAGCCCGGCCATGGTGAGGAACAGGCTGCCGTTCGCCCGGCCGACGTCGAGCCGCCTGCTGCTCCCCGTGAGCGCCACGGTCAGGGCTTCGCCCAGGTCGCTGGGCAGGCCGAGGTTGCGGGCCAGCAGGTTGCCCGTGCCGAGCGGGATCACGGCCAGCGGCGTCACGGTGCCGGCCAGCCCGGTCGCCGCGGCGGTCACGGTGCCGTCGCCGCCGCAGGCCAGGACCACGTC
>JBEKGC010000454.1:0-5501 GCA_050013055.1 Streptosporangiaceae bacterium
GCCGGTTACTACGACGACCCGGAGGCTACCGCCAATGCGTTCCGCGGCGGCTGGTTCCACAGCGGTGATCTGGGCGTCATGCATCCTGACGGGTACATCGAGCTGCGGGACCGTTCCAAGGACATTGTTATCTCTGGTGGGGAGAACATCTCCACCATCGAGGTAGAGCAGGCGCTGATGAGCCACCCAGCCGTGCTCGACGTCGCTGTCATCGGCATACCCGACGACAAATGGGGCGAACGGCCGAAGGCGTTCGTCGAGCTCAAGCCCGGCCACAGCGCCACCCCAGAAGAGCTGATCGAGCACGTCCGCACCAAGATCGCCCGCTACAAGGCCCCTCGCGAGGTCGCCATCGTCCCCGGCCTGCCAAAGACATCAACGGGAAAGATCCAGAAGTTCGTGCTCCGCGAACCCGAGTGGGCCGGACGCACCCGCCGCGTCCACGGCTAACTCTCGAGCCACGTTCTTTTTTCCCGAACGAGCCGTGGTGCTTGCCCCGATCACCCCGGGCCGGCGGGGCCGGCGGGGCGTCCTGCGGCAAGTCTCCGAGTCGCCGGGCCGGCCGCCTCCGGTGACATACTGACCGCATGCCCAGGCGAGCCGCGACGGAGGGGATCGGCAGCGGACCGGCCCCCATGCTCCGGTCGCAGCACGCCGAGGCCACCCGCCGCGCCGTGCTGGCCGCCGCCCGCTCCCTGTTCGGCCGACAGGGCTACGCGCAGACGTCGGTCGACGAGATCGCGGACGCGGCCCGGGTCACCAAGGGCGCGGTGTACCACCACTTCGCGGGCAAGGAGGCGCTCTTCCGCGCCGTGCTCGCCGAGGTGGAGGCTGAGGCCGAGGCCCGGGCGGTGAGAGCGGTAGACCCGGCCACGCGGCCGATCGACCAGATCGTGGCTCGCGTGCACGCCTACCTGGACGCCGCGCTTGACCAGGAGATGCGGCGGATCGTGCTGATCGACGCGCCCGCCGTGCTCGGCCTTGAGCCGGAAGGTTCCGTCGACCAGCAGCCGGGTCACGTGGACCTGCGGTCGTTCATCGCCGCGTCAGCCGCGCGGGGCCAGCTCGTCGACCTCGACCCCGACCTGCTCACCCACCTCATCCGGGGCCTGGTGTGGCTGAGCGGGCTGCATATCGCGCATGCCAGTGACCCCGGCATGACCAGGGCGGCGCTCGGGGAGGCGCTCGACGTGATGCTCCGGGGCCTGGCTCCGGGCCCGCAGCCGCCGGCCCGGGGCTTGTGATCATGACATACCGTGGGTATGTTTTATACCTATGGAATCCGGAAGGCTGGAAACCCGGCTCGGGCCGCTGGCCTGGCGATCGTCCGGCCGGGGGCCGGCGCTCGTGTTCTTCGCCGGCGCGCTGGCGAATCATGATCTGTGGCGTGACGTCGTCGTCGCGCTGGAGGACCGCTACCGCTGCATCACGATCGACCTCCCGCTGGGAGCACATCCCTGGCCGCTGTCCGCGGGCGCCGACCGGTCGGCGGCCTCGCTGGCCCGGCTGCTGCTCGACTGCCTCGAATTGCTCGACGTGCACGACGCCACGGTGGTCGCTAACGACACGGCCGGCGGGCTGCTCCTGCTGTCGCTCGCCAGCGGTCATCCGGCGCTGGCGCGGGTGGGCCGCCTGGTCCTGACGAACTGCGAAAGCTACGACCAGTTCCCGCCGGACAAGCTCAAGAAGGCGACGGCGCTGTCCCGCGCGTTTCCCCGGCTCGCCCGGGCCCTGATGCGGCTGCAACTCCGGTTGCAGCTCCGCTCGCCGGCCGTCCGGCGCAGGGGCGTGTCCGCCGTCGCCGCGAGCGCACTGGACGACGAGCGCGCACAATCGTTCTACGGTCCGGCCACCCGGGACCGGCAGGTGGCCGGCGATCTCGTGGCCGCCATGGCAGGTTTCCGCCCGCAACTGCTCGTCGACGCGGCCGGTGCCATCCCGCGGTTCGACCGGCCGGTCCTGCTGATCTGGGGCGAGGCGTGCGGCTTCTTCCCGATGGCGCACGCGCGGCGGCTCGCGTCCGACTTCCCCCGCGCCACGCTGGTCTCCGTTCCCGGAGCCAAGACGTGGGTACCGGTCGACAGTCCCGCCACGGTGGCCGGCGCCATCGCCGGATTCGTGCCGGCGCCAGTCCCGTAACGGGAGCCAGCGCCGGTCTGCCGGCCGAGCGCCTCGGCGGTCCGGTGGTCCCCGGCAGCGACCGCCTTAGCCCGCCGTCACCTGGTCGCTAGGATGGGGCGGGAGGTACGGGTGAGTGGAACGGAGCCGGAGGTCCTCCGCATCCCGCCGCAGAGCGTGGACCCCTCGGTCAAGAACTACCACTGGCTGGACCTGGACCTGGCGCTGCTTGAGGCCAATGAGCGGGCCGCTGACCCTTCAGCTACGGGACCGCTACTGGGCCAGCCACGAGGACCCGCGGTACGCGACCCCTGTCCGCTACGACGAGCGGGGCTGAACCATTATGATACCATCATGGTATGGCTATGACACTTCGCCTGCCGCCCGAGCTCGAAGACCAGCTCAAGCAGGTCGCCGAGGTTGAGCACCGCAGCGTGCAGCAAACGGTCCTGGTCGCGATCGAAGAGTACCTGTCGATGCGAGAGACCGCCGAGATCCTCGCTGATCCATCGGCGCTGCGAGGCCTGGCCGAAGCGCGGGAGTCTGAGCAGTCCGGCGACGTGGTCTACGGCGCCGAAGCGGCACGCGCGCTGCTGGCTGAGCGCAAGCGGTGAGCTCCGGGCCTTACGAGCTTGGCCTGGCCCGCCCGGCCCGGCGCGCGATCCCGGAGTTGCTCGCGGAAGACGTCGCCGCCGCGGCGGTTGACTTCATCACCGGACCGCTCCTGGAGGCGCCTTACCGAGTCGGTAAACCGCTCAGGGACACCCTGTCCGGCTTTCACAGCGCCCGGCTCGGTACTCAGTGGCGCGTGCTCTACCGGGTCGATGAATCAAAGCATGCGGTCATCGTTCAGGACATCCAGCACCGCTCGTCCGCCTACCGTCGCCGTTAGGCCCGTGGCGGCCCGCGCTCTGACGTCCAGGTAAGCCCTCGTCCTTGTCGGACTCGGACGCGGTGCTCCAGGTCGACATGGCCCTGACCAGGGCCTGGACGAGGCAGTCGAAGCTGCGGTCGACGCTGACGGGCAGGCCGAAGCCGCCGTTGGCCTCCAGCGAGACGAATCCGTGCAGGGCGGACCGGAAGACCCGGATGGCGTCGATGGCTGCGTCACCGTGGAGGCCGTAGCCGGCCATCACCGCCGCTATCACCGCGACGAACCGGTCAGAGATCGCCTGGTGGCCGGCGTCGCCGCGGGCCGGAGCGCGCTCGGCGATCTGGTAGCGGCCCGGATGGTCCCGCGCCCAGGCCCGCCAGGCGTGAGCCATCGCGATCAGGGCGTCGTCGCGGGCCAGGCCGATGGCGGCCCGGCCCAGCACGTCGCCGGCCTCGGCCTGGCCCCGCATGGCGACGAGCTGGCGCAGGGCGTCGAGGCTGGCGACGTGCCGGTACAGCGAGGGCTGGCGCACCCCGAGGCGGGCGGCGAGGGCCGCCAGGGTGAGCTGGTCCGGCCCCACCTCGTCAGCCAGGTCCGCCGCCGCGGCGACCACCCGGTCGCTGTGCAGTCCAGCCCTAGGCACGAGCGGAGTCTGGCTGGAGGAAGGCGAGCATGAGCGAAACTACCTGGTCGGGGACCTGGTCGTGCGGATAGTGCCCGGCACCCTCGATCATCTCCAGGCGGCCGAGGCCGGACGGCAGGGCCGCCACGATCGCCGCGCCCTCGGCGCGGGAGTCGGCCCAGTCGGGGTCGAGCGTGCCCATCACGACAAGGACCGGGCAGCGGACGTGGCCGAGCTGCGCGCCTGCGTCGGCCGGGGCGCTGCGGAACATGCTTCGCAGCGCCTTCATCCGGCCCGGCTCCCGCAGCATGGAGTCGATGCGGGCGAGCCGCTCCGCCCAGCCGGCCGGCTTGGCGCCGGGGTAAGCCACGGCGAGGTAGGAGAGCCAGGACCGCACGCTGCCGAACGCCGCCACGCCGAGCAGCCGCAGCCCGCCCTGCCGGAAGCGCTTCACCCGCAGGTCGCCGAGCCGCGTCGCCTGCTTGCGGGTGAACGGCCCCAGCTCGATAACGGCGGTGATCAGCGAAGGCTCCTGCGCCGCGGCGATGGTGGCGGCGCCGCCGGAGACCGAGTGGCCGACGAGCACGGCCGGGCCGCCCAGGTGGCGGATCACGGCGAGCAGGTCGCCGGCGATGGCGGTGCGGCTCCAGGCCGGCCAGTCGACGCTGGACTCGCCGCAGCCGCGCAGATCGACCGCGGCGACCCGGAATCCGGCCGCCACCAGCGGCGGGATCACCGCATGGTACGCGGCGCGGCTGTCGCCCATGCCGTGCGCGAGAACGATCAGCGGACCCGAGCCCGTGACCTCGTAAGCGATCGTGCCGCCGTCGACGGCGAGGTACTCGGTCATGATGTCCTCCAGGTCTAGCTAACTCAGTTAGCCCTTAGCTAAGGCTAATAGTTTTAAGCTATAGGCTCTAGCTAAATCCGTCAAGGGGATGAGTGCCATCGAGTCTCCCGCGCCATATGCCGGCTGTGAACACCGGCCCGCGCGACGGCTCAGGATCAACGCGACGCTCACGCTCTGAGAGCCCCAAGCGCCGCCTCGGCCGCCACCCCCGCCACCCCCGCCACTGCTCCCGCACCCGCAACCCACCCGGCGCAATTATCGAAAAAAGTCGCGGAATATTTGTCCCACACGGAAACTTTGGTACCCCCCGGCTACCCAAATCATCCGCAAGAGCCAAACTTTCCGCGCAAACCGGACGGCCCGGTCCGGATAACGCCCGGCCGGATCAGGCGCGGCATACACCCCGCATCACCACCCACACCAGCCACCGCACCACCAGCAAGACCGCGACGGACCCGCGTCCGGCGGCCTATCCAGCGGACCCCCGCGCCGTAGGCCAACTGTCATCCCAGCGGGGCAGGTCACGCTGACCTGGGGCAGCCAACCTGCCCCTCACCATCCCGAAAGCAAGGTTCTCGATCCCCGTCCAGTGTTACAACGACGACGAGAGTTACGAGCCGGTCGTTCTGCGCTCAAGTTGAGCATGCTGCCTTCCGTCGAGACCGCTAAGGCCGGCGGTGAGAGTTCCGCGGTCCGGGCCAGCCCCAGGCGAGGTTGTCGACCGCGAGAAACGGCTCGGTGACCACGGTTGCCGGGGTCAACCCGGTGAACGCCACGACGTCCCGGTGCAGGTGGGACTGATCGGTGTAACCGCCGTCGGCGGCGACTCCGGCCGCGTCCTGGCCCGCGACCAGGCCATGGACGGCATGGTCGAAGCGGACCAGCTTGGCGGCGCGCTTGGGCGGCAGGCCGATCTGCGCGTGGAACCGGGACCACAGGCGTTTGCGGCTCCAGCCGAGTTCGGCCGCCAGGTGCTCGATCCGGACCATGCCACGGCCGGCCACGATGCCACGCCAGGCCCAGGCCACCTCCGGGGC
>JBEKGC010000455.1:0-5483 GCA_050013055.1 Streptosporangiaceae bacterium
ACCTGCTCCACGGTGGCGGCATTGTCGAGCACCACGAGGAGCCGCCTCCCCTCCAGCAAGCTCCGGTACGCCGCGGCCCTTTCATCGACGTCGGCTGGGATGTCCCGGTCCGCCATTCCGAGCGCGCGCAGGAAGCCGGCCAGCGCATCTGCGGAGGACATAGGCAGATCGGGGTCGTAGCCGCGCAGGTTGACGTAGAGCTGACCATCCGGGAATGAGTCCCTGACCCGGTGGGCCCAGTGCATCGCGAGAGCGGTCTTGCCCACCCCCGCGGTCCCCGACACCACCGAGATCACCATGGCTCGGGCGGCATCGCCGGCGGTGGTCACCGTGGCGGCGAGCATGCGGTCAAGCTCAGCCAGCTCCTCCGCTCGCCCGGTAAACGCGTGCACGTCGCCCGGCAGCTGGGCCGGCCCCGGCCGCTCCCGGCGGTCACTGAGAGACCCTGCTCCCGTCGCCCCGCCGAGATCATGGCCGACGGCACGCTCATGGGCAGCAGGCTCAAGGTCCGTGTGGGCGGCGAGGATCTGCGCATGCATGCGCCGCAGCTCGGGGCCGGGCTCGATGCCAAGCTCCTCGATCAGGACCCGGCGGGCAGCCGCGAACGCGGCCAGTGCGTCGGCCCGCCGCCCACACCGGTACAGCGCCAGCATGAGCTGTCCGCGCAGCCTCTCCCGCAGTGGGTGCTCTCGTACCAGCCCGGCAAGCTGAACCGCCGCCTCGGCATGGCGGCCGTACCCGAGCATGGCCTCGATACGCTCCTCGATCACCGTCAGCTGAAGCTCGCCAAGCCGGACCCGTTCGATGTCCGCCCACGGACCGGGAATCCCCGACAGCGGTGTCGCCTGGAATAGCGCCAGCGCGGCATCCAGGGACCGGATGGTCGCGAGCATGTCATCTCGCTCGCGCGATTCGCGGGCCCTGGCGACGTGCTGGCCGAACATCTCGGCGTCTAGCTGGCCCGGCTCCAGACGCAGCTGATAACCCGGCCCGCTGGCCACCAGGATCCGGCCAGAAGCCCGGCGCGCACGGCGCGGCTCCAGCGCCCGGCGCAGCCCGGCCACGTAGACGTGGACGGCGTTGACCGCGCTCGGCGGCGGATCATCGCCCCACATCCCGTCGATCAGCTCGTCTCGGGAAACTGGCCGGTTGGCCTGCACGGCGAGCAGAGCGAACACCGCCCGGCGCCGTGGCGCGCCCAGTTCAAGCTCCAGGCCGCCGCGCCAAGCCCGCACTGGGCCGAATAGGCTGACTACCAGCGGTTGGTCGTCTTCGGCGCCCACCCCGTCACCTGTATATTCCTCGTCCTGAACGTCCCCTATCCGTTACACGGAGCGCAGGACCTCATGGTTCACCGGCACCCAGGCGCCGGCCAGGTCCGCATACTGCGGGGAGCTTTCCAGCAGCTGCTGATGGGTACCCAGGATCGCCCTCGTGCCGTCGAGCAGCAGGACCCGGTCGGCGCGCTGAGCGGAGCTTATCCGGTGGGCGATCACGATGAGGGAGCCATCGCGTTCGGCGAATGCCTCCTCGACCTGGGCCTCCGCCGCGAGGTCCAGATGGCAGGTCGCCTCGTCGAGTATCACCAAGGTGGCGCGCGAAAGATAGACGCGCCCGGCGACGATCAGCTGCCGTTCGCCGTCGGACAGGGCGGCCCCGCTACCGCCGAGAACTGCTTCGTACCCGCCGAGCCGTTCCGCCAGCGGTCCCAGGCCCAGTGCCGCGCGGCACGTGTCAAGCTCGGTGCCTGTCGCGTCGGGACGCAAGTACGTGAGGTTCTCGCGCAGCGTGCCACGGACGATATACGCCTCCTGCGAGACGAGGGCGATCCGCTGCCGCAGCACGGGTTCGGGGATCTCGTGCAGCGCCGCTCCGCCGAACGTGATCTGGCCGCGCTGTCCTGCCACCAGGCCGGCCACCAGCCTGGTGAGGGTCGACTTGCCGATGCCGCTGGGCCCGACGACGGCCAGGTGCTCACCTTCCGCGAGCGTCAGCGACAGATCACGGATAACAGGCTCGGAGGTCGCGCCATACGCGAACGTCAGGCCCGAGATCCGCACTTCCGGCCCGGCTGGGACTGCGGTCCGGCGGCTCGGCGGCGGGTGCGGCAGCGTGCATGCCTGCTCGAGCCGGCCCAGGACCGCGCCCAGCTGGATCCCCCACGAGCCGACCGAACTCTCCAGGGAGCTCAGGGCAGGCCACAGGCTTGCCGTCAGATAGGTGACAGAGCCGATGAACTGCCCGGTTGTCAGCCACCCGTGGCTGGTCAGCCACGGTGCCGCGGTGAGCAGGGCGACCAGGGGAACGTAGTAGCCCAGCGCGACAATGGCGACGCGCACCGAACCCGCCCAGGCAATAGCGCGCATCGCGCGAGCCTGAGCGTCGATCACGGTGCCGACATCGGCCGCCGCGCGGTCCTCGCCACCGCAGGCGATCACGTCGCGAAGCCCGGCCAGGATGGCGCCCGCATCTTTCGCGATGGCCTCGGCGGCCATGACCGCGTTGGTGCGCCGTCTGTTCAGTGAGCCAAGGGATGCGTAAAAGATCAATAGGGACATAACGAGCGGTGGTAGCACGATCGCGGGGATGGCGGGGGATAGCAGCGCCATCCCCGCGATGGCGGCCAGCAGCGAGAAGGCCGACGGCCGCAGGCCACGGATCAGCGCGGAGACCGGCTGCCTGGTCATCTCGACCTGCGAGGTCAGCTGGGCGACGCTGGCGGCGCCCGGCCGGCCCGCGGCTGCGGCGGCACGGCGCAGTGTGCTGGCGACGAGCGTACGGACGATACTGTCCCTGAGCGGGTCGATGGTCGCACAGAGCCAGGGGAAGCTCATCCTCGTCGCTACTGCCTTGACGAGCAGGATCAAGGCGAGGACGGCCAGCCAGCCGAGGCCGGTCCACGGGCGGTGGGCGAGGAATCCCCCGTCGAGCGCGCGGGCAATCAGCCACCCGGACAGCAGTGCAGGCAGCGCCTCGGGCACAGACCACGCGGCGACTCTCGCCAGAGCCCCGCGCTGCCTGGCGAGCTCGCGGCCGAGCATGCGCCAGCCGGCCCGGTACGCACCGCGATCCGCGCTCATCGCCGGCCACTCAGGCGCAGTGACGCCGCCAGCGGCGGCTCGCGGCTGAAGGTGGCGCGGTAGGCGGGATCGCGCCACAGCCGCTCGTGCGGCGCCATCCCGCGAACACGCCCCTGGTGCAGCCACACGACGGTGTCGGCGCGGGCCGCCGTACCAGCCCCGGTGAGCCACGATGAGCGTGGTCCGGTCCGCTCGCAGTTCCCGGATCGCGTCGTTGACCTGCGCTTCCGTTGCCGTGTCCAGGCTCGAGGTCGCGTCGTCGAGTACGAGTACGCGCGCGTCCGCCGCGATGGCCCGGGCGATACCGAGCCGCTGCCGCTCCCCGCCGGAAAGCGGCGTATCGGCCATAGGCGTGTCATATCCGTCCGGCAGCCGCGGATGAAATCGTGCGCGCGCGCCATCCGCGCGGCCCGCTCGATGTCGGTCCTGGCTATGAGCCGCGATCCATAGCCGATGTCGTCCGCCACGGTTTTCCCCAGGGAGGCCGGGGCGGGCGAACGCGTAGGCGACGCTACGGCGCAGTTCTGTCGGAAGGAGATCGGAAACGGCAGTTCCGTCGAGAAGTACATCGCCTTCGTCAGGCTCGGCGAGCCGGCCGACCAGGGCCGCCAGCGTGGTCTTGCCCGTACCCGTATCCCGTCCAGCGCCTCGCCGAGCCTGGCGGCTATGCGTCCTTGGGCCCGCGCGCAACGCAGGAACATCTCCGGAGCGGCGCGCACCGACGCTCTCATCATCATGATCGCCGGGCCGGCCGCGAACAGGAATACGGCGCCGAGTACCCAGTCGGTCAGCCAGAGGGCCGCGACAGCTCCCAGCGATGTCACCAGATTCAATGCGATCTCCGCCGCACTGGGTCCCGCGTTCGCCGCGGCGGCGACATTGTCGAGCAGTCGGCATGTCGCCCGGCGGAAACTCGGCCAGCCCGCGCTCGCCGAGGGAGATTATGTGCCGCAGCAGGCGGTGGCCGAGCCAGGCCGTGCCGCCAGCCAGCGACGTGGGTTCGGCGACGCCGGCCGCGAGTGATCCAAGCGCGCCGGCGATCAGGATCGCGGCCAGCCGGCCTGTCGCCATGGCGGCGTCCCGGTGCGCGATCACCGCGTTGGTCGCGGTGGCGAGGGATACCGGAACGAGCAGGCTGGCAGCTGTCGTCACGCACATCCCGGCGACCAGCAGCAGAGCCCATCCTGGTGCGGTCAGGGCCGTCCGGACCAGCAGGCGGTCAGCGGAGGTAAGCCTGCTGGCTGGCATGTCAGGAGGACCTTCCTGACATGCCAGCAGCTTCCCCGAGTAGGGCCTGGTCTGCGTCAGCGTGGCCCGGCCAGAAACTCGATGACCTGCCGACGCGGCGCATCGTCCGCGGCGCCCTCCTGGAGAGGGTCATGGCCGCCCGGTATCTCCCGGTAGATGAACTCCGTTCCGCTGCGACGGCCAGCCCGCTCAAGCGCCGCCACAATCCGCCTCGGCTGACTGACCGGGATCGTGTCGTCCCCCGATCCGTGCACGATCAGAACATGCGCGGTGATCCTCTCGGCGAGCCGTTCGAGATCGCGAGGCCCGAGAGCATCGTCGATGACATCGAGCGCGCCATGCCGGCGCAGGAACGACCTGACGCCATCCGCGCCCTCCGCATAGAGGCTCTGGGCCGAGCAGAACGGCGCGACGGCGACGCAATGAGACCACAACGCGGGCACGGCCGCCGCGGCAAGCAGCGCGAGGAAGGCCCCGTAGCTCACGCCGAAGAGCCTCACCGCGGGCAGGTCGCGTCCGCGCCGGTACAGGGACAGCGACTCGGCGAGATGCCGTAGGTCCGCCAGGTCGGGGCCGCCCCAGGCGCCGTGGATGGCGTCGCGGTGCGCCGGACCGTAGCCGGTGCTGCCTCGCTGATTCGGGGCCACGACTGCCATCCCGGCCGCGTCCAGGTCCTGGAGAAGGGGCTCGAAGCTCAGCCTCCACGCCGCGTGCGGCCCGCCGTGCAGCGCGATGAGCAGCCGCTCCGACTCCCGCCACCGGGGACCTCCGTAGATCACGGCCTCGACAGGGCCGGCCGGGCCTGCCAGCACCTCGGCATGCGCCCCGGCCCATCCCCGGGTGGGGCGAGATCCCGGCCGCTCCCGCGTCGACGGTGACCCGGCGACCCCGTCGCGACCGGCGGGCCGGCCGTGGCGGGGGTGACGGTCATGACTGTCGTCGGGCGTTGCGGGCCGCTCGTCACCAGGTGCAGGCCGCCGGACGTCCACCGAGGTCCCGCGCTGGCGGCCGGCCTGGACAGCTGGCGTGAACTGCTCGCCCAGCTGCCCCCGGCGCTCGAGCTGCCCGCCGACCGGCCGCGGCCGGCCCGGCAGACGTTCACCGGCGCGGCGGTGCAGCTCAGCGTCCCGGAATCCTTGACCGCCGCGCTCACCC
>JBEKGC010000456.1:0-8582 GCA_050013055.1 Streptosporangiaceae bacterium
CCCGACGTGGCCGTGAGCGCCGCCGGCGGCTACATCGACCTGCCCGTGACGCTCACCGCGCCGGGAGTCAACCCGGTGACGGTGGACTACACCACCGCCAACGGCACCACCTCCTCGCGCACAGCGTGCTCTGGCACCGCCTACGGCTACGTCGGCCAGCAAGGCGCCCTCGCCTTCGAACCCGGCGTCACCACCCAGACCATCCGCATCCCGCTCCTGAACTGCGGCCAGACGATCACTGGAACGTTCTACCTGAACCTGTACAGCAACAGCGCGGACTCCACCATCGCCCGCGCCCAGACCACCATCACTGAAACGCCCTAGGTCGCGGATCCGGATTCCCAAGACGGCCACACCCGCGGCCGGAAATGACACTGCTGCACGTTCACGGTGACGGTCACCACATCACCCACGGCACGGGACCGGCGTCCCCGCCCTCCAATCCGATCACGCCGAGTTAGCACGCACCGGTCCGACCCGCCCGCCGCTCCGGCGATGCGCTCCCAACACAGACCCCCCGTCACGGCGGGGGGTCTGTCGTCGCTGGCCGGGCGCCGCACTCCAGCCAAGTCAGCTGCGCCGCGACCACCATCCCTCCGACAGTGGGTGGCACCTCCCCTGCGCAGATGTGCATAGACCCCCGCGTGAGCCTGGCCGGAGCGTGACGGCAGGGGCCGGGCGGCCCCGTCGGCGCGCCGGGTGTGAGCCGGACGGCCCCGTTCACCGCCCCCGGAGCCTGGTCACGCCGGGCTTGGGGCCGGCCCTCAGGTGGAAGGGGCGGCCGGGTCGATGCCGGCCTGGATGGCGTAGCGGAGCAGTTCTGTGCGCCGCCGGGCGCCGGTCTTGTCCCTGATCCGCTCCAGATGCGATCGCACCGTGTTGACCGTCAGGAACAGCCGCTCGGCGATCTGAGCGTCGGTCGCCCCCCCGGCCAGCAGCGCCACGATTTCCCGCTCTCTTTGCGACAGCAGGCCGGCCGGGCTGACCGTCGTCGCCGGACCTGGGGCGGGAACGGTGACGGTGACGGTAGAGGCAACCACGGGATCGGGCTGGGCTGCTGCGGTGGCCAGCGCGATGGCGTCGGCTTGGCTGAGCGTGCGGCCGCGGCGGTAGGCGACGTCGAATGGGGCATCGCCTAGCGCGGTGCGCAGGCGGGCATGGTCGCGGTCGCGCAGGTCCGCCTCGATGCCCGCGAAGACCCGTCCGGCCTGCTCGCAGTGTTCGTCGGCGGCACCGTGCAGGGTGGCCGCGATGGCGGGGTCGGCGTCGGCTCCGGCCGCCAGTGCGAGGCCCAGGAGCGCGCCATTTACGTAAGAGGACTTGACGCCGGTGGTCCGGGCGGTGTCCAGGCCGGCCAGGAAGAGGCGGCGGGCGCCACAGGGATCGGCGTCGATGAGATCGACGAAACCCAGGTTCTCCTTCAAGCCGACGGACATGCTCGGATAGCCGTGGTTATCAGCGGCCGTGCTCGCCTCCTGAAGGTGCGCCCGGGCCGCTCGGACCTCCCCCGCGGCGAGCTCGTAGAGGCCGAGGTTGCCTAGCGTGAGCGCGATCCGGTAGCTGTCTCCGGCCGCTCGTGACAGGGTGAGGGTTTCCTGGTTGTCAGCGAGTGCGGCGTCCAGATCACCCGCCTCGCCGTGGAGCGCGGCACGACGGCCGAGAAGGTCAGCAATCAGCCGGGAATCCCCAGTTGCCCGGGCAAGCCCGACCGCTTCGTCGATCTGAGCCCGTGCGGCAGGCAGATCGCCTTGCTCGTACCTGAACCAGCACAGCTGGGACAGGGCGTCGGCGGCGACGGCGTCATCGGCGAGGCTGCGGGCGATCCTGAGGGCCTCGCCGGCTAGCGACGGGATCGTCGAGTCGTTGCCGAAGTGATTGAGCAGGTGACCGGTCACGGTGAGGGCCTGGGCCCGGGCCCGGGTGGGCATGCGGGCGTCGGGCCGCTCGAGCAAGATATTGAGCGCCTGGAGAACTTCGCCGGCGCGGCCGCGCATGTTGCAGAACCAGCGCAGCGCGGCCGCCAGTCGCAGGCCGGGCTCGGCACCGTCAGGATCGGCGACGCTGAACGCCAGTGCGGCCCGGATGTTGTCGAACTCGACATCCAGCCGGTCCAGCCAGACAGCCTCGTCCCGGCCGCGCAGGTGGGTGCCAGCGGTCTCCGCCAGAGCCAGGTAGTGATCGCGGTGGGCGGCGCGGGTTTCACCCAGCTCCGAGCCAGGCCGCCGGGCAAGGCGTTCTGCGGCGTACTGGCGGACTGTCTCCAGCAGCTGGTAGCGGGTCGAGCCGCGGATCTCCTCGGCTTGAACCAGGCTCTTGCCGACCAGGGCGGCCAGATGGTCAAGCACCTGCCAATCTGTGCTGCCGCCTGCCGAGGTGACGGCTTCGGCGGCCTCCAGGGTCCAGCCCCCAGCGAAGACCGACAGCCGGTCGAGGATGACCTGCTCCCTGAGGTTGAGCAGGTCATAGGACCAGTCGATCAGGGCGCGGAGGGTCTGGTGGCGAGGCAGGGCGGTACGGCTTCCCCCGGTCAGCAGCCGGAACCGCTGATCGAGCCGGGAGCTGATCTCCGGCACCGTCAGCGACCCCAGCCGGGCCGCGGCCAGCTCCAGCGCCAGCGGGATCCCGTCCAGCCGGACACAGACCGACGCCACCGCAGCGGCGTTGGCGTCGTCGAGGGTGAAGCCCTGCCGGTGCATCGAGGCGCGCTCGGCGAACAGCTGCACCGACTCGAAAGCGGCCAGCTGGTCCGGGGCGGCGAGGCCGGCGGGCGGGACGGGCAGCGAGGGAACCCGGAAGATGCGCTCCCCGCTGACGCCCAGCGGCTCCCGGCTCGTGACCAGCAGAAACACCCGCGGGCAGGACCGCATCATGGCGTCGGCCAGCTTAGCCGCCGCGCCGAGCACATGCTCGGCGTTATCCAGGACCACCAGCAAATACCGGTCACCCATCGCGTCGACCAAGGTGCCGAGCATCGGCCGTCCCGGCTCCTCGCCGACCGAGAGAACGGCGGCCACGGTGCGGACGACCAATTCGGGTTCGGCCACCGGCGCCAGCTCCACCAGCCACACTCCGTCGCCGCCGCCATCCAGCATCTCGGCCGCCACCTGCAACGCCAGCCTGGACTTGCCGATCCCGCCCGGCCCCGCAATCGTGACCAGCCTCGACCCGCCCGACACCAGCGACCGCAACTCGGCCAGCTCAGCAGCCCGGCCCACAAAACTGGTCGCCTGCGACGGCAGATTATGCCGCAACGCCGGATCGTCCAGCGACCTCAACGGGCCGAACCCCTCGGCCAGACCCGAACCGGTCACCTGGAACACCCGCTCAGCGCGACCTAGGTCCTTCAGGCGATGCTCGCCCAGGTCCCGGAGCCCGATCCCGCCGGGCAGCCGGCCGGCCAGCAGCTCGTACGTCGCCCCGGTCAGCAGGACCTGACCACCATGGCCGACGGCAAGCAGCCGGGCGGCCCGGTTCACTACCGGACCGACATAGTCGCCGTCGCGCTCTAGGCAGGTTCCCGAATGCAGCGCCGCGCGCACCCAGATGGACAAGCCGGACGGCCACGGCTCAGTACGGACGGCCCGCTGGATGGCCACCGCCGTCGCCAGCGCGGCGGACGGGTCGGCGAACACCGCGCGGAACGCCTCGCCCACCGTCTTGAAGACCTGACCGCCCGCAACCTCGATCTGCTCGCGGACCATGCCGTTATGGCGGGCCGACGCCTCCGTCATGGCCTCACGGTCAGCCTCCCACAGCCGGATGCTGTCCTCGACATCGGTGAATAGCAACGTCACCGTGCCCGAGGGGAACCTCATGTCCTCATTGTGCCCCTGAAGCCACCTGGTGCCTGCCGTGCTAGCAGAACACTTTAATCTGATAGCCTCCCTCACCCAGATCGGAGTAGCCGCCGGCAAACATGTCGGCGGTTATCTTAAGTCCATTCGGGATAAGCCCTGGTCATGAGGGGTTTTCGCGACTGAGACATGTCGCTGACGTGAGGTTATGGGCGCACCTCAGAACGCAAAAGCGCAGCGACAAGAGGATAGACCCTCTAAGCGGACCTGAGATAACGGCGGCTCGGCGTGTGTTCCCCTGAATTCCATCACTAAGCGCGATGCCATCTGCGACGTAACCCGGGCCCTCGGTCGGTGCGGCATGACCGGCTTGGAGTGGAAGCTAACCGTCGGTGTTGCGAACGAACGGCCCAACTGCCACTGACTAGATCGTGCCGGACCTGGCGCGCGATATGCGGCACGCAGTCTGAGCCGGGAGGAGATCACCGGGGTGCGGGACGCGGCAGCAGCGTCCACCGCGTGGGACAGGGCGTAGTCCCGCTGCTCGGGTCGGTCTCCCCGTACGCGTCGAGCATCTTCAGCAGTCGTCGCGGGTGGCGGCGAGCTGGGCCAACTCGATCTTGGTTACCTTGGATAGGAAACGCCGATCTGCTCGGCCGCCTGGACGACGGTCAGCTCCGTGCCCTGGCGCAGGGCGCGCAGCCGCTGGCCGAGTTCTCGCCGCACTGCGGTCGGGTTCCGCGCGGCATCGCTCACGGCTGCCTCCTTGGAGCGCGAGCCGACGTTCCGCGCTCCCAGCGGGGCGGTGAGCCTGGCTGGGCCGGAGAACCACGGCTCGTTCGGGATATTGGAATTTTCCTATGATGTTCTGACGGAACATTCTAGGCCGGATGGCATGATCATTGGGCAGTAGGGATGGCTGCATCAGCGTGTCTGTCACTCCGGTCAGCGCGGACGGCCATCTGGCCAGTGAAGACTGAACGGCGATTACATCGACGGTCCGGGTGACGGTCCCGGCTCGGGGAGTGGCCCTTCTGTCGCGCTGACGCTTTCCGCGCGAGGTCCGCCCAAATGTCCGCCGACGGAGCGAGAGGTCTGGGCGCACGCGGAGGGTATCGCGGGCGCCGGGCCGCGGGATGCCGACGAGGGAAGAATCCCCGGGGCGGCCGTGTCGGAGCGTGAGAAAGGCCAGGACATGAGGATGCCCCGGATCTGCTGTCGCACGATACTGCGGCCGCTGTCGTGGTAGCTGGCGGACGCCCGGGCGAGCCGACCGGGCCGTTCCATGGCATCCAAGTAGCAGACAGCGAATCGCTACGGCTCAGGGGCCCGCTGAGGTCGGAAACGACCGACTGGTGAACGCTCGTATTCGTCCGTGACGTGTTTGGCGGTCAGCCTGATTTCGGGTTACCGGCTGTATGGAGATGGGCCGGGCGACGGTGGGCGGAGTGCGGGCCGTAGGCGGGGTGGCCGGCGAATGCGAGCAGGGATGGGCGAGGCGGGTGGGGTCGCTGGCGATCCAGCCGGTGGGGAATTGCAGGAACTCGGGCCACGGCTGGGGCTCAGCTCTTGCAGCCGGGGACGTTGGAGCAGTTGACGGGCGTGTTGGACCAGATGGTGTCGCGCCGCAGGCGGACGGTGCCCGCGTTGTCGATGCCGCCGGCCCCGTGCCACCGTACCCGCTGGCGGAGTTGCCGGACAGGGTGTCGCCCTGCAGGCGGGCGGTGCCGCTGCTCTCGTTGCTGATGCCGCCGCCGTAGATGCCCGTGTTGTTGGTGATGGAGGTGGAGGCGACGGTCAGCGTGCCCTCGTTGTCGATCGCGCCGCCGTCCCCGAATTGGCCGTATGAGTTGGCGGAGTCGCCGGATAGGGTGTCGTCCTGCAGGCGGGCGGTGCCCTCGTTGGCGATGGCGCCGCCGGGGGCGCCCATGTTGTCGGTGATGGAGGTGGAGGAGACGGTCAGCGTGCCATGGTTGTCGATCGCGCCGCCCGCCTCCGCGGCGGAGTTGCCGGACAGGATGTCGTGTCGCAGCGTTGCCTGGCCCCAGTTGGAGATGGCGCCGCCGGACTGGCTGCAGCAGTTACCCGCGAACGTGGTGGCGACCACCGTGAGCTGGCCCTCTTCCCCGTTCCAGATGGCGCCGCCTTCGCCGTCGTAGCCCGCGCCATTGTTCGTGAAAATGGCGCGGCTTATCGTGAGCTGGCCGGCGTTGGAGATGGCGCCGCCGTAGGCGTGCATAGTGCCGTTGCCGTCGAACGTGCCGCCGTCAATCGTGAGGTTTCCCCCGTTTTGGATTGCGCCGCCGCTGCCGTAGAAGCCGCCGCCGCCGGTGAAGTTCAGGTTGCTGATGTGCACGGTCACGCCGTCCTGCACAGCCAGGATGCTAGAGCCAGGTTGTAGCGGGCCGGTGTACTGCAGGGTGGCCCCGTGGCCGGCTATCGCCAGGCTCGTGCTGATGGCGGGCAGCGTGGCGCTGATCTGGTAGGTGCAGCCGGCCGCCAGCGCCAGGGTGCCGCCATCGGCGGCGCTGGAGATGGCGCTGGCCAGCGAGGCAGGCGGCGAGCGCCATGATGCCGCCGGATGCGGCGGCGATAGCTAGCGTGCGGCGTTCCAGGTGGCGCATAGAGGTCCCCCCGTGGATCTCGTGCTGGCTGGTTCCCTGTGCCGAGGGCGGTGTTGCCCCGTGCCCGCGAGCCGTCCGGCCCACATCCGGGCACGGAAAGAGAGCGTAACACAACGCAAGGTAATCAATCCGTGGTGCAGGCCTGCCGACCCCGGGGTCCCGTCCCGCCCCATCCCTATCACGACCACCTTGGCGTACGCGCTGCCCTGGCAGCCCTTATCCGCCGGCGTGACCAGCCCGGTGGCATCGAGTTCGGCCAGGACGCCCCAGATCCACTCGGCCTTCTGCCGTGCACCGACCGGGCAGCGCCCTGAGACCAGGGATATCACCGCTAGGGCTCGCGATGACCTGCGGGTTCATCCCGTGTCGCTTGTGCTTCCGAAGTAGGACGGGCGGTCTGCGGCGACCCGATTGACCGGGGCCAGCGTGCCGTCCAGCACTAAGTAGGCGTGCCCCGCCCTCTGCGCGCCGCGGACCGCCTTGCGCAGCTTCGGCGCCCTAGCCGCGAGTAGCGTGACGGTCTGCTGGATCGCCATGCTCGCCGTTGTTAGCCTTGCGGACGGCTTCGCGCAAGTGGACGCCGACGCGGGCTGCCGCACTGGCATCAAGGGGGACGGGAAGCACGACGGCAAGGGACGTGGCCGCCGAGACCTGGCTCAGCCACCTAATGCCGCGGCTGGTAACGTTCGCCCGGCTTCCAGCCGCCGTCGGCCCCGGGCCCGGCCACGACGATGATCCGTTGCTGGTGCGGGGTCCGCTGGTCAGGCACCGGAGGCGGGTCCGTCGCGGTCGTGCTGGTGGCGCGGTGGCGGCTGGGGGTGGTGATGCGAGGTGTGTGCCATGCCTGGTCCGGCCTCGGCGTAGTGCGGGCCGGCCGTCGGGTTCGCGTGGAAGATCGGGCTCCCGCGGATAGTTTGGTACCCGATCGGGTACCAAACCTTCCAGGTGAGCCGAATATTCCACGATCTTTTTTGACAGTGGTGACGGGTGGGTTGCAGGTGCGGGGAGCGGCGGGGACGGCGGCTGGGGTGCGGCGGTTCGTGCCCTTCAGGGCGTGACCGCCGCTTCGATCGTGAGCCGTCGCGCGGGCCGGTGCTCACGGTCGGCATAGGGCACGGGGACGACAACGACAGAACATCGTGATGCCTCGCGAGCGGGAGCAGGGCAGCACGGGCGTGCAGGACGGAGCTCACGGGGCTCACGGGGACTGCGGGCGGGTCCGCAGGACGGCCAGTCGTCGTCCGGGCGCGACCCTTCGCTGCCGGGTAACAGGGCCAACGCTGATTGATGCGGCACTAACCCATGTGTCGCTGTAGATGCGGACGTCTCCTGGAATGATCTTTCGGGCCACCGGTCATTCTCTGGCCCTCCCGCTACAGCCGGGTCGAAGCCGAGAACAATGTTGCCGTCGAACTGTATGCGGATGTCACTGCCAGCCCGTCGCTGCTCAATGTCCGCGAGTTGCTCGTGGTGAGCGGAAGCACCAGCGTGGCGTCGAACGGCTGGCCTTGCCGCGTCACCACCGGGCGTTCCGTGGACCAGCCGCCGAGCCAGTCCATGCCGGCCATGCTCAGCCAGGCCCAGCCGCTCAGGCAACTGGCACGCCACCGACGATTGAGTTGCGCGCATCCAGAGCCACCCGGCACGTCAGTCGGTGCAGCCCTGCGCCGCGCATGATCGCGTTGGGCTCGCTGATCGAGATAGACAGCTGACGACTACCACCGAAAGAAAGGACCTGCATTAGAACAGCATGACGCATAGAACCGTCAAGGCCCGCGCGGAACGGTGCCGCAATGACGTGGCGTACACCACCGCGGCACATGCTGTTTCGCAGCTTCACGGACAAGGTGACGGTGAACCTCTCCTGGGACACGAACGACGAACCTGATGCTCCTATGTCCTTCCAGGCCGTGGAGTCAGTGGATTACACGGCCTGCACAGAATGCCTAGTTCTGGGTTCCGGCGGCACCTTTACGCCGATCACCTCGGTGACGCGGTAAGCACGCTCATTCGCCCGCTTCCGGTCCTTCTCGATTCTGTACTGACGATCTCGGTACGTGGTTCTCGAGCCAGTTCATGGCTTCTTGGCGGCTTTCATAGATGTGCGGGGCCAGGTCCCGGTGGTGCAACTGCCTGGTGAGCTTGAACCGCATGAAGGAGCTGG
>JBEKGC010000457.1:0-5424 GCA_050013055.1 Streptosporangiaceae bacterium
GAACGCCGGGGACTCACCGAAGACTGGCTGAACGACGCGGTGAAAGGATTCCTACCCGGCACCGACCCGGACGCGCAGCGCTTTTACTCAAGCGACTCGCTGATTGTCGATGTCGCCTCCCCGAGGTACCTGCTCGCGATGAAGCTGTTCGCGGCCCGCGCCGAGATCGACGCCGACGACATCGCCCTGCTCTACCGCCAGCTCGGTTTTACCACGGTGGACGAGGGCCTTGACCTGGTTGAGCAGGCCTATCCAGGACGGCCGATCCCGGCGAAGGTGGGATTCCTCCTTACCGAAATCGTGGACTCAATGCATCAGTAGAATCCACCACGAGCAAGGCACTGCGGACCTGATGTGCGTGTGACGACACGCCACGGTGCAAACGATAATGACACACCAGCCAGCCGGGAGCCGAGACGAAAGTCGGACAGGAGGAAAGTACGCCTGCGTGGTGCATGGTCCTCAGCCATCTCCTGAAACGGAGGCCACCATGCAACTCCCCAACTTCTCCCGCAGGCCACTGATCGGCGCTGCTGTCCTAGCCTGCGCTGCAGCGCTGATGCCGGCGGCGGCGTTCGCCGGCCCGGCGGCCCCGGCGTCATGGAAGATCGCCAAGACCGTGCTCGGCAGCAACAGCCCGAGCTTCAACGCGATCACGGCCATCGGCCCCCACAGCGCCTGGGCATTCGAGTCATCCTCATCCAAGCCAGTGGCCCGGCGGCTCAGCGGCTCGCGCTGGACCCAGGTCCGGTTCCCCGGCAAGGCCGGCGAGATTGTCACCTCCGCCGTCTCGACCTCTCCTGATGACGTCTGGGCGGTCGAGTCCAACGGCGTCTCGGGCAATGGCGCCCGCCAGCGGGTCCTGTCGTGGAACGGAACCGGCTGGGCCGTTACGGCCGGGTCATTCCCGGACGGTCTCAGTGATGTGGTCCCGCTGAGCCTGCACGACGCCTGGTTCTTCGACGGCCTCACGCCCGGCGGCGCCACCTGGCACTACAACGGGCACCGCTGGTCGCGCGTGCCCTCGGGCACCGGGCTGACCGACGGCAGCGCGCTGTCGCCCCACAGCATCTGGGCCATCAGCGCCACCGAGGTGGCTCACTGGAACGGGCACGCCTGATCCCGGACCTCGGTCAAGGACCTGCTGGCGGGATGCCCCGTGGAGCCAGCTCTGTGCGCTCCCGGCCTGAGCGGGATCTACGCTCAATCGCCGGACAGCATCTGGGCCGTCGGGACGGGCCACCGCGAGACCATCGGCGGCCCGGTCGTGGTGCTGCACTTCAACGGGCACCGCTGGGCCCGCGCGGCACTCAACGACACGGCCCGCGATCCGGTGTTCGGCCAGGTCATTCCCGACGGCAGCGGCGGCTTGTGGATTCCCACCTACGGTTTCGAGGGCCGCACGCCGTCCAGGATGCTGCGCTATTCCTGCGGGCATCTGGAGTTCGCTGCGCTTCCGGCGACCCCGGGCAAGGTGCTGTACCTGAACGCCGTGGCCGCCGTCCCGGGCACCCGGCGGGCCGTCGGCGCCGGAGTGACCTACTGGGGGACGAATCCCATTGGCGCGCATCAAAGTGCCGTGATCCTCGCGTACGGGAGCTGACCGGCCGCTCCTCCCGCTCGCAGCCGCCGGTTCCCGCGCCCAGGCAGCTGCGAAGCGGCCGGGGAATCGGCCGGGGAATCGGAGCAGCGCCACCATAGACATCCGCTATCTACCCGGACAAGGAAGTCCACGCCAGGAACCTCACATCACGCGCTGGCCGGCGTCTCGCCGCCGGCATCGCACTAGCCTGCGCCGCCATCTTGCTCCCCGCTGTCGCTCTGGCCTCACCGGCGGCTCCCGGCACGCCAGGCCGTCCCGCCTCGACGGTGCTGCCCCTGGCCGGCTCCGCTACCGGTGCTGCCGCCCATCCCCAGCAGCGGCAGCTCGCGGTCACCGTCCTGTCTGACTTCAAGGTGGTGCTGACAGCTACCCGGTCACCGCGCACTGGCCCGGGACCGATGGCCACCATTACCGCGGTCGGCTACCGGCATACCGCGCATGGCTGGAAGCTGATCGCAACGAAACGGATCGGCGCGGCCGGCAGGTGGTCCTGGTATGCGACGGAAGTCTGCAGCCTCACGGTGACCCAGACCAAGCCGGGACCGCCCTCCGGCTCGCCCACCGCAGTGCAGTGGGACTCGATAACGGTGAGCCTGCTGTGGGGTCCGGCGATCGGATGCCTGCCGCCCATCACCACCAACTGGCGACAGTGATAACGATCGTCATCCGGTTGGTGAGGTCACGGTGCCAGCCAGGCCCGCTGGCACTGCGGAAATGGAAACGCGGCCCCACCTCGTCGCGCTCCTCCGCGCCCAGACCCGCTTACTGCGCGGCGCCGTGACAGAGGACGACATGAGCGCCCTCGCGGCCGAGCCGATCCCCACCCTCGGGCTCGCCTCGGACCCTCCCTCGGTCTCGCGAGATGGCTGCGGTCGTGGGGCCGGCCGGTAGCCGGGCCTAAGGGCGGCTGTCCCGATGGCCTTTGGCTCTTGCTACGGCACCTGCCCGCGCTGGCCCGGCGGCCCCGGTCGACGATCAGGTCACCCCGAGTGAGCACCGGCGGGGTGGAGGGGCTGCGGCGGGCCAGCGCGCGGACCCTGGCGACAAGCTCAGAGAAGTCGAACGGTTTGGCCAGATAGTCGTGGGCACCAAGGTTCAGCCCGTTCACGCGGTCCTCGACCAAAGCGGCGGCGGTGAGCATCAGGATGCGGCTGGTACTCGGTGAGTCCACGATCTGCTGGCAGAGGGCGCCACCGTGGAGCCGGGGAAGATCGCGGTCGAGAACGATGACGTCATAAGTGTTCACGGTCACCTTGTCTAGCCCGGCCGACCCGTCGTAGGCGACATCGACCGCTATCCCCTCGTCGCGCAATCCCTCGGCTACGGCGTCCGCTACGACGGAGTTGTCCTCCACGACCAGCACCCTCATAAGCTCCATGGCGCCTCACCACCGATGACAACCAGATAACGCCCGCCGGGGCCGGGTTCCCTCGTCCCGGGAAGGTGGGTGGCGTTATGCCAGTGTTATCGGGCCGTTCGTAGCCTCCCCCTATGAACAGCCGCAACGCATAGCCCGATCAGGGGAAACGGCCACACAGCGGACGAGCTGCCGCGTGGATGCTGGTCAGCTGGCATCTCGGCCTCTCCTGCTGCCGTGGAGTACGGTGACACGAGCGACGAATGCGCCCGTCGTCTGCCTACGGGACTCACTCGGAAGGACTTATTCGACCGGCAATGTCTCAAGGATGATCCTGGCTGGCTGACGGCCTCTAGGGGCACCTTAGGGCAGGCCGCCCAGGCTGTACCGGGCCCTTACCTCCGGATCGAACTCGATCTGCCAGGCCAGCAGCATGCCCGGCGAGGGACGCGGAGGATCCAGGCCCACAAATTGCGAGTAGTAAGAAATAAGCTCCTTAACCGGATCCGGCTGCAGCTTCACGACTCGTCCGTCTGGGGTAAGGATCTCGGCAGAGTTCACGTCAGCGTTCATCCGGCCCAGCCAGAGGTGGGATTGGATGATGGCCGTCCGGCCTAGCAAACCCCGCTCGTAAAGCGTGCGGAGCTCCATCATCAGCCCCTGGTGGCGGTCGAAATCCCCTTTGCCGATGGTCACCGACGCGGCCTGCACGAAGATGACGATGGCGTTGGTCGCGAGGAGCAGGAAGTCCTCGTACCACTGCTCGTCGGTGGCACGAAGCCTGACCGTGCCCGCCGGGAACCCGGCACCGGTCAGGGCCAGAAGCGGTGTCTCCTCCCCCAGGCACTTGGCCAGCAACCTCTCCGCCTTGCGGTTGAACCCCGAGCGACCGTCCTTGAACGCATGGAGGTAGAGCGCGAAGCCAGGCCGCTCGCCTCGCCGCAGTGCCGACATGATCTCGACCGCTTGCGAGTAGCGGCGCGCCAGGGTGACCAGGCTCCACAGGTAGGCGAGGAACGGCCTGCTGTGAGCCCGGGTTCCCCGGCGCGAGATCGCTTGGGCCTGCCCGGGGAGTGGGCTGTCGCCATCACGGAGGTGAAAGGAGCGTTCGTAGTCGGCCAGGTACGCCTCGGGCGCCGATACCCGCTCACCCCGCTTGATACGAGCACTGATCTCGGCGAGTTGCGCCGCATCGTAATGATGGTCGCTGAACAGCATCGCTACGGAGATGTCCCTCGCTCCGGTGGGACGAGCACCGCAGTGGTCGCAGGGAGTAAGAGCTCCCCACTTCGGTTCGCCGCACTTTATGCAGACAGCGTGCGTCATGGAACTTGCCTCCGAATGTCCCCGGTCACGATCTGTGGAAGGTTGCCCCTGCTACCTGCTCGGAGGGCCGGTACCGAGGTGGAGATACCCTCAGCGGCGAACTTTGGCCATGCCGTTATCAATGTCAAGCCTCGCGCCGCCCGGTGGGAGCCTGTCGTCATGCGCGCTAGCGATCACCGGCCCCGCTCGGCCCGGTCGCGGAGGTCGGTGCCCCGGTTCCCGGTGCGGGGCAGGTGGTGGCGCACGTTCACCCGGGCCGGGATCTGCGGAGCGGACATCGAGCTGTTCACTGGGGCAGATGGCTTACTTTCGGCCCGGGCAGGGCGCGCTTCCCCAGGGCCCATGACTTCGTCGCTCTTGTTAACTGGGAGCAACCACTAGCTGCGGTGCCGTCTGCAAGCAGCCCGCACTCAGATTGGCGCCTTCTGACATGGCGCGCCGTGAAGATGATCTTGGTTACCTACAAATTTGACGCGCACCCTGCTCTGCGAGCGGAACACCTGCGACTCCGGCGCCTAGGAGGAAGAGCAGGGCGAGCGGCTGAGCAGGCTCTGGCGCTATGTATTCGTCTAGGTGCTTGACGACTACACGAGCGTCCTTCGCCACGCAGGAGTCTTGGCCGCCGCGCGGATGTGGGTACGCGCCCCAGGAGCACCGGAGACGTCAGGGTCGATGCCGCGTTCGCGGCGATGGCCGAGTACCTGGCCCGCCGGGACGGGTGGCGACGACGAGACACTGCTGGCCGCGGTGGACGAGCACCAGCCGGACGCCACCGTGGTGGACGTGCGGATGCCGCCCGATATGCTCGGCGCAGCGTCCGGCGCCGGTGTGGCGGGCATCGGGTACCTCAACGACATCGCCAGCCTGTTTGGGGAGCAAGGGATCGGGTCAATCCATCCGCCGGAGGTATGACGGTGACATCAGCTAGCGCGGGAACGCTGGACGAGGCCTATGAGCGGCTGCACGCGACCGGGCCAGAGTTCGACGGTTTTCTGTCCAACCACGGCCCGATGGCAGCCGAGGCGATGGTCCGTCACGGCCATAGCGACCTGGTGGGTTCCTGGCTCGATGGGTACATGCGCCGCCTGGAGGAGTTCCCGAGTGGGCTGGGCCCGATCGGGTCCGGCTGGCAGGAGGC
>JBEKGC010000458.1:0-6641 GCA_050013055.1 Streptosporangiaceae bacterium
CCGCGGATCACGATCTCGCCCACCTCGCCCTGCGGGACCTCGTGGTCGTCGGAGTCCACGACGCGCATCTGGACGTCCCTGATCGGCGTGCCGATCGAGCCGGGCTTGCGCTCCCGGCCGGGGTGGTTGAACGAGGCGACCGGCGAGGTCTCCGACAGGCCGTATCCCTCGAGCACCGGGATGCCGAACGCCTCCTCGAACCCGCGCAGCACCTCGACCGGCAGGGCCGCGCCGCCAGAGATGCACAACCGCAGCGCGGAGGTGTCGTAGTCCGCGCGGTCAGGTGCGTGCAGCAGCGCCACGTACATGGTCGGCACGCCTTCGAAGACGGTGACCCGGTGGCCGGCCACGATCCGCAGGGCGTGCCCGGCGTCGAACCGCGGCAGCAGGGTCAGGCACGCCCCGGCCGCCACCGCGACGTTGAGCGCGGCCGTCTGCCCGAACACGTGGAACAGCGGAAGCCCGCCGAAGATCACGTCATCGGGGCCGGCCCGGACGATGTCGGTGCGCGTCACCTCGGTGTTGCTGATGAGGTTGCCGTGGGTGAGCTCGGCGCCCTTCGGGTGGCCGGTCGTGCCCGAGGTGTAGAGGATCACCGCGGTGTCGTCGTCGGCGGTGTCCGCGACCTGGTAGTCCGGGGTGGCGGAGGCCAGCAGATCGGGGAAGCCGACCGCGTCCACCACGATGGATTCCGCTTCGGCCTGCTCCGCGCCGCCGCGGGCCGCCGCCGCGAACGCGTGCCAGGCGAAGATCAGCCCGGCTCCGGAGTCGCCCAGGTAATAGGCGACCTCCCGGGCCTTGAGCAGCGGGTTCATCGGGACGACCACGCCGCCGGCCCGGAGCACGCCGTAGTACACCACGGGGACCTCGGCGACGTTGGGCATCATGATGCCGACCCGGTCGCCGGGTTTGAGGCCGCGCTCGTGCAGCAGCCCGGCCACCCGGGCGCTCGCCTCGTCCAGGGCCCGGTAGGTCATCGCCGCGTCGTCCACCCGCACGGCCACCCGGCCGGCGTGGGCGCGAGTGGTGTCCGTCAGGTTCTTGGCCAGGTTCGTCACGATGCTCATTGTCCGGCGCGCGGCCCGGGTGGTCGTCGTTCCCCGGTATCAAGGCTGTGCGCGGGCGTTGGTACGGCGGCACAACGGTTGTGCCGACAGGCCGAGGAACCGGCCCATCCTCGTGTCGCCAGCACGTTATCCGCGGGTCCGCTCCGGCCTAACGTCATGGATCAAATCGCGAAAGGGGCGGAGCCGCAGCGATGGAATTCGACGTCGTGATCGAGATCCCGCGGGGCAGCAGGAACAAGTACGAGGTCGACCACGACAGCGGCCTGATCCGGCTGGACCGGACGCTGTTCACCGCGACCCAGTACCCGGCCGACTACGGCTTCATACCGGAATCCGCTCGACGCGCTTGTCCTCGTGCTGGAACCGACGTTCCCCGGCTGCCTGATCCGCAGCCGCCCGATCGGCATGTTCCGGATGACCGACGAGAAGGGCGGCGACGACAAGGTCCTCTGCGTGCCCGCGACCGACCCGCGCCAGGAGCACCTGCGCGACCTGCACCACCTGCCCGAATACGACCGGCTCGAGATCGGGCACTTCTTCACGATCTACAAGGAACTTGAGCCGGGCAAGAACGTCGAGGGGGCCTCCTGGGCCGACCGCGCGGCCGCCGAGGCCGAGGTCGAAGCCT
This sequence comes from Streptosporangiaceae bacterium, assembly GCA_050013055.1. GTDB lineage: Bacteria > Actinomycetota > Actinomycetes > Streptosporangiales > Streptosporangiaceae > Palsa-504. The sequence continues at coordinate 1,696 of JBEKGC010000458.1, forward strand.
CCCGGCGCCGCCTGCGGGACAGCCAGGGGGCAGAATCAGGCTGACCGGGGGGGAGAACCGCGGCCCGTTCGGGAAAAATGAACTAACGAACCGAACGGACGGTGGTTACTGTGCCCGTAATCGCCAGGAAAGGAAGCCACCGATGACGCTGGCAGGCAAGACCTTGTTCATCTCAGGCGGCAGCCGCGGCATCGGCCTGGCCATCGCGCTGCGGGCGGCGCGGGACGGCGCCAACGTCGCGCTGATCGCCAAGACGGCCGAGCCGGACCCCAGGCTGGAGGGGACCGTGTTCACCGCGGCCGCGCAGATCGAGGCGGCGGGCGGCCGCGCGCTGCCGGTGGTCGGCGACATCCGCGACGAGGACCAGGTCGCGGCGGCCGTCGCGCAGGCCGCCGGGCGGTTCGGCGGGATCGACGTGTGCGTCAACAACGCCTCGGCGATCAACCTGTCCGGCACCGAGGCGCTGGAGATCAAGCGTTACGACCTGATGCAGTCGATCAACACCCGCGGCACGTTCGTGGTCAGCCGGGCCTGCATACCGCACCTGAAGCGATCGGCGAACCCGCACATCCTGACCCTGTCCCCGCCGGTCAGCCTGGAGCCGCGGTGGCTCGGCCCGCACGTCGGCTACACCATCGCCAAGTACGGGATGACCCTGTGCGCCCTGGGGTTCGCCGCCGAGTTCGCCGCGGATGGCATCGCGTCTAACGCGCTGTGGCCGCGGACGCTGATCGCCACCGCGGCGGTGCAGAACCTGCTCGGCGGTGAGGCGGCGATGGGCCGGGCCCGCAAGCCCGAGCTGTACGCCGACGCGGCCTACGCGGTGATCACCAGGCCCAGCCGGGACTGCACAGGGAACGCGTTCCTGTGCGAGGACGTGCTGGCCGCCGACGGAGTCACCGACTTCGACAGGTACGCCTACCAGCCCGGCGCCGAGCCCGAGGTGGACCTGTTCGTCGACCACGCCTGAGGTCCGCCTAGAGCATCGCTCTCTGGGGTTGCGTGCGCACCACGATGACCGTCGTGGTGTCCGCGCCCAGGGCCGTCTTGAACGCCTGCTCCAGCTCATCGGTGTTCTCGACGTCGACGGCGCGGCATCCCCAGCCGCGCGCAAGCGCAGCGATGCCGATCCCGGGTAGATCCAGACCGGGCACCCCCGGTGTCTCCTCGAGCACCGCGAACGACTTGAGGATAGAGTACTCCTCGTTGCGCATGATCACGTACACGATTGGCAGCTTGTGCTGAGCGGCCGTCCAGAGGGCCTGCACGGAGTACTGCGACGAGCCGTCGCCGATCAGGCCGATGACCGGCCGGCTGACGCCCCGGTCCCGGTCGGCCAGCGCGACCCCGACCGCGGCCGGCACGGCCCAGCCGATACCGCCGCTGGCCGTGGCGAAGAACGATCCGGTCCTGACCGTCGGGAGCCACTCGACCTGCTGAGCCATGGTGGAGGTCGATTCGTTGACGATGACCGAATCCGGCGGCCTGACCCGGCTCAGCACGGCGTAGACCTCCGGCGGGGTGAGCGGGCTGCTCGGCACCTGCGGCAGCACGCGCGGACGCGCCATCGGCTCCGGGGCGGTCCGCGCGGAGCCCTCCGCGACGAGGTCCAGGAGCAGCTCGATCGCGATCTTGGGGTCGGCCAGCAGGGCGTCGCCCACCCGCGCGGCCGCGGCCGCGGCCGGGCTGGCGGTGATCTGCAGTAGTTTGGTGCCCGCGGGAAGGACGTCGCCGGGAACGTAGGGGTAGTACCTGAACACCTCGGCGCCGATCACGACGGCCAGGTCGTGGCCGGCCAGCCGGTCGCTGATCGTCTTCACCGACATCCCGAGCGGTCCGCGGAACAAGGGGTGGTCCTCGGGGAAGGAGGCACGGTCAAGCAACGGGGAGCCGTAGACGGCGGCGCGCAGCTTCTCGGCCAGGGCGATGGCCGCGTCCCACCCGCCGCTGCGGTCCACGTCGGGTCCGAAGACCAGCGCGGGACGGCGGCTGGCGGAGATGCGGTCGGCGAACAGCCGCAGGCGCTCAGCTTCCGGGGCCACCCTTGTGCTCACTGTGCGGACCCGGGCCGGGCCGGCCAGCGGCTGGTTCCAGTCATCCAGCGGTATCGACAGGAAGACCGGACCGGCCGGCGGCTGCACCGCCATCGCGTAGGCGCGCATGAACGCCTCAGGCACATCCTGAGCCCGGTACGGCTCGTAGGACCACTTCACCCACGGCTTCGGCATCGTGGTGGCCTCGCGGTTGGCCAGGTACGGTTCCCCGATCATCAGCTCCCGGTGCTGCTGGCCCGCGGTGACGATCAGGGGGGTGTTTCCGTGGTAGGCCGCGACCAGGTTGCCCATGGCGTTGCCCACACCCGCCGAGGAGTGCAGGTTGACCAGGGCCGGGCGCCGGGTGACCTGAGCGAAGGCGTCGGCCATCGCGATGGCGGAGGCTTCCTGCAGCGCCAGTACGTAGCGGAAATCCGCGGGGAACTCCTGCAGGAAGGTCTCCTCGGTCGAACCCGGATTACCGAAGACGGTCGTCAGTCCGAGGGATCGCAGCAGATCGTAGGTCACGCTGCGGACGGTGAATTTCTCGGTCATAGTTTTACTGTCTCAGCGGCCGGCCCGCCGGGCATCGTCTTGAACACACGAAACCCTTGCAGTTGTTCGTGCGCCGCTCACGATGAACGCTTTCCCGAATGGGCATGCTATGGAGATAGGCGCGGGTGGAGGTCGCGTTTATGCCTGATGACAGCACGCGGACCGTATTGGTCGCCCTCGGGGCGGGCCTGGGCGTCGCGCTCGCCAAGATCGGCGCGGCGGTTTTCACCGGGTCGTCCGCCATGGCCGCGGAGGCTTCGCATTCGCTCTCTGATACCGCCAACGACCTGTTCCTCTTCGTCGCCCAGCGTCGCAGCAGCCGCCACCCGGACGGCGGTCACCCCCTGGGGTACGGGCGGGAAGCCTACTTCTGGGCCCTGATCGCGGCCCTCGGCGTGTTCATCGCCGGCGCGGCGTTCTCCCTGCGCGAGGGCATCGCCGAACTGATCCACCCCGGTGTCACCTCGTCGTTTACCGTGGCCTACGTCGTGCTGGCCATCTCCGCCGTCTTTGACCTGGTGTCGTTCCGCCAGTCAGCGGGCCAGCTGATCGGCCGAGCGCGACGTCACCATCAGGACCTCCTGGACGAGGCCAGGAGGACATCTGACCCGACGCTGCGGGCGGTCTTTGTCGAGGACGCGGTGTCCGTGTCGGGAGACGTGATCACGCTGGCCGCGCTGGCCCTCAATGAGCTCACCGGGTCGTCAATACCCCAGGGGATAGCCGCGGTGGTCATCGGGCTGGTGCTGATCCGCACCAGTCTTCGGCTCGGGAAACGCAGTCACGACTTCCTGGTCGGCGCCTGGCTGCTGCCCCCCGCGACGTCGCCGACCCCCGCAATGCCGCCGGCCCCGGCGAGGTCGCCGAGGCAGGATGACGATGACTTTACCCAGCCGCTCCGGGCCGCTGACGAAGACCGGATACGCACCTTCCTGCTCGGCTACCCCGGGGTGACCGCCATTCGCGAGGTCCTGGTCACCTTCACCGGTCCGGGCCGGGTTTGGGTGACCGCGCGCCTTGACATTGACGATGGGCTTACCGGCGCTGCGGTCAAGACGCTGGTCCGCGGCATCGAGTCGGGCATGAAGCGTGAGTCGGAAGCCGTCTACCGGGTCGACGTCGTGCCCGTCGGGCGGGTCAGTTCCTCGAGCAGGAACACGAACGACTCGTACGGGTAGCCGGTGGCCCGAGGCGAGCACCAAGGTCAGCGACGACACGGTGCGGCAGGAGTGCCAGCCCCGCAGCACGGGTTCTTCGTGCCTTACGTGAAGGCGCCGATGCCGGTGATGGCGCGGCCCACGATGAGGGTCTGCATGGTCTCGGTGCCCTCGAAGGTGTGGATCGCCTCTAGGTCCACCATGTGCCGCATGACCTGGTAGTCGAGCAGGATGCCGTTGCCGCCGAGCATGTCGCGCGCGTCGGCGGCGATCGCGCGGGCCTTGCGGGTGTTGTGCATCTTGGCCAGGCCGGCCACGGTGGGGGTCAGCCGGCCGGCCTCGGCCAGGCGCCCGATCTGCAGGCAGTACAGCTGCATCGCGGTGAGGTCCGCCAGCATCGATACCAGCCGCTGCTGGATGATCTGGAAGCTGGCCAGCGACTCGCCGAACTGGCGCCGCTCCTGCGCGTACCGCAAGGCAGCGTCGTAGGCGGCGGTGGCGTGGCCAAGCGCCGCCCAGGCGCAGGTGCTCCGGGTGGTGGCCAGCACCCGGCTGGTGTCCTTGAACGAACGTGCCCCGGGCAGCCGGTTCTCGGCCGGCACCCGCACGTTCTCCAGCGTGATCTCGGCCTGCCACACCGAGCGCAGCGACACCTTGCCCTCGATCACCCTGGCCTGGTAGCCCGGCGATCCCTTCTCCACGACGAACCCGTTGACCTGGCCGTCCTCGGTGTTGCGGGCCCAGACGACGACCAGGTCGGCCACGCTCCCCAGGCCGATCCACCGTTTGCGGCCGTTCAGCACCCAGCTGTCCCCGTCTCGCCTGGCCGAGGTTTCCAGCGCGACCGAGTCCGAGCCGTGCTCCGGCTCGGTCAGCGCGAAGGCCCCAAGCTTGTCCATCTGGGCCATGTCGGGCAGCCAGCGCGCCTTCTGCTCCTCCGAGCCGCACATCGCGATCGACAGCATGGCCAGGCCCGCGTGCACGCCGAGGAACACGCCAAGGCTGCCGTCACCGCGGTGCAGTTCCATCGTGACCAGCCCGCACGCCATCGGGCTCATGCCGGCGCACCCGTAGCCCTTGATGTCCTCGCCGACGACGCCGAGCTCGGGCAGCCGCTTGACCAGCGGCCAGCAGATCTCGGCCCGTTCCCAGTACGGGCCGACGACCGGCACGACCTCCTCGTCGACGAACCGCCGGACGG
>JBEKGC010000459.1:0-5339 GCA_050013055.1 Streptosporangiaceae bacterium
GAGGTCACCGGCGAGGGCACCTCATCCGCGGTCTGCACAAGTCAGATCAACACCGGCGAAGGTTTCCTCGAGATCGATTCATAACCCGCCGGCCGTCCCCGGGGCCAGAGCGCCACAGCACGTGGGCGCGATGCGACGGCATGGTCCCGCACCTGCCGTCCCGGCGCTCTAGCCGGAGTTTGCGCGGGCGATCCGGGCCTGTTGGTGGATCGGGTGCACGGGGGCGGACACGACCACCCGCCAGATGCGGTCGCGCAGCGAAGTAGCAACCACCTAGACGGCGGCGGGGCAGCCCAGGCGGCGGCGCGGTAGATGCGGCCAGCCTGCCAGCCACGCCGCGGTCACGGGCAGGACCGCAGCGGCAGTGACCGGCCACAGCAGGACCAGCACGGCGGTGGCCGGGAAGCGCGCCAGGTGGAACGCCTGGCGCAGCCGCCATAAGACAGCCAGCGTTCTTAGCAGTCCCACGGGTTACCTCGCTGGGGGCAGGAACGCGGTCGGGGCAGGTCGCGGACCGCGACCCGGTGCCGCTGGGCCTCGGGCAGCGCGCCGACGGTGCCGGTCACGACCGGGCCGGGCGGCCGGGCTGGGTGAGGTGGACCACCTGCGCGTAGCGCGGGCGGTGCTCAAGCAGTCTGGTCATGATCCGCGCGGACGGCTTCGGCGTCATGGTGCTGTTCGGACTAGAGGGGTAATCGTGAGAGCGGTGTCCTCTGTATCCGGTGACTTGAATATCCAGTAGGCAGCTCAACCAGAGTTTTATTACGAAGTGATAACGTCCAGTCGCGCGATTGAACCTGAGGTCTGTGCACACCCGTAGCTCTAAGTAGCGCCGCGATCACTGATTTGCCTTTAATCACAGGCCATGTGTCGATCCAAGGCAGCAGTATCGGCACGCGGTGTAGGTCTATCGCGAATCCTGGAGGGGAAATGCGTTACGCGAAGTTTCCTACGAGGAGAGTAGGGGTTGCGGCCCTCGTCTTGGCTGTCACGCTCGCAGTGGGGGCAACAGGCTGCGCACGGCAAGCGAATCCAAGTTCCAGTGCCCCTTCAACTTCTTCAACGCAAGCGGCGATTCCGGTTAGTACTAGCAAACCGGACCTGAGCACTGAGTCGACAGCTGGCAAAGGCTCAGTACTCAACTGTCATGGGATAGACTGCTCGCTCTATCTAACTAGGGCCGAGACTCAGAAATTCAACAAGAATATCAATGCAGCGAACGGCGGGACCGCTGGACTGGTCGCCGCTTGTGGCGCGTTCGTTCTCATGAGTGGCCCTGCTGGTGTCATCACGGCAGTCGCCTGCGGTGCCGGTATCGCTACATACGGAGGAGTGCTCCTCAACTCGGTTTCCCGCGCCTCCGCAGACAACAACTGCCTTCGCGTGCAATTCCGTGCGTCCAAGGTCCACGTACCTCTGACTCACATAACGAAACTCGTTCCGATCAGCCCTGCGCTCGCCTTCAACGACGATGATTCAGGCTACTGCCACTAGGCCTTGGAGGTTGAGCTAGACATGCGCACGCTGGGAATAGCCGCGGTACTCGCCCTAGTGGTCATCGTCATCATGTTCGGCGCGAACCCTGACTGGAGGAGAAACCCACACGACCTGACAGGCCTGATCGTTGTCATCGCAATCGTTGCCTTCGTCGCGATAAGTTCCGCAGTCATCTCATGGCGTCGTAGCAGGGCACGGCTGACACGTTCGTCATAGCAGTAGCGCGAAGACATTCCTGCCTCACAGATGGCGGACCTGGTCGAGGGCACCGGGTGGCGCATCGAGGTGCACGTAAAGGACGGCGAAGATCACGCCGTTCTCCTGCGCCGAACCTGAGACCCTAACGGTAGATCTGCCGACGATGGCCGGCATCCACGACCAGGACCACTAGCCGGTCATCATCGACCGTGTACAGGACCCGGTAGTTACCTGCGACCCTGATCCGCAGAACTCCGTGCATTCCTGTGAGCATCTTCGCGCCGGCGGGTCGCGGATCTTCGCGCAGTGATTCCGTCGCGACCTGGATGTGTTCGACTACAGACCGGTCGAGCTTTCGCAGCGCCCGCAAGGCTTTCGGGGCGAACTCCAGCGCGTACCGGCGGGACCTCACGTCCCGAGGCCGAGCTCCGCCCAGACCTGCTCGGCCGGTACCGGCTCCGCGCCGGCCTCGACCTCGGCCAGCGACTCGCGCGCCGCCTGCACGTCCGCGAAGTCCTCCAGCAGCTCGCGGAGTTGCTGAGGAGTCAGGCTCTCCAGTTCGGCCGCCAGTTCGGCCGGGACGATCGCAGCGAGCCGCTCGCCGTGCTCAGTGAGATAGACGACCTGACCGCGCGCAGCATCATGTGCCGCTTCGGTAACCTGGCGCGGTGCCGCTTCGAGCGGAATCTCGCTCATGTCCCCACTGTACCCCGGCGGCCCTCACCCTACGGCGAACTGCAGGAGCCCTCTGGGGCGAATGCCAGGTCGTCAAGAGCCGCCGACCAGCGAGCTGCCTGTCGGAATCAAACCCGCCTGCCAGGCGACCGAGCTGCTGTTAGGGCAGACCCTTCCGAGGTAGGGGACGATGTCACAACCGTCGGTCAAAGCCAGTGTCATAGCGGGATCGTCGCCTCTATGGTCAAGCGGCGGCGGATGTTTTCGGACTTGGCATGTGGCACGGGGATGCCTCCTCCCGAAACGAATCTGAGCCATTGCCAGCGCGGCTGAGCCATTTGCGGGTTTCTGCCATCTAAGTTGAGCCAGCTGCGAAGATCAGAACAGACCTGATGCTGAGCCGACGTCTGCGAATTGTGCTGCGCAACGGCGCTCGTGGCGAAGGAGGCCTTTGTGCACGCCTCGATCATCGACATGGCGCTCCGCCTGCCCGTCGATAGTGTGCTGTTCGACGGGCTCCGCACGGACTTTCTGCCGAGGGCCTCACAGCACCCGGGGTTCCGCGGCTTCCAATATGTCCTGGCCGAGCAGGGGCGGGCAGTCGGCATTCTGTGGTACGAGCAGCCAGAGGATCTCGATGGCATCACCCGCCTGGTCGGCCCCTGGTTCCAAGACCACATCGCACCACGGCTGGCGGAGCCTGAGACGGCCGTCAGCGGCCGCGTAGTCGTCAACATGACGCCCCCGCCCGCAGCCGCGATCTAACAACGCCAGAACGGCGACGATCTCCTAAGCGAGTGATCCGGCATGCGATCCGCCCACGACGAAATGGCTCAGATTCGCTGGCAGACGAGCGGCCGCCATTGCGCAAGACTATGCCGTTGTAACTGAGCCACCGCAGGTCATCAGGGTTGCTGGGCTGCGCGGGTGAGGGCGGGGAAGGCGGTCCGGATCAGGTCGTGGACGATCGGATCGAGGCGGGCGGTTCCCTCGTTGCTGAGCACGGCTAGGCGCACGTCGTCGTCGGGGAACCAGGCGTTGAGGGAGCAGAAGCCGGCCTGGTCGCCGGGGTGATAGAAGATCCGGCGGCCGCCGGAGACGGTGCCGATGAACCAGCCGTAGCCGTAGCCCTCGGTGCGGATGAGGCCGTCGTCGTCCTCGGCGGGCACGTGGGCGCTGAACATCGCCTGCCGGGCGGCGTCGGAGAGTACCTCGCCGCTCGCCAGGGCGCGGTCCCACCGCGCGAGGTCCCCCACAGTGGACCAGATGCTCCCGGTGCCCAGGTTCACGGTATCCAGCTCGAAGGAGGGCACCGCCGCGCCGTCGTGGCGGCCAGCAGCCAGGTCCGGCTCTCCGCCGGGGTTCCCGCTGAATGTCGCGGTCAGTCCCAGCGGCTCGAAGATCTCACGGGTGAGGAACTCGCGGTAGGGCTGTCCGGCGGCCTTCTCGATTATGAGTCCGAGCAGCACGTATCCCGGGCTGCTGTAGGAGAAGCGCTCCCCCGGCGGGCTGAGCAGCGGAGCGCTGGCGAATCTGCCCAGCAGCTCGCTGGCGGCGGCGGGCCTGGTCAGGTCCAGCCCGGGCAGTGCATACCAGTGGACCAGCCCGCTGGAATGGCTGAGCAGGTGATGCACGGTGACCGGTTCCCAGGACGCCGGGCAGCCATCGAGCCAGTTGCGCACTGGGTCATCCACCGACAGGACGCCGCGATCGGAGAGCAGCAGGACGGCCGCCGCGGTGAACTGCTTGCTGACCGAGGCGATCTGGAAGCGGGTTCCGAGCGTGCAATCGGTGTCCGGGTCGCTCCCGGTTGTCCCGCCGGCGACCGCGGCCAGGTCCTCGGTGCCGCGCTGGAGGAGGGCCGCGCCATGCAGGGAACCCAGGTCCGTCATGGGGTAATCGTAGTGAAACGGGCCCAGTGACTGGCTAGTTGCCGGTTACGGCCCGCTATCAAATGTGCGGCGGCGCCCGGTTCCCCAAGGTCGCCGTGTACCGGGCCGCTACGATCCCTGGGACCAGGCGGCACGGGTAGTGGGGCAGCAGTAAGTATGTCTTGGGCATGAGGGAACGCCCGGAGGACACCACCTGAATCTTCTGGTTTGCCCCGAGCACGGTGGTTTCTGCGCAGGGCCAGGGCCGGGCCAGCCCTTGCGCGCCATATTGCCGGCGAGCCAGCACCTTTGAGGATTTGCGTTAATGGACCGGACGGACCGCAGGACCCCCGGCGCGACGGCAAAACGACGGTTCTTGCGGTTTCGGGCGTCGCGCCGGGCACAGGATCACAGTGGCATCGTGGCTTCGATGGTCAGTCGGCGGCCAAGGCGGATTTGTTCACACTTGGTATTGGGGTCTGGAGGCCGCCGGACGCGGGTCCATCGCGGTCTTGCTGGTGGCGCGGTGGCGGCTGGGAATGATGATGCGAGGTGTATGCCGTGCCTGGTCCGGCCGGGCGTGATGCGGGCCGGGCCGTCCGGTTCGCGCGGAAGATCGGGCCGTCACGGAGGATTCGGGCAATTATAGGGTACCAGACCTTCCAGGTAAGCCAAATATTCCACGATCTTTTTCGACAATTGTGACGGGTGGGTTCCGGGTGCGGGCGGCGGCGGGGGCGGTGGCTGGGGTGCGGCGCTTCGGGCCCTCAGAGCGTGACCGTCGCTTCGATCGTGAGCCGTCGCGCGGGCCGGTGTTCACGGTCGGCAGGCCGAAACAGGCGCTGGCCTGCGAGCCCCCGGCACCGCGACTCGCGCCCCGAACCGGGAAGGGCGCCGTCATCGCTGCGCACAGCGGTTCCGGCCCGGTCCCTGCTGGAGGCGGTGGGCCACAAGGCTTTCTACCGGCCGCAGGCCCGCCGAGCCGGGCTCATCGCGGGGCGTAAGCGATCTCGGTAAACGGCCAGGCGGTCCGTAGCCACTCCGAGACGGCTTCGTACACGGGCACGTCAAGATCGGCCCGGTCAGCCCGGACCCACG
>JBEKGC010000460.1:0-8944 GCA_050013055.1 Streptosporangiaceae bacterium
GCGGATGGGCCTGCGGGCCCGCGAGATCGCCGCGCTGACGCTCGAGGACGTGGACTGGCGCCAGGGGATCGTGGTGGTCAGCGGGAAGGGCGGCCGGCGTGACCAGCTTCCCCTTCCCCGCGACGTCGCCGAGGCGGTCATCGCCTACCTGCGGGACGGACGGCCGGCAGCCGTACTCGACCGCAAGGTGTTCGTCCGCAGCGTCGCACCGCACCGCGGCCTGACCGGCTACGCGGTCGGGCACTCGGTCGCCAGGGCGGCCCGCCGCGCCGGGCTGGACCGGGTGCGGCCCCACCAGCTCCGCTATTTCGCCGCGACGGCGATGCAGGCAGCCGGCGCGCCTCTGGCGGAGATCGGCCAGGTCCTGCGGCATGACGACGAGCGCACCACGTCGCTGTATGCCAAGGTCGATGTCGCCGCCCTGCGGCCGCTGGCCCCGCCCTGGCCCCCAGCGCCGTCCCCGCCCCGGCTCCCAGCCGGCCCGCAGTGAACCCGCCGCGCCGCGCGCTCGCCGGCCACCTCGATGACTACCTGACCCTGCGCCGGGCGCTCGGCTGCAAGCTCGTCAGGGCCGAGCGGGACCTGCGGCAGTTCCTGGACTACCTCGGCGGCCGGCAGCAGGACACGCTCACAGTCGAGGCGGCAGCGGACTGGGTGCGCCAGACGCGGCACGGGTCGGATGCCCCGGCACTGGGCATGGAAGCGGTCCGCGGCTTCGCCTCGTTCCTGCACGCCCACGACCCGGCCCACGAGATCCCGCCCGCGGGCTTGTTCCCCCGCCGGCGGCTGCGGGCGGTGCCCTACCTTTACTCGCCCGCCGACGTCGCCGCGCTGCAGGCCGCGGCCGGGCGGCTGCGGGGCCCGCTGCGGGCCGAGACCTATACCGTCCTCATCGCGCTCCTGACGGTGACCGGGCTGAGGATCGGCGAGGCGCTCGCGCTCGACGACGGTGACATCGACACCGTCGAAGGCATGCTGCTCGTCCGCCAGGACAAGGCGCAGAGTTTCCGCTTGGTCCCGCTCCATCCGACAGCCCTCGCCGCGCTCGCCGGCTACCGGCACCGCCGTGACCAGGCGTTCCCCGGACGGGCCGCGACCGCGGTACTGGCCTCCCGCACCGGGGACCGCCTTACCTACAACGCCGTCCACAAGACTTTCACCGGCCTGGTGTCCGCGGCCCGGCTCGGGCCCAGGACCGGGCGGTGCCGCCCGACCATCCACGGGCTGAGGCACTCCTATGCGGTGAACATGCTGGCCGGCTGGTATCGCGACGGCGCTGACGTGCCCGCCCGGCTGCCGTGGCTGTCTACCGTCATGGGGCATTCCGGCCCGGCCTCGACATACTGGTACGTGTCCGCGTCGCCGGAACTGATGGCACTGGCCGCGCAGCGGCTCCAGGCCCACGTCGACCGGGCCGGCGCTTCCCGGGAGGGGCAGTCATGACGCTGCTCGCTCCGTCCCTGCAGGCATTCTTCACCGACCGGCTGATGGGCCAGCTCCAGGCCAGCGGCCACACCATCCGCTCCTACCGCGCCACCTGGCGGCTCCTGCTGCTGTTCGCCGCCGCCCAGACGAGCAAGGCACCCTCCGGACTCGACTTCGCCGACATCAGCGCGCCGCTGATCACGAGCTTCCTTGACCACCTCGAGCACCAGCGGGGCAACACCGTCCGGACCAGGAACCTGCGGCTGGCCGCCATCCACTCGATGTTCGCCTACGCCGCCCCGCAGCACCCCGAGCACGCCGGCGACATCGCCCGCGTCCTGGCCGTCCCCGGCAAGCGATTCCGAACCACCATCGTCACCCACCTGTCCGAGGAGGAAATCACCGCTCTCCTGAAGGCACCCGATCCCGGCACCTGGACCGGCCGCCGCGACCACGCCCTGCTGCTGACCGCCGTCACCACGGGCCTGCGCGCCAGCGAACTGGCCGGCCTCACCCGCGCCAGCACCCACCTCGGCGACGGCCCGCACCTGGAATGCCACGGCAAGGGCAGGAAAGACCGGGTGACACCACTGCTCCGCGACACCGTCGCCGTCCTGGCCGCATGGCTCGGCGAAAACCCCGGCGGGCCCGCCAGCCCCCTGTTCCCGACCCGGCGCGGCACGCCGATGAGCCAGGACGCCGTCGAGGACTGCGTCAAACGCCATGCCGCCACCGCAGCGACCACTTGTCCCTCCCTGACCAGCAAGAACGTCACTCCCCATGTCCTGAGGCACTCTTGCGCGGTCAGGATGCTCCGCTCCGGCATCGACATAGCCGTCATCGCGTTGTGGCTGGGTCACGAATCAACGCGAACTACCATGATCTACCTCAAAGCCGACCTCGAGCTCAAGCAGCGCGCCCTCGACCGCACCGCCCCTGTCGACGGTCAGCCCGGCCGCTACCAGCCGCCCGACGACATCATCGACTTCCTCGACAGCCTCTGATTATCCCGGCCCCCATCACGGAAACCGGCCTGGCCACAGGCCAGGCCGGCGACCGCCGGGATAACCGCGTCACCGGAATAAGATCTGGGGCATCGCTACGGACAAATTCCCCGAGGCCACCCAGATCGTGGACCTCTACCACGCCCGCGAGCACTAACCGCCGCGCGGAGGGCGTTCAGGCCGGACGGCGAGGGCATGGTCACGTTCCTGGTGTACCGGCCTGGTGATCTCGTGTTGTAGTCGAGACCCAGCGACTTGTTGGTTAGCAACGTTTGACTCTCCTCGAGCGGCCGCATGCGACCGGCGCGGGCATCCGCTGATCGGGCCGGGAGACGGTAACGTTCTGTAGCTGGCATCCGGTGATCGCCATAGTAAGGCGTGGACCGGTTCGTGGACCGACTCACCCGTGCGAACAGTGCAATCAGGGCCATAGCTGGCACGGTTCCGTGTCATCCGTGCAGCTAGCGCACCCGGAGCGCTGGGCCGGACTTCTCATAATCCGCCGGTCGTGGGTTCGAGCCCCACCCGCCCCACCAGCAGTTTCAATGTCAGATCGGCGATGGCCGTGGACCGATGTCGGTGGTGCGATTCATTCTGCCATCATAGCCACCCGGTCACATAGAGTAGCTGTCGAGTGGGTCTGGCGTGCCAAGACGTACGGCGGGAAGGACTGGACGGGCTGCTTGCCTGCCTCGCCAAGGGCATGCGGGACTGAGCAATGCGTGTTGCCGTCAGCTGGCTAGCCCGGCATGACGCGACGCGAAAGGCCCGACCTCGGGTTCCGTGAAGTGGGCTAGGACACGAGTAGCACGTGGTACCGGGGAAGGACTCATTGTGCCAGGTCCACCGCAGCAGGAACGGTCGCCGGATCTCGGGTTCCTTCGGGCGGCTCGGAGGCTGATTCTCGCGGCCGCGTCCGAGCGCGGCTTGCATGATGTGCGTATATTCGGTTCGGTAGCTCGCGGGGAAGCGGTCGAGACGAGTGACGTGGATCTCCTGGTAGCCCCGGGTCCGGACACCACGCTGTTCGACCTCAGCGGTTTCGCGCTTGACGTTGAGGAGATCGGCGGGCGTCATGTGGACGTGGCCACGCCGCGTGGCCTGAAGGCGCGCATTCGGGACCGGGTCCTGGCAGAGGCCGTCGCCCTGTGAGAGATGACCGTGAGCGTCTGGCGGACGTCTTGGCCGCGATCGACAGGATCCGGCCACGTCCAGGACGACCGAGCGCGCTTCGACACCGATGAGCTGCTGCAGAGCGCGGTGGTTCACTGGATAGAGATCATCGGCGTAGCGGCACGGGGCGTCAGCGATAAGGTTCGCGCCGCGCATCCTGAAGTGCCCTGGCGCGTGATCACCGACATGCGTAATCGGGTGGCAACGGCTACTTTGATATCGATCTCGACGTCGTGTGGAACACGGTGACGCGCGACTTGCCGAAACTCCAGGAATCTGTCACCCGGATCCTTTCCGAGCTTGACTCGGAAGCAGAAGACTCACGGTGAGCAGCCTTCCCGCCCGGCGCTGACTTGGCCCGCGAAGCCGGTGCCTGCGTGGAGTCGTTGTTCCCTTCGGTCCTGGCTGATGGTGACTTTGCGCCCGTCGACCTGACGAGCGCCGGCTATGCGCAGATTGCCGACCTGGTGAATACGTATGAGAGCATTCCGCTGGGAACCAGCGATGCCTCGGTTGTCGCTATCGCCGACGGCTCGGGCTAACCGACGTAGCGACGTTGGACCGCCGTCAATTCACGGTGGTCCGGCCGAGCACGCGGATGCGCTGACGCTTCTGCCCTGAAGTCTGTAAACGATAGCGCTCTTCGCGGTCGCGTAGGGTGACAAGCGGGCACATTGTAATTAGCTCGAACAATTACGGATCGAATCTGGTTCGCGTGTTCAGCTGGTGATTCAGTACCAGCGAGGTTGCCAGATTGCCTGTTATGCGCGGCATTGACCTGGCAGAGGCATGGTCAAGAGACTAGCGAGGCTCCGCCTCAGACCATCGAGGTTGGCGGTGCTGCTGGCGTGATCGTGCGGGCGGGTTCATCCTTTTGACCGTAGGCGTGGTTGGGAGGGTGGCCATGGCGCAGCGTCCGGTCACATTGGCTGATATCGTCCGCGGGCACGTGAGCCTGGAGATCGAGGGGTTCGACCGGCTGTATTTCAACGGCTGGGTGCCGGCCTTGCAGACATCGGGCCAGATCGCCGGGTGGCTGGCCTGGCGCGGGTTCCCGATCGCCTCGCCGGCGGCGCTGGGCCGGAACGCGCAGGCGTTCCGGGCGGCGGTGCGCCGGTACGCGGAGGGGAACCAGATCCCGTGGGTGGTGTTCCGCAAGGGCGACCGCAAGCTGGAGGTGATCCGGCCGTACCTGGACGCCGCGGAGAAGGCCGGCCAGTCCAAGGTGGTGGCGATCGGGGAGGCCCGGGAGTTCCAGTGGGTCTTCGACGCGACCAAGAAGGACGGCCCGGACGGGGTGCCGTGGTTCCGGTTCTACCGCACCGAGCGGCTGGTGACCTGCTATTACTTCTACATCCATGACCGGCGCGCGGGGGCCGCGTTCATCAAGGTCTGCTGCTATGCGCCCTATCCGGTCAAAGTCTGGCTCAACGGCCATGAGATCGCCCGCCGGGCCGCGCTGGCGGAGGGCATCGCGGTGACGCCGCTGGCCAACGGGTTCGCCGCGACGTCGGATCCGGCCCGGTTGCAGGAGCTGTGCGACCTGGTGCAGGCCGGGACGGTGCGGGTGTTCTTCCAGACCTGGATGGACCGCCTGCCGCTGCCGCTGACCGATGCGGACCGGGACCACGGCTGCTGGTGGCAGCTGGCCATGCGGCAGGTCGAGGTCTCCCGCACCCTGGTCTTCGACGACCCCCGCCGGGTCCGGACCGTGTTCGAACAGCTGCTAGCTGCTGGCCGGCAACATCAACCTGGGCCGGCCCGGGCATGTGGAGGTCATCTTCGGCTCCAGGGTCACCCGCAGCACGCCGGGAACCTTCTCCACCCGGCTGCTGAACCGCAGCGACCAGGTCACCGTCAACTTGTCCTTTAAGCACTCGCGGGTGAAGATCTACCTCAAAGAGGATCGCGCCCTGCGGGTCGAGACCGTCATCAATGACCCCGGTGACCTGGGCTGCAAGCGCAGCCTGGAGCACCTGGAGGAACTGTCGGCTAAAGCGCGTGCATGCAACGCCCGGCTGATGGATGCTGTAGTTGCCGGCCAGGGCAGCGGCATCCTCGCGAATCCAGTCATCGAGCGGATCGCGCACCCCACCGTCGACGCGGCGGGGCGGAGGGTCCCGGCCATGCGCTTTGCGGACCCCCGGGTGCAGGCCCTGGCCGGTTGCCTGGCCGTGTGGGACTTCGCCGTCAACGGCATCACGAACAAGAGCCTTCGTGCCTGGATGACCGGACTGCGCGGCGCCCCCTACGCCATGAACCAGGCCTCATATGACCTGGCCCGGCTGCGCGGCAACGGCCTGATCGAACGGATCGGTCGCACGAACACCTACCGGCTGACCGCCGACGGCCTGACCTTCGCCCTGGTCTACAGCCGCGTCCACGATCAGGTGCTCTACCCCCTCACCGCGCACGACCAGCCGATCGCCGCCCCAGCACCGGTCCGTGCCGCCTGGCGGACCATCACCCGGCATATCGACAGCACCGTCGCCGCCGCCCGCCTGGGGCGCGCGGCCTGAACCCCTGCCCGCGCCGAGCCCACGTCCCCATCGTGCCGCCAGACTCGGGTCAACCGTCAAAGTCCTCGCGACTCAGAGCGCTAGCGTGTCAACGGCGGTTTCGAGCCGCCGTTGGGACTGATGGTCGGGACTGCGGCCCACGATAGCTGCGTACCGGGGACTTAGTCGCCTGCGCTAGCCGGTGCTGGCTGACGGATTGGGTGCTTACGCGGGGCTTGCTGGCCGGGGTGGCTGGTTGCAGACTTGCGTGGTGGGCCAGCTTAGGGGCGATCGGTGAGCCAGGGGCCGCGGGATGAGCCAGTCATCTGGACTCCTGACCGGCGTCTGCGGGTGTTCGTGAGTTCCACGCTGGGCGAGCTAGCCGACGAGCGGCGGGCCGTCTCGCGCGCGATCGAGGCGCTGCGCCTGACCCCGGTGATGTTTGAGCTCGGGGCCCGGCCGTACCCGCCGCGGGAGGTGTACCAGCAGTACCTGGCGCAAAGCGACGTGTTCATCGGGCTGTACTGGCAGCGGTACGGGCAGCCTGCCCCGGGCATGCAGGTCTCCGGCCTGGAGGAGGAGTTCGACCTATCCGGTGCGCTGCCCCGGCTGCTGTATGTCAAGGCGCCGGCGGCCGGCCGCGACCCTCGCCTGGGTGATCTGCTCGCCCGCATCCAGGATGACGCCTCGGCGTCTTACCGGCATTTCCGCACGCCCGCCGAGCTCGGCCGCCTGGTGCGCGATGACCTGGCGGTGCTGCTGAGTGAGCGGTTCGCCGCCGCTGCCGGCCAGGCCGCGGCCGCGGTGCCGTCGCCGGCCGTCGCCCGCGGCCCCCGCCCGCTGCCGGTGAGCACGACGTCGCTGCTGGGGCGGGAGCGGGCCGTCGACGAGGTAGCCGGGCTGCTTGAGCGTCCTGAGGTGCGGCTGGTGACGCTGACTGGGCCGGGCGGGGTCGGCAAGACCCGGCTGGCGGTGGCGGTGGGCGAGCGGCTGCGAGACCGGTTCGGCGCGGGCACCACCTTCGTGCCGCTGGAGTCGGTCACCGACTCGGGGCAGGTCCTGGCCGCCATCGGCTGGGCCGCGGGCGCCGACCTCGCCGGCGCCGGCGCGCCGGTGGAGGCGCTGGCCGAGACGTTCGGCGACGGCGCGTGGCTGCTTATCCTGGACAACCTGGAGCAG
The DNA here is from genome assembly GCA_050013055.1 of Streptosporangiaceae bacterium. Classification (GTDB taxonomy): domain Bacteria; phylum Actinomycetota; class Actinomycetes; order Streptosporangiales; family Streptosporangiaceae; genus Palsa-504. Next base: position 7,280 of record JBEKGC010000460.1, read on the forward strand.
GTGGTCCAGGTTGCCCCGGACCTGGGCGAGTTGCTAGCCCGCTGCCCGGGGGTGGCGATCTTGGCCACCAGCCGCACGGTGCTGGGGTTGCGCGCCGAGCGAGAGTACCCGGTGCCGCCGCTGGCGTTGCCGGCAGATCCGGGCACCGCCTCGGTCGCGGAGGTGGCGGCCTCGCCGGCGGTGGCGCTGTTCGTGGACCGGGCCCGCGCGGTGCGGCCAGGATTTGCCCTCACCGAGGGCAACGCGGCGGTGGTGACCGAGATCTGCCGCCGGCTGGAGGGGGTTCCGCTGGCGATCGAGCTGGCCGCCGCCCGCACCCGGCTGCTAGACCCGCCCGCGCTGCTGGACCGGCTGGCGGCCTCGCTGGACGCGCTCGGCACCGGCGCGGTGGATCTCCCCGAGCGGCAGCGGACCCTGCGCGCCACCATGGAGTGGAGCGTCGGCCTCTTGGAAGACGCCGAGCGGTCGCTGCTGGAGGTCATGGCGGTGTTCACCGACGGCTGGACCATCCCGGCCGCCGCCCAGGTGGCGGACCTGGATGAGGACCGGGCGCTGGAGTTGTGTGAGGCGCTGGCCCGGCACAGCCTGGTCGCTATCGACAGCACCGAGCTCGGGCCCCGGTCGCGGATGCTGGCGACCGTCCGCGCGTTCGTGGCCGAGCGGCTGGCGGCCCGGCCCGACGCCGCCGAGGTCGGGCGCAGGCACGCTGGCTTCTACCGGGCGCTGGCCGAGCAGGCCGACCGGCCGCTGCGCGGCCCCGGCCGGGGCGAATGGACGGAGCGGCTGCAGGCCGAGGCGGGCAACCTGGCCGCCGCGGTGCGCTGGTACCTGGCGCATGACCCCGGGCCGCTGCCGCACCTGTTCCGGGTCCTGTATCTGTTCTGGTCGCGGCGGGATCTCGGGCGCGAGGCCTGGTCCTGGGTGGAGCAGCTGCTGCCCGGCTTTGGCACGCTGGACCCGCAGGCCCAGGCCGAGCTGGCCTGGGCGGCGACGGTGCTCGCCGGCGACATCGGGGACGACGCGGCGGCGCTGGCGGCCCGCCAGCGCCTGGCACCGCTGCTGCCCGGGATCTCCGATCCCTTCCTGCACGCGGTGGCCCGGCTGGCGATGGCGTGGACCTTGCCGGTCGCCGGCGACTACGGCGGGGCGCTGCGGGAGGCGGCGGCCTCGCTGGAGGAGCTCCGCGGCCAGGACGAGCCTGTCTTCACCGCCATGGCCGCGTTGACCGTCGGCTCCCTGGAGACCACGCTGGGACACTACGATGACGCCCTGCGTCACCTGGGTACGGCGCGTGACCTGGCGGAGCGAGTCCGCGGTGACTGGCTCGCCGCGGGCTCCCGGGTACAGCTGGGCATCCTGGATGTCGTGCGCGGCAGCCTCGATGAGGCCCGGCCGCTGCTGGAGCAGGCGCTGGACCGGAGCCTGGCGGCCCGCAGCACCTCGTTCGTGACCCTGTGCCTAGCAGGGTACGCCCAGCTGGCGTTCGCAGACGGCGACCCGCACCGTGCGGCGCTGCTGGAAGGCGCGGCCGAGGGCCTGCGCCGGCGGGTTGGCCTGCGGGCATGGCCGCATCTGCGGCGGGTCGAGGCCGATCTGGTGGCCCAGGTCCGCCACAGGCTGGGCGCAGCCCGGTTCGATCAGGCGTTCTCCGCCGGCTCCGGGCTC
>JBEKGC010000461.1:0-10401 GCA_050013055.1 Streptosporangiaceae bacterium
AGCCGAAGTAGCCGCCGAAACCGCACCGGGCCCGGGCGGGCGTGCCCTGGGCGCGCAGGGCCGCGACGGCCAGCACGGTGAAATGGCGGCAGTTGCCCGCTAGCCGGCTCGCGGGCGCCCGGCCGACCGTCAGCGGCCGGCGGTCCCGCGCCGCGATCTGCCCGAGCAGCCCGGCCACCGGCCTGATGTGCACGCTGGCGCGGTCCTGCTGGGTCAGCGTGACGCCGTAGGCGCCGGCCATGTGCTCGTGGATCAGCAGGCCGTGCAACGCCTGCGCCACCGCGGCGATCCCGGCCGGGAGGCCGGCCAGCAGCGGAGCGAAGGCTCCGGGCGTGGTCATGACGGCGGGCTCGAGGAACTGACTCGTCGCGATGTCGTGGGCAGGCATGAAGGCTCCTTCCAGCGTCCAACCTCGTTTATAGGACGAGTCCTGGGGTCCCGGGTCACCGGTGGCATACTGGCCAGGTGCACCCGGAGGAGGAACGCGAGCGGCTGCGGCAGACGTTCAACCAGGCCGCCGACAGCTACGACCGGGTCCGCCCGGACTATCCTGACGCCCTATTCGACGACCTCGTCGCGCTGACCGGGCTGGCGCCGGGTGACCACCTGATCGAGGTGGGCTGCGCGACGGGTAAAGCCACCCGCCCGCTGGCCCGGCGCGGATTCCGGATCACCTGCGTCGAGCTCGGCGCCGAACTCGCCGCGGCCGCCCGTGCGAACCTGGCCGGATCCGGAGTCGAGGTGGTCCACGGCTCGTTCGAGGAGTGGCGGCCGGACGAGCCGGCCCGCCTGGTCTACGCGGCCACGGCCTGGCACTGGATTGATCCCGCCGTCCGGTACCAGCGGGCCTGGCAGGCGCTGCACCCCGGCGGCTACCTGGCCATCTGGGGGGCCGGACAGGTGTTTCCCGCGGGCGGCGATCCGTTCTTCGAGGAGCTTCAGGAGATCTACGACGAGATCGGCGAGGGACAGCGGCCCGGCGAAGGACGGCCACGGCCGGGGGAATTGACCGATAACCGGGCCGACATCGAGGCCAGCGGGCTGTTCGAGGTCACCGCCGTCCGCCATTACGACTGGGAACGCGTCTACGGCGCCGACGAGTACATCGAGCTGCTCGACACCTTCTCCGGCCACCTGGCCATGCCGGGCTGGAAGCGGGAGCGCCTGTACACCGAGATCAGGCGGCGGCTGGCGCTGCGCCGGGACCATTCGGTCCGGCGGGGATGGGGCGCGGTCCTGCAGGTCGCCCGGCGCGGTGATCGCGTTAGCGGGCCCGCTGGATCTGGCTGAGGAATTCGGTGTTGGAACCGGTGTCCCTGGTCTTGTCGATGAGCAGCTCGATGGCCTGCTGGGCATCCAGTCCGCCCAGCGCGCGGCGCAGCTTGCCGACGGCCTCGTATTCGCCGGGAAGCATGAGCAGCTCGTCGTGGCGGGTGCCGGACGGCATCGCGTCGATGGCCGGGAAGAAGCGCCGCTCGGCCAGCTCGCGGCGGAGCCTCAGCTCCATGTTGCCGGTGCCCTTGAACTCTTCGAACAGCACGTCGTCCATCCGGGAGCCGGTGTCGACCAGCGCGGTGGACACGATCGTGAGCGACCCGCCTGACTCCACGTTGCGCGCGGCGCCGAGGAACTGCCTGGGCGGTGTCAGCGCCGAGGCGGCGACCCCGCCGGCCAGCGTCCGGCTGTTGGCCGGGGCCGCCAGGTTGTAGGCCCGGCCGAGCCGGGTGATGGAATCGAGCAGCACCGCCACGTCGCGGCCGAGTTCCACCAGGCGCTTGGCGCGCTCGATGGCCAGCTCGGCCACCCTGATCTGATCGGCGGCGGGTGAGTCGAAGGTCGAGTAGACGACCTGGCCGCGGACCGTCCGGCGCAGGTCGGTGACCTCTTCCGGCCGCTCCCCGACCAGGACCATCATCACCTCGACCTCGGGGTGGCTGGTCGCGATCGCGGCCGCGATGGTCTGCAGGATCGTCGTCTTGCCGGCCTTGGGCGGGGCGACGATGAGGCCGCGCTGGCCCTTGCCGATCGGCGCCACCAGATCGATGATGCGCGCCGTGGCGCAGGAGCTGCCGTCCTCCAGCCGCAGCCGCTCCTGCGGATACAGCGGGGTCAGGTCGGCGAAATGCACCCGGGTGCGCGCCCGGTCCGGCGGCAGGCCGTTGATGGCGTCCACCCGGATCAGCGGGCGGAACGTGCCGCCGCGCTTGTCCGGGCGGGCGGCCCCCTCGATCTGATCGCCCTTCCTGAGCGCGTACTGCCTGAGCTGCCCGGCGGAGATGATGACATCGTCCGGGCCGCACCGGTAGCCGGAGGTGCGCACGAAGGCGCTTGCCTCGGCTATGTCGACGATGCCGGACACCGGCATGCCGATGTCAGCTTCTTGCCCCCGGGCCGGGGCAGCTGGTTCTTGTAGTGTTGTTGTCATGGGAAGTTTTCCTTTTGCTGAAGAAATGAATATGGGTGGCCGTGCTGACTATGGGCGCGCTGAAATAGGCGCGGGCACGGCGGCGGCGTAAAAGCTGTTACGCGGCGCACGAGGTAGCCTCGTTAGGAATAAAAAGACTTTTCCTGCCTGGGCGGATGCACCAGGTTGAGTGAACGCTCAAACGTCAGGTTTCCGTGAACGCTGACGGAGCCAAGGTTCGTAACCGCTAAATGCGACTGTACGGCAAAACGGCGGCGGCCGCTAGTTCATTCCCTCCAGGCTGCGGCGCTGGGGGACAATGGTGTACTTCGGATCCCGGGCCGACGCCATCCCGGCCTGGAAGATTCCCCACCTGGTCATGGCCGACGCGGCCAGCAGCGACGCGCCGGCCAGGGCGGAGGTGGCGCGGCTGCGGCCGCCGAGCACCGCGCCCGCCAGCGCGCCCGCCGTCAGGAACTCGGCCAGGCGCAGGAGCGCGCCGGTCGTCCCGGTCTCGTACGGTTCGGCCAGGGGTTGCCCCTCGGTCTGGGTGAGGCGGCTGATGAGCTGCCGTTTGGCGATCAGTTCCACGGTCGCGCCGAGGATGGCCAGGTCGCGCGCAGGCTGGGCGTCCCGGGGGCGGACCGCAAGCAGCCCCAGGCCGCCCGCGGCGCTGGCGGCGGACCCCGCGAAGACGTACGGCATCTCGCGGTAACCCTGGTGCCAGGCCGGCACCGCCGTGTCGCAGATCAGGGCGGCCGTGTACGTCGCGATGCCCGGCCCGAGCAGCCCCGCGGCCAGGGTCGCGGCCAGCCCGGCGGCCGGCAGTTTTCCCGTCACCTCGCTGACCACGGCGGCCCCCGCCACCGGGCCGTAGACGGCCAGCAGCCAGGAGCCGACGCTCATCGGCGAGCTCGGCTTGAAGACCCGGAGCATGTTCACGAACCGCTTGGGCCGGCCCAGGTCGTTGACCAGGGCGACGGCGGACAGGCTGATGGCGCCGAGCGCCCCGGCCTTGGCCACCTTGGCCAGCTCGCGGTAGCCGGATAGCTGAGCCCCGGCGGCCAGCGCCGACGACGCGCCGGCCAGGCCGCCCAGGAACAGGTAGGCGGGGACGTCCGGCACCTTCCACACCGGTTCCTTGATGACCGGGCGGCCGTAGTAGGAGGTGAAGGTGACGTCAGGCACCATCGGCCGCTCGCCCCGGCGGCGGCGTCTGGAGGTCCCCTCGGGCGCCGGCGCCCGGCCCACGGGCACAGGCCGGGTCACTTGCGCCGTCCCAGGCCGAGCGCGACCGCGGTGACGGCGAGCCCGGCCGCGGCGACGGCGACGTGCCGCCACATATCGGGCAGATCGCGGGTGGTCACCACCGGGTCGGGTGGCAGCCCGTACACCTCGGGCTGGTCGAGCAGCAGGAAGAACGCCCCGCCGCCGCCGATGCCGTCGCCGGGGTCGGCGAGGTACAGCTGGGCCTGGTCCTGCCCGGCCTCGTGCAGATCCTGGACCCGCAGCCCGGCCCGCTCCCTGAGCTCATCGAGCGGACCGAACTGGATGGACTTGGTCGGGCAGGCCTTCGCGCAGGCCGGCTCCAGGCCCGACCCCAGCCGGTCGTAGCACAGCGTGCATTTGTGCGCCCCGCCGTCATCCTCCCGCCGGGCGATCACGCCGAACGGGCAGGCCGGAACGCAGTAGCCACAGCCGTTGCACACGTCATCCTGGACCACGACCGTGCCGAACTCGGTCCGGAACAGCGCCCCGGTCGGGCACACGTCCAGGCAGGCGGCCTCGGTGCAGTGCTTGCACACGTCGCTGGACATCAGCCAGCGCATGGCGTCCACGCCATCCGCGCCCGGGACGCCCGCGGGCTGCTCGATGAACGCCACGTGCCGCCAGGTCGAGGCGCTCAGCCCGACCGTGTTGTCGTACGACATCCCGGACAGGCTCAGCCCGTCCTCGGGCACGGCGTTCCATTCCTTGCAGGCCACCTCGCAGGCCTTGCAGCCGATGCAGATCGATGTGTCGGTGAAGAAACCCATCCGCGGCGGGTGGTCCAGGTGGCCGGCTCGGGCGGCCGGGTCGGCTTTGTCTGCGGTGGCGGGGGTGATAGCACCCGCAACCGCAGACAAATCAAAGAAAGCGCTGCTCATCTCAGATCTGTGTCCCCGTGTCGTCGGTGATGCCGGCCCGCTGCGCGTACAGGCGGACAAGTTCCCGCAGCGCCGGCCCGCGCGGGCGTCGGCCGGGCTGGATGTCGCAGGCCAGCGCCTTGACCTCCTGGATGTGCACGTTCGGGTCGAGGGACAGGTGGGCCAGGTCGTTCGCGGAATCCCCGGTGCTGATGCCGTTGGCGCCCCAGTGATACGGCAGCCCGATCTGGTGCAGCCGGCGGCCCTGCACCTCGATCGGCCGGATCCGCTCGGTGACCAGCACCCGGGCTTCGATCGCGGCTCTGGCCGTGATGATCGTGGCCCAGCCCGCGTGGGTGAGCCCGCGCTCGGCCGCGAGCTCGGGTGAGACCTCGCAGAAGAACTCGGGCTGCAGCTCCGACAGGTAGGGCAGCGTGCGGGACATGCCGCCCGCGGTGTGGTGCTCGGTCAGCCGGTAGGTGGTGGCGACGTAGGGGAACACCTCCGCGCCCGGCTCGCCGCCGGACGGCTGGAGCGGGTTCTGGCGGTGCCTGATGATCTCACGGACCGGATTGCGCTGCTGGCCGTAGAGCGGGTTGGTGAACGGGGACTCCTGCGGCTCGTAGTGCGCGGGCAGCGGCCCGTCCAGCACGCCCGCGGGGGCGAACAGCCAGGCCTTGCCGTCCGCCTGCAAGATGAACGGGTCGATGCCGGAGATCGCGGCCACGCCGGTGGCACCGGCGGGCGGCCGGTAGGACGGCGGCCGGTCGGCGACGAAGTCCGCGATGTCGTGCCCGCCACGCCCAGCCCCATTCCGGCGCCACCCAGCTCTGCTCGGCTCCTGGCTTGCGCCGGGCGGCCTGGTTTACCCCGTCGGCGCGCACGCCGCAGTAGATCCAGCAGCCGCACGCGGTGGACCCGTCGTCCTTGAGCTGAACGTAGGACGACAGCGGCTTGCGCTCGGCGTCCCAGCCGTTGATCTCCGCGAGCACCGCATCCGCCGACGGTTCCGCCAGCGGCCCGGTCACCGGGTAGTCCCAGGTGAGATCGAGCACCGGCCGGTCCATGTCCGCGTCCAGCTCATTGGGCGAGGCGGCCAGCTTCTCCCGGATGCGCCGGCCGAGGTGGTAGGTGAACCACAGGTCGCTGCGGACGTCGCCGGACGGCTCGACCGCCTCGTGATGCCATTGCAGCATCCGCTGGGTGTTGGTGAACGAGCCGCTCTTCTCGGTATGGGCGGCGGCGGGCAGGAAGAACACCTCGGTGCCGATGTCTTCCGTCCGCATTTCCCCGGTCTCGATCTCCGGCCCGTTCTGCCAGAAGGTGGCGCTTTCGATCATGGCCAGGTCCCGCACCACCAGCCAGTCCAGGTTGGCCAGGCCCATCCGCTGCATCCGGCCGTTGGCCGAGCCGACCGCCGGGTTCTCCCCCATCAGGAAGTAGCCCTGACAGGCGCCCGCCAACTGCGCGGCCACCGTCTCGTAGGTGCCGTGGGCGCCGGTCAGCCGGGGCAGGTAGTCGTAGCAGAAGTCGTTGTCCGCCGTGGCCGCCTCGCCCCACCAGGCCTTGAGCAGGCTGACCAGGTAGGTGCTCATGTTCGCCCAGAAGCCCTTGTCCATGCTCTCGGCGTCGATGTAGGTGGCCAGGTCCTCGTTGCCACCCGCATGCGGCATGGGCAGGTAGCCGGGCAGCAGGTCGAACAGGGTCGGGATGTCGGTGGAGCCCTGAATGGAGGCATGCCCGCGCAGCGCGAGGATGCCACCGCCCGGCCGGCCGATGTTGCCGAGCAGCAGCTGCAAGATGGCGGCCGTCCGGATGTACTGCACGCCCACGGTGTGCTGGGTCCAGCCGACGCTGTACACGAACGCGGTGGTACGGTCCGGCCCAGAGTTCTCGGTCAGCGCCGCACAGACCTGGCCGAACGTCTCCGGTGTCACCCCGCAGACCTGCTGGACAAGCTCCGGGGTGTACCGGGCGAAGTGCCGCTTCAGCACCTGGAACACGCACCGGGGGTGCTGGAGCGTCTCGTCGGTGTCCGGGTCGGAGTGGGCCGCGGCCCCGCCGGCCCCGTGCGCCTCGCCGCGCGCCGCCTCGCGCACCTGCCGGTGCTTTTCCCGGTCAGCCTGAGCGGGGCGGTCGCGCCGGCCCGCGGCCGCCGACATGTCGTCACCTTGATAGCGCCAGGCCTCGGTGTCGTAGCTGCGGTGCTCGCGGTCCAGCCCGGAGAACACGCCGTCCAGGTCCTCGGTGTCGGCGAAGTCCTCGGTCAGGATTGTCGCCGCGTTGGTGTAGTTGACCACGTACTCGCGGAAGTACTTCTCACCGGTCAGGACGTGGTTGATGATCGCACCGAGGAACACGATGTCGGCTCCGGCCCGGATCGGCACGTGCAGGTCGGCCACCGCGCTGGTCCGGGTGAACCGCGGGTCGACGTGGATCACCTTCGCCCCGCGCGCCTTGGCCTCCATCACCCACTGGAACCCGACCGGGTGGCACTCGGCCATGTTCGAGCCCTCGATCAGGATGCAGTCGGCGTTGACCAGGTCCTGCTGGAACCCGGTCGCGCCGCCACGGCCGAAGCTAGTCCCCAGACCGGGAACGGTGGAGGAGTGTCAAATCCGGGCCTGGTTCTCGATCTGGATCGCGCCAAGCGCCGTGAACAGCTTCTTGATCAGGTAGTTCTCTTCGTTGTCCAGGGTCGCGCCGCCGAGGCTGGCGAACCCGAGCGTCCGCCGGGTCCGGTCCCCGTCCACATCCCACTGCCAGCCGTGCCTGCGGGCGGCCAGGACCCGGTCCGCGATCATGTCCATCGCGGTGTCCAGGTCGAGCGATTCCCATTCCCGGCCGAACGGCCGACGGTACTTCACCCGGTATTGCCGCGCGTCTCCCGTGGTCAGCTGCATACTGGCGGAACCCTTGGGGCACAGCCGGCCGCGGCTCACCGGCGAGTCCGGGTCACCCTCGATCTGGACGACCTTGCCGCCAGAGACGTAAACGTTCTGGCCGCAGCCGACCGCGCAGTACGGGCAGACCGACTTGACCACCGCATCGGCGGTGGCCGTCCTGGCCGCCACGTGGTGGCTGCTCTTGGCGGCGGCGCCGAGGCCGCGGCGGTCGGTTCCGGTCAGCTGCCGGTAGACCGGCCAGGACCCGATCCAGGTAGGGCCAGCCATAACGTTCGCTCACCTCCGGCGTCACCGCGATCAGCCATCGTGGCCAGTATCCCCTACGCTACGATCTTTCCCGACGTGGGGTGGATGGAGGACTGACAGCTGATGGCGGGACGGGCCCAGGGCATTGACGTCTCGAATTTCGGCGGGGATTTCGACTGGGCCGCCACCTCGGGCCTGTCCTTCGGCATCTGCCGGGCCAGCCAGGGCCTCGGTGCCAGCGGGACGAACTCCCCTGATCCCTACCTGGCCTGGAACTGGCCCCGGATCAAGGCGAAGGGCCTGGCCCGCGGCGCGTACCACTTCCTGGACCCGGCCCTGTCCGGGGCGGCGCAGGCGAGCTACTTCGTGCGGACCCTCAGCGCGGTCGGCCTGGCCGCCACCGACATGCTCTGGTGCGACAACGAGACCGCGGGCGCGTCCGCGGCCGACGTCGCGGCCTGCGCCGGTGACTTCATGACGGAGCTGCGGTCGTTGCGGCCGCACAACCCGTCCGGGGTGTATTCGTACTACGACTTCATCACCTCGGGTAACTGCGCGGGGCTCGGGTCCTACCCGCTGTGGCTGGCCATCTACCAGTCGGCGACGCCGACCGCGCCCGCGCCGTGGAAGTCGTGGACGTTCTGGCAGTCCGGCGGGGGCAGCAATCATGACGACGACGTGTTCGACGGCACCGACGCGCAGCTGGCCGCGTGGATCAGCTCATTCGGGCCGAACCTGGAGGAAGAAGTGCAGTCAGGCCAGCTCAACCTTGGTGCCGGCGCGGTCACGATCGTCACGGTGCCGTTCGGCAGCGCCACCAACATCGCCTTCGGCTGCGACAACGGAGCGCAGAGCATGGCCCCGGCCGTGCTCCGGGTGGCCATCTACGACACCGAATGGCACGTCAACGCCAGTGTCACGGTGGACTCCACCAAGGGCCAGACCGTGGTCAGGTTCCCCGACCCGGCCAAGACGGGGGTGATCTCGGTGATCCGCCAGGACGCCGGGGAGGTCATCGTGGGGTACGAGGTCTCCTAGCGCCCTCAGGCCTTGCTGAAGACCAGCAGGAACTCGAGCAGGCCGTGATCTTGCGTGGTCACCACGCCGCCGAAGCTCGGGTTGGCGATGTTGTAGTCGGAGAACAGCACCGGGATGTCGCCGAGCACCTTGATCTGGGCGGCCCCGCCGCTGGCGGTAGTGCGTTCCGCGGTCAGCGTGAACGTCACCGCGCGGGTGGTGCCGTGCAGCGTCAGCTTCCCGTGCGCGGTGTAACTCTTGATCGTCCCGGCGGCGGGCAGCGGGGCCAGGTCGATCGGCTGAGTCAGCGCGAACGTCCCGGTCGGGTACAGGCTCACGTCCATGATCCGGCCGTCGAACTGGCTGTCGCGCTGGCTCTTGTCGCTGTGCACGGTGGCCATGGGGACGCTGAAGCTGGCGGCCGTGGCGGTGTTGCCCACGACGGTGAGGTGCCCGGTGACGGACGTGGTGCGGCCCACGGCGGTGGCGTTCTGCCCGAACAGCACCTCGTTGACGCGGTAGCCCACGACCGAGCCGGTGCCTGCGCTCCAGGTGCCGGCCACAGAACCGCTGGCCGCGGTGCCCGCGGTCCCCGCCGTCCCGGTGCTGCCGGATGCGGACGGGCTGGACGGGTTGGCGGACGCGGAGGTCGCGCCGCTGGTCGGCGACAGCGACAGCGCGGCCGGCGTGCTGCCGTTGAAGAAGTGGATGTAGAGAAACGGTCCGCCGATTCCCAGCACGACGAGAACGACGATGGCTCCGATGAGCCATCTCAGCCAGTGACGTGGCCGGTTAAATGGCATGGCAGTAGCTTTCTGACGCATTTGCGGAAGTAGCAAAGTCCGGGGCCCGGAGTTCAGGCCGCCAGGCGAGTATCCACCTGAAACTTCTCAGGATGCTCTCAACACGCTCGCGGTCCGTGCAGAAAAGGCCGCACGGCTACACTGCTGCCCTGATGATCCTTATCGTGGCTGGCTTGTCGGGCAGCGGCAAGACGACGGTGGGGGCCATGCTGGCCGGGCGGCTGGGCTGGCCGTTCGCCGACGCCGATACCTTTCATCCGGCCGCCAACGTGGCGAAGATGCGAGCCGGCGTCCCGCTGACCGACGACGATCGCTGGCCCTGGCTCCAGGCCATCGGCGCCTGGATGGACGAGCGGGCCGCCGGGTCGCAATCCGCCGTGGTGACCTGCTCGGCCCTCAAGCGCTCCTACCGGGACCTGCTGCTCGGTGGCCGGCCGCAGGCCAGGATGGTCTTCCTGGCCGCCGACCGCGACGTGCTCGCCCGGCGGCTCGCCGCCCGGCACGGTCACTTCTTCCCCGCGCAGCTGCTCGGCACCCAGTTCGACGCCCTCGAGCCGCCCCAGCCCACCGAGGAGCACGTGATCACCATCGTCCCGGCCAGCGATCCGGCCGCCACGGTCGCGTCGATCCTCGCGGTACTGTGTCCTGCAGGGGGCTCCCCTGGCGCCTGCGACGCGGTTGGCGGTGATCATGAAGCTGAAACTGGACCTGCATGACATCTACAACCGGGGACAGGACATCGACCGGGCGCTGCGGGCCATCTTCGACGAGGCGGAGGCGAAGAAGGCCCCGCTGGTCGAGATTATCCCCGGCAAGGGCTCCGGACAGCTCAAGAAGCACGTGCTGAAGTTCCTCGAGCAAAAAGAGATCAAGGCGAAGTACCACCGGGTGGAGAAGGA
>JBEKGC010000462.1:0-5889 GCA_050013055.1 Streptosporangiaceae bacterium
CCGCGGGCCGCAGAACCGGAACAACAGCTCCGTATCGTGTGGCCCACGCCCGCTTAACCTGTGGTCAGCCCCCTCCCCGCACCCCATCTGCGCAGGTCAGGCCTAAACGTGAAGACCTCACATAGTCCCTCTGATCTGCGGAAAACGTCGCCTTGCGGAACCGGGTGCGCCGTCCGCTCGATGCGCATAGCGCTTATCGAGCTTCCTTGCATCGTGCGGCCATCACGAGGATGATCAGCGAGAGTGATCGCAGGTCAGCCGCACCTCTCGACGACACATATCGCCGACTCTAGGTGCGTCGGAAACCGGGCGCTTCGCTCGCGATTCAGCGCTGACCGGGGCCTGGACGCTCATCCGCTGACGACTGGAGATTGACAGGGCGCCGTGGACGACTTGGACGATCTGGGCGACAAAGAACTGATCCAGTCGGCCATGCGAGGTGACTTCGAGCTCATCGCCGCCTATGGCGAGGAGCATCCAGGGTCCTGGGCGGGAGCGTGGTTCGACAACGAACCGGCCGTGCGTATCGTCGCCGCGTTCACCGGCGATGCCGCCCAGCACGACGTCGCGCTGCGCCCCAGGCTCCGGCATCCTGACCGGCTCGTCGTGGAGAGCAGGCAGCACTCGCTCTTTGATCTGCGGCGGGTGCGACAGGAGATCGAGCGCACCCTCGAGCAGCGAGCCGCGCAGGCCGGCCGCCCGATCCTCACCTCTATCGGAGAGGGAGCGGGGGTCATCCGCGTTGTCTTGCGAGCCGACCAGGAGGACCTGGCCGGCGAGCTCGCTGCCAGTTACGGGAGCGCTGTCGAGTTGCGGGTGGGAGGTTTCTCTTTCCCGGACCGCCGGTGCAGCCATCCGCGGGCGCCCGCAAGGCCGGGGCTAGAGGAGCAGACCTTTGAAGGGCTCGAGATCAGCGTCGAGGCCGACCAAAAGATCCTTGAAGTCGGCCACGACGGCCATGGCCGGCTCGTCCTGCGCAACAGCAGCCCGGGAAGGATCGGTCCGCTCGGCTCCGGCCAGCCGCTGGTCGGCTCCCTGCTGAACGTCTCCCTCGAGGCCGTCGGCGGCTACGGCGGCTGGATCGCCGGCACGGGACTGATCATCGACCTTGCACCGGGACGATCAGCCAGCATCCCGGTCATTTACGGAACCGCCAGCACCCGCGAGGACCTTGGCTACGTCGTACCGCCCGGCAGGTACTGGCTCCAGGTCCAGATGCGCTTCCGGCACGGCCTCGGCGGGCCTCCGACCAACGCGCTCACCGCCCCCCTGACGCAGATCATGGTCATCCCGCGAGTGCGGCCCCATCGCGGTGCCAGCCCCTGAACCCGCCGGCCTGCCGCCATCGCACCCACCCCGGCGAGCGGCCGCCTGCGTACAGCGAAACCGAACGATCCTTCTCGCGCGGTAACATGACGCCCTGGGCTACGAAGGCCTCCAGGCTTTCCCGTAGCGCTCGGGTCCATTCTGGGTCAGCGAGCATGCGGTCGCGGTGCTGGGCGTCGATGAGGGCGAGGACCATGCTGCCGTCATCCGGGCTCACGATCTCGGTGAGATGTTTTGCTAGCGATCCTCTTTGGGCCAGCCGGTGGCCCGGAAGACAGCGACGGGATCCAGGTAGTCCCGCCAGTGCGTCACCTTGCGGTCCTTGACAGTGATCACCGAGACGAAGTGATTGTCGTAGGCCCGCCCGGTGCGCACCGCCCGTCCGTGCACCGCGTACTCCAGGACGACCACAGACGTCTCCGGATCCCGGTGGACAGCGAGGCTGTCCGCGCTGTGCAGGACCATGACATCGCCGTAGCCCCGGTACAGGTCGGCGACCGCGCGGCGCCCCTGAACCCGGCGCGGGTAGCCGGGCACGGAGATCACGTACTCGAAGACCGCGTCCTCGGCTAGGAGGTCGAAGAAGTGCTCGCCGTCGACGAGACCCGCCAGTCCCTCCTGGATGATCCGGAAGAAGGGATCCAGCGCGGCGAAGCCCGCGATGTCGCCGGCGGGCATGTTCACCTCGCCGCCGGAGTGGTCCAGGCGCGGACGCTGCGCCGGGCGAAGTCGTGGAAGGAGGCCGGCGGCCGGCCGGTGACCTTCTCGATGCCGTCGTTGGGCGTGGAGCCGTTTCCGGAGATGATGTTGCCGGTCAGCCAGCGGAGCATCACTGCGTAGTCGGCGGGGACCAGGCCCGCCGCGATCGCACCGCCGATCCACGCGCCGGGTTCGATGTCCTGGTACCTGACGGGAAGCCCGGTCACGGCGGAGATGGTGCCGGCGACGTCGTCGAAGGTGAGGGCCTGCGGGCCGGTGGGCGCGTACTGCGCGCCGGCGTGGGTCTCGGGGGCGAGCAGCGTCTCGACCGCGACCGCGGCGATGTCGGCCGCGTCGACGAACGCCTCTGTGCCGCCGCCTGACGGTACCGTGATCACCCCGTCGACGATCGGCAGGTGCGCGTCGCTGAAATTCTGCATGACCCATGCCGGGCGCAGGACGCAGTGCGTGATGGCGCCTCGGGCGGCGAGATCGGCCTCGACGGCCCTGATGTCGACCTGCGGTGGCGCCTGGTCGCCGCCGTAGGTGCCCAGGTACGTGACGTGGCGCACGCCCGCGGCTTCAGCGAGGTCCAGGAATGCGGCTACCTGGCCGGCGTAGGTGACCCGCAGCACTGGCGTGACGAGGTAGAGCCGGTCGACGCCGTCGAGGGCCGCGGGGTGGGTGGTCGGGTCGTCCCAGTCGAAGGGCACGTCGGCGCCGTGGCGCGCTGCGGTGCGGGTACCGAGCCCTCGCCTGGCGAGTTCGCTCGCCACGAGCGAGCCGGTCCGCCCAGTGCCGCCGAGGACGAGCGCGGTCTGCGGTGATCTAGTCATGGCTCAATCGTGAGAGGACATCATGAGAGTATCAATGCGTATAACGCTCAATTCTTTACGTCAGACGCTCGGATCGTGGCCTGACGTGG
The DNA here is from genome assembly GCA_050013055.1 of Streptosporangiaceae bacterium. GTDB lineage: Bacteria > Actinomycetota > Actinomycetes > Streptosporangiales > Streptosporangiaceae > Palsa-504. The sequence continues at coordinate 2,951 of JBEKGC010000462.1, forward strand.
TTGTCTCGCTGATACTGATTGTGTGGATGTACTGCACGATCACCTTGTGCGGGCACGCGCCTGCGGCGCCGTGTTCGCCCGGACGGTGGCCCAACCACCATGGGGCCTGCGGCTTGCCGGCTCGATCCAGCTGTCCGTGCATACGGTGGTCCGGGGCAGGGGATGGCTGTGGCTGGACGACCTGGGCCGCGCGGTGGAGCTCGTGCCGGGGGAGGTGACGCTCGTGCGCGGCGGGACCGATCACTACATCGGGCACGAGCCGGGCGCCGCCTGTCTCGAACCGGAGGACTTCCGGGCACGGCACGCGCAGGACAGCTCTGCTGAGGACCCGCGGGCGACAGTGTTCCTCTGCGGCGCCTACCGGTTCTCTGGCGACATCGGCAGCGGGCTGCTCGAGGCACTGCCGCAGATGCTGACCCTCTCAGCGGCGGTCGGCGATCCGCTGCGGGACGTGATCGCGCTGCTCTCACATGAGCTAGCCACCCCTGAGCCTGGCCAGCCCACGGTGCTCGACCGGCTCCTCGACGTCCTCCTGGTGCTCGCCATCCGCAGCGACTTCAGGCGCAGCCCCGCCGCACCGCGCTGGTACCGGGCAGCCGCGGATCCCCGGCTGAGCGCCGCGCTGCAGGCCATGCACGAGAACGCCGGCCACCCCTGGTCGGTCCCCGAACTCGCCGCGATCAGCGGCCTGTCCCGGGCGGCCTTCGCACGGACCTTCCGCGATGCCCTCGGCCAGACTCCCATGCACTACCTGACCGACTGGCGGATGGCTCTCGCGCGTGACTACCTGCACACCGGCCAGCTCAGCATGACCGCCATCGCCCGGTCCGTCGGCTACAGCTCGCCTTACGCGTTCGCGGCCGCCTTCACGCGCCACCATGGCCAGCCGCCGGGGACCTGGCGACAGCGCGAGCCGCTCCGTGTGCAGGCGCGCCCGGGGGACGATCCCCACGCCCCCTGACCCCCGCCCGGCTCTCCGCGCCGCAGCAGAATCCCGGTGCGCCGCTCCTGGCCGGCGCTCAGGAGGGCTGCCCCGCGGGGCGCCCGGCAAGGATGCCGTCGAGCACGATGCCGGTCAGGCGGCGGCCCTGCGCGCCGCCGTCCTCGCCCGGCCCGACACGCCACAGGTAACCCATGAGCAGCAGCACGTCAGCGGGATCGAGGCCCGGGCGCACGCTGCCGTCGGCAACGCACGGCCCCAACGGCAAAGGGCTCTCCCGCAAGGCGATCATGACGGAGGTCGCTCACTCGCTCACCCGGCTCGGCACCGACTACATCGACCTCTACCAGATCCACCGCAACGATCACACCACCGCGCTGGAAGAGACCCTCGAAGCACTCCACGACCTCGTCAAAGCGGGGCAAGGTGCGCTACCTCGGCGCCAGCTCCATGCCCGCCTGGGAGTTCGCCAAGGCCCTGCACCTGCAGCGCGAGCACGGCTGGGCGCGGTTCGTCTCGATGCAGGACCACTACAACCTGCTCGCCCGCGAGGAGGAACGCGAGATGATCCCGCTCTGCCTCGACGAGGGCGTCGGCACGATCGTGTGGAGCCCGCTCGCCCGCGGCCGCCTCGCCCGCCCCTGGGACCAGGCCAAGGCCACCTCCCGCTCGGACAACGACGGATTCGCCGACATGCTCTACACCCCGCAGACCGCGCAGTCCGACCGCGCCATCATCGAGGCCGTCGGCCAGGTCGCCGAAGCGCGCGGAGCCAAGCACGCCCAGGTGGCGCTGGCCTGGCTGCGCAGCAAGCCCGTGGTGAGCGCGCCAATCGTCGGCGCCAGCAGCATCGCGCAGATCGACGACGCCGTCACAGCCCTCGGCATCGAGCTTCACGAAGCAGAGATCCGCGCCCTCGAAGCCCCGTACACGCCGCGCTATGACTTCCAGGGCATCTCCGACGACACCCAGCTCCAGGAGATCATGAAACGACTGCCCCAGTTCACCAGCACAAGCTGACGCGCGACGATGACACCCACCCTGCGCACCGGGCCGGCCGTGTCCCGGCGCGATACTGCAGCTCGCCGACCCGGCGTTACCAGCTGGATCGCTGAGTTCATTACGCCCGCCACATAACAGCACTCGCCCTCTGCCCCGCTTTGCCAGTGGCCTCGGGAATCAATGTCCGGCTGGCTTCCCGGGCAGGGGCGGCATTACCGGCCGCACGGCACGCCGCCCCGAGCCGGGCTGTCCGTCGGCCTGGCCGCGCCGGGCGGCGGCCGCAGAGGCCAGCGGGTCGCCCTGGTACCAGGCGATCAGCGACCGGGTCAGTGCCGCCCAGCCGAGCAGCTCCGGGTAGGCAGCATCGCGGCCGTGCCGTTCGGTATCGGTACACCAGATGATCGCGGCCGCGTGCTCGCCGAGGTCGGCGATCGCGGCCGCGTGCTCGCCGAGGTCGGCTGCCGATATCGCCAGCAGGCTGGACAGCCAGCCGGCCGTGACCGTCAGGTCCGGCCGCTGCCGGGCCGCGGACCGGCCCAGCAGCGTCCCGGCGAACGACCGGGCGCTCAGCAGCTCGCCGTAGACGGCGGCCGAGGGCGCCACGGCGAGGGCGTGCGCGTAGTGGAACACCAGCTCAGCCAGCCCGCCAGCGCCGATGTGGGGGCCGGCCGAGTCGCCGGTCATCGCGACCTGGAGTGCTTCGACCGCGCCCGACGGCTTCCGCTCAGGTGCGCGGGCTTTCGCCGCCCGGCGTGGCGGCGGCTCCTGGGCGGCGGTCCGGATCGTGCCGTCCGCGCCGAGGGCGTCATCCAGGCGCGACCAGGTACGGGGATGACGGCTTGTGCCCGGACAGGACCTTGGACGGGGTAGCTCGGGTCGTAGTTCGAGGCCTTGGCGAGCCCGCGCAGCGACATGCCGCGCTCGGTCATCAGCCGCCGGACCTCGGCGGCGAAGTCCGCCATTCGCGTGTGCCCATCCCGCCGGGTCTGGACCTGTG
>JBEKGC010000463.1:0-10857 GCA_050013055.1 Streptosporangiaceae bacterium
TCGCCGTCCAGGACCATCAGGTCGGCCAGCGTGATGTGCGCCCAGACCCGGGCGGGCTGCCCGGCCCGCTCGGGCAGCAGGCCCGCGCTGACCAGCCGGTGCATCGCCTCCGCGAGCGCATCGTGGTACCGCTGCGCGTGACTGCGGTCATCCTCCGCGCCACGCGGCGCCGACAGCGCCTCCAGCACCGTGCCGACTAGCGCGGTGCACTCAGGGGTCAGCTCCCCAGACAGGAGCCCGGCGCCTTGGAAGGTGGTCTCCAGCCGGACCGCGCGGTCCTCAAAGTCCTGCTCCTGGTCATCGTCATCGGGAGGGCAGGCGCGGGAGGCGATCTCCGCGGCCAGCATGGCCAGGTCCCGCAGGTCCATCCCCCGGATGGCGGCCGCGACCAGGATCGCGTCGGCGGTGTCGCGGGAATCCTCGGGGATCTTGTCGGTCCAGCCGCACAGGGTCCGGGCGTAGGACTCGGTGATCTCTCCGGCGGCCATCGCGGCCAGCACCCGGGGGTGGGCGTGGTCCCGCCGGGCCCAGGCGGTGTGCCCGGCCGCGGCGCCCTTGGTGATCCGGGTTTTGTGGATGAGCCAGGACCGGGGGCTGTAGTCCGCGTCGTCGGTGTAGCCGCGGCTGGCGGTGAACCCGCCCAGGACGCGGGCGCGGGCGGCGGTGGTGACCGCGGTGATCCGCTCCAGGTCGTGCAGGCACTCGGCTTGCTCGGCCGCGGTGAGCTGGGCGGGGTCGGCGGCGGCCAGGTAGCGCAGGCCGGCCCGGGCCAGGGCGGCGGCTTCGGAGACGCTGGAGAAGGCCGGGGCCTGGGTCATCGGGGGTCACCTCCTTCGCGGGCTCGCGGGGACCGAGGAGAGGCTGTCACGCGCTCCGGCGGAACGGCCGGTGGCATTGTTGATTTACTAGTTCGATTCTACGTGGCAGCTATGGCATTTCTGGGGCGCCACGCCGAATTATCGGCTATTCCCGGGATTTGGTATTGCAGTTACTGTTGATACACGAATGACGTCACCATTCCGAGCGGCGGCAGTGGTCGTTGTCCGGTAAGTGAACGTAGAGCTACGCGGCGCTGGTGATGCGGAAGGGCACGGCGTCGCGGCGTGCTACCAGTTGTCCCAGTGGACCCGCTGGTCTGTGGGAATTCTTGGTCCGGGCTTGAAATCGGTGCCGATGGTGTGGGCGACCGGGATCAGGGCCACCTGCATCACCTGCTCGTACGGGATCCCGAGCACGGCGGCCGCTTCCCGCTCATAGGCCAGGTGAAGGCTGGTCCATGCTGTCCCGAGGCCACGGGCGCGGGCGGCGAGCATGAAGCTCCACGTGGCCGGCAGCACTGATCCCCAGATCACCGCCTGCTGCATGTGCGGCGTGTTCTCGGCACGCCCTTGGATGCACGGAATGACCAGGACCGGTATCTCGTGGAGGTGCTCGGCCAGGTAGGCGGAGGCGTCCATCATCCGCTGATGCTCGGGCGGAGTGGAGGATGGATCGTTTTCGCTCTTGGACTTTCGGTAAAGCTCCGCCAGGGCTTTTTTGCGGTCTGGCTCGGTGACCAGCACAAAGTGCCAGCCCTGGAGATTGCCGCCAGTGGGTGCCTGGAAGGCGAGGGCGAGGCACTCCTGGAGCAGTTCCCGCTCGACCGGCCGGGTCAGGTCCAGGCGCTTGCGGACCGCCCGCGTGGTTGACAGCAGCTGATCGGGGGTGAGCTCGCGTGGCGTCATGCCAGGCAGCTTAGACCGGGACCGGGCGCAGCGGCCATCGTGACGATCGCGACCACCGCCGACCCGCCCGTCCGGCTGCCACTGGGCGCCGACAGCGTCGCGGCCGTCGAGGCCAAGCTGCATCAGGTCACCGATGAACTCAGCAAGTGGCGCGAGCTCGCGGTCTCGACCACGCACCATGATGCTGCCTGACCGGCAGCGCTGCTCGCCGAGACCGGGGGGAGGGGGAGGGGGGAGGCCCGCCCCAAAGGCCCGCGCTAGCTGCCGGGCAGGTGCCAGCGGTACGGCGCGATCAGCTTGTCGATCGACGACGGGCCCCATGAGCCGGGCTCGTACGGCTCGGCCGGCGGCGGGTTCTCCAGCAGCGGCTCGGAGATCTCCCACAGCCGCTCGATCCCGTCGGAGCTGGTGAACAGCGACTGGTCGCCGATCATGGCCAGCAGGATGAGCCGTTCGTAGCCCTCGAGCGCGTTGGCCGTGGCGAACGATTCCTCGTAGCTGAACACCATCTTCGCGCTGCCCATGCTCATCTCGGGACCGGGCACCTTGGCCAGGAACTCGGTGCTGATCGAGCCGGGGTCGGCGAAATCGATGACGATCTCGTTCACCCGGCCAGCGGGGATGTCGCTGCGGTGCGCCTTGAACATGCGCAGCGGCGGCTCGTGGAAGCCGAGCGTGACGACCTGCCGCGAGGCGCCCATGGACTTGCCCGAGCGGAGGAAGAACGGAACGCCGTGCCAGCGCCAGTTTTCCACCTCGACCTTCACCGCCACCATGGTCTCGGTGTCCGAATCGGGCCTCACCCCGGACTCGGAACGGTACCCCTGGTACTGGCCGCGGACGACGTGCTTGGGATCTATGGGCCGCAGCGCCCGGTACACCTTCAGCTTCTCGTCCCGCAGTTGCTGGGCGGACAGCGACACCGGCGGTTCCATGGCCACGAACCCGAGCACCTGGAACAGGTGGGTGACCACCATGTCCCGGTACGCGCCGGTCGCGTCGTAGAACTCGGCCCGGCCTTCGATGGACAACGTCTCGGGGACGTCGATCTGGACGTAGCGGATGTTGGAACGGTTCCAGATCGGCTCGTAGAGGCCGTTCGCGAACCGGAACGCCAGGATGTTGTCGACCGATTCCTTACCCAGGAAGTGGTCGATACGGAAGACCTGCGACTCGTCGAAGACCGCGAGCACGGCCTGGTTCAGCGCACGGGCCGAGGCCAGGTCGGTGCCGAACGGCTTCTCGATGATCACCCGGGTGAGGCTGTTCACCAGGTCCGCGTCGCCGAGCATGCCGACGACCGAGGTGAACGCGGCCGGCGGCACGGCCAGGTGGTACAGCCGGTGGGGCGTACCGCCGATCTCCTTCTCCGCCTGCTGGATCGCCTTCTCAAGATCCGCGGTGTTTCCTGGTTCGGCCGCCGCGAACGACAGGCGTTCGGCGAAGGACGGCCAGGACGGATCGGTCGGCTTGGTGATGCAGAAGTCGGCGCAGGCCTGTTCCGCCCGCGCGCGGAACTGCTCCTGGCTCAGCGCGAACGCGGCCGGCGAGGACCCGATGATGCGGTACTCGTGCGGCAGCAGGCCGGCCGCGTGCAGGTGGAACAGGCCGGGTAGCAGCTTGCGCTTGGCCAGGTCGCCGGTCGCGCCGAACAGCACGATGACGTGGTCCTCCGGCCGAGACGATCCGTTCTTGCTCATAAAGGACTCAGGCCTTCTTTTCCGCGTGGCCGCCGAACTCCGAGCGCATCGCCGACAAGATCTTCCCGGTGAACGCGCCCATGTCCCTGGACTCGAACCGCTCGTACAGCGAGGCGGCGATGACCGAGGCGGGCACGCCCTCGTCCACGGCGGCCAGCACGGTCCACCGGCCCTCACCGGAGTCCGACACCCGGCCGCTGAAGTCGTCCAGGTCCGGCGACTTGGCGAAGGCGGCGGCGGTCAGGTCGACCAGCCAGGAGCTGATTACGCAGCGGCGCGGTCTCCGCATCGAACTGCGCCGTGTGCTTGCCCACGTCGGCGTGCTTGATGATCGACAGACCCTCGGCGATCGCGGCCATCATGCCGTACTCGATGCCGTTGTGCACCATCTTGACGAAGTGCCCGGCACCGTTCGGGCCGCAGTGCAGGTAACCCTGCTCGGCGGTGCCCCCGGGCTGCAGGCCCGAGGTGGGCTCGGCGGTGCCCTTGCCGGGGGCGATGGTCAGGAACAGCGGGTTCAGGTGCTGCACCGGCCCGGGCTCGCCGCCGATCATCAGGCAGTAGCCGCGGTCCAGGCCCCAGACCCCGCCGCTGGTGCCGACGTCCACGTAGTGGATGCCTGAGCTCTTGAGGTCCTTGGCCCGGATGATGTCGTCGCTTGGACACGATGCCGGCCGGCACCATGATCCAGATGGCCCGCGGCGTCTCCAGCTTGCCGACAAAGTCGGCCAGGCTATCGGCGCCCTGGGCGCCGTCGGCTTCCAGCGCCTTGACCGCGTCGGCGTTGACGTCGTAGGCCACGCAGCGGTGGCCGTCGCGCATGAGCCGGCGGACGAGGTTGGCGCCCATCCGGCCGAGCCCGATCATACCGAGCTGCATCGGCGTATCAGTTGGCATAGCTGCTTCGTCCCTACCTAGTCTTGAGCGCGCGGTACCTGCGGATGAGATTGTTGGTCGAGGAGTCATGCTGCAGGGCCGGCTCGGCCGCGCTCGTCAGCTCGGGGATGATCTTGACGGCGAGCACCTTGCCGAGTTCCACGCCCCACTGGTCGAACGAGTCGATGTCCCAGATCGTCCCCTGGGTGAACACGCTGTGCTCGTACAGGGCGATCAGCGACCCGAGGATCCGGGGGGTGAGGATCTCGGCGAGCAGCACGTTGGACGGCCGGTTACCTTCCATCACCCGGTGCGGCACCACGTTTTCTGGCGTGCCCTCGGCCCGTACTTCTTCTTCTGTTTTCCCGAACGCAAGCGCCTGCGCCTGCGCGAACACGTTGGAGGAAAGGATGTCGTGGTGGTCGCGGATGGGGTTCAGCGTCTTGCCGAAGCCGATCAGGTCGACCGGGATGATCGTGGTGCCCTGGTGGATGAGCTGGTAGAAGCTGTGCTGCCCGTTGGTGCCAGGCTCGCCCCAGAACACCGCGCCCGTGTCGTAGCCGACGTGTTCCCCGGTCAGCGTGACGTGCTTGCCGTTGGACTCCATGGTGAGCTGCTGCAGGTAGGCGGGGAACCGCTTGAGGTACTGCTCGTACGGCATCACGCCGTAGGTCTGGCAGCCGAAGAAGTCGCGGTACCACAGCGCGAGCAGGCCCATCAGCACCGGCAGGTTCTGCTCGAGCGGCGCGGTGCGGAAATGCTCGTCCATCGCGTGCGACCCGGCCAGCAACTCACCGAACGCCTCCGGCCCGATCGCGACCATGGTGGACAGCCCGATGGCCGATTCCATCGAGTACCGGCCGCCGACCCAGTCCCAGAACCCGAACATGTTGGCCACCTCGATGCCGAACTTGGCCACCCGCTCGGCGTTGGTGGACACCGCGACGAAGTGCTTGGCCACCGCGTCCTCGCTGCCGAGTTCGCCGACCACCCAGTCGCGCGCGGAGGTGGCGTTGGTCAGTGTCTCCAGCGTGCTAAACGTCTTGGAGGAGATGATGAACAGGGTCTCAGCGGCGTCCAGGTCACGGGTGGCCTCGGCGAAGTCGGTGGAGTCCACGTTGGAGACGAACCGGAACGTGATGTCCCGGCTGGCGTAGTGCCGCAGCGCCTCGTACGCCATCACCGGGCCGAGGTCGGACCCGCCGATGCCGACGTTGACCACGTTCTTGATCGGCTTGCCGGTGTAACCCTTCCAGTCACCGGACCTGACCCGGCGGGCGAAGTCCGCCATCCGGCCGAGCACCTCGTGCACCTGCGCCACCACGTCGGTGCCGTCCACCACCAGCTGCTCCCCAGCCGGCCTGCGCAGCGCGACGTGCAGCACGGCCCGGTTCTCCGAGACGTTGATGTGCTCGCCGCGGAACATCGCGTCGCGGCGTTCGGCCAGGCCGGATTCTGCGGCCAGGGCCACCAGCAGCCGGATGGTCTCGTCGGTGACCCGGTTCTTGGAGTAGTCGAACCGCCATGTCCTGCCTCCTCGCCTCGTACTTTCCCCCGGCATAGTTTCATGCCTGCCGGCCCGGCCGCCCGGGGGCTGGTGATAACAATGCCCCAACTCTGGCCGGCCTGCGGGGTAGCTAAGCTCACCGAGGCGAGCAGCAGCAGAACGTCGTCCGTGACCCGGCCGCCGACGTGGTCGGTCAGGCCCGTGACCAGCTCGTCGAGCAGGTGCGGCCCGGCCGGGGAGACGGCGGAGGAGATCGGGGGCCCTGCCTGCGCCAGCCCTGCCTGCGCCGCGCGGTCGGCCAGCGGGAAGAACCGGCCGGCCGCGTCCCTGGCCTCCGACACGCCGTCGGTGTACAGCAGCAGCTGGTCGCCCGCATCGACACCGAACGTGCTCGGCTGGCACCGCCCGCCGGTCAGGTCGAGCAGGCCGAGCGGCGGCGCCGGGTGCAGCTCGATGAACGCCGCCGACCCGCCGCGCAGCAGCAGCGGCGGCGGGTGCCCGCAGCAGACGAGCTCCGCCCGCGACCAGCTGACCGAGTCGGCGTCCGGGTCCCGGCTGGCCGGGAAGTTCACAAGCAGCGCGGTGACGAACCGTTCCGGATGGTCGGACCGGGCGATCACCGCGTGCAGCCGGCCCGCGATGTCCGGCAGGTGAGGCTCGGTCCAGGCCAGCTCGCGCCACGCGTTGAGCACGGACAGGCCGGTTCGGTGCGCGGACTCGCCGGTGCCCATGACGTCGCCGATGAGCAGCCGGATCCCGAACGGCGTCGCCATGGCGTCATGGATGTCTCCGCCTGCGCCCTTGGCCGCGGGCATATGGCGCGATTCGAGGCTAAGCCGACCGACGTGCGTCGAGGCCGGAATGATCATAGGGCTTCTCCCGCCGAGGACACGGTTGATTGTAGTCAACCAACCACAAGCTGTTGCGCAAATCGGAACATCCCGTAGTTAGTTCGCAGCTAATTCGCAGCATAGACAAGCGGCGGCCTCCTGCGGGCGGGGGATGGCGGGAGGCTCGGCCTGGGCTACGGGAGGGCGGCCGAGGATCCGGTTAAGAGTTCCCCGGCGATCGCGCTTGCCCTGGCGATCGGCTGCATATTTGGTTCGAACATCACGCTTTGCACTTTCTTTCTGCCGCGCCTGCCGCTATCGCCGACGTCGGCTACTCACAGCTATTCCATTCCGGTCAGCGCCGGCAGGCCGGGCCGCGCCTTTACCTTCTCAGTTTAATGACGAGCCAGATTCCCATGCCATTGAAAGAGTATTCGTCTGACCACGGGTCAGACGCTGACCTGCGTCGCAGACCCAGGTTGTAGAGGGTGACCCGTCGCCGGGTCACAGCGGCAATCACCATACCCGCCGCCGAGGTATCCGATCAAGCTCACCAATCGGGTCCGGCGTTTCACGGCAGGCGTATGAGCAGATTAGAGATAATTTTCCGCTTTAGCCTGGTCGGACGGGCTCTCTTATCCAGATGTCCAATGCCGGATCCTATGAATGGGATATCCGGCCGCTTCCTTTGAGCGGCTGAGGAGGGTCACCGCCGGTCTTGCGCCAGCAGCCCGGCCGCGTGGTCGGGCACGTAGGCCTGCATGTCCCGCGGGATGCGGATGTAGCCCTGGGCGGCCGGACGCGGCGGCAGCTTCAAGGCCGGTGCGCGTACGTTGCGATACGGGATGGTGCTGAGCAGGTGGGCGATCATGTTGAGCCGGGCGGACCGCTTGTCGTCGCTTTCCACCACGTGCCACGGTGCCTCCGGGATGTCGGTGTGGACGAACATTTCGTCCTTCGCCCGGGAGTAGTCCTCCCACCGGGTGATCGACTGCAGGTCCATCGGCGACAGCTTCCAGTTGCGCATGGGGTCGTGCAGCCGCGACTTGAAGCGGCGCTGCTGCTCCTCGTCGCTGACCGAGAACCAGTACTTGCGCAGCAAGATGCCGTCCTCGACAAGCAGCCGCTCGAAGATCGGGCACTGGTGCAGGAACCGGCTGTACTCCTCCTTGGTGCAGAATCCCATGACGTGCTCAACCCCGGCCCGGTTGTACCAGCTCCGGTCGAGCAGGGCCAGCTCGCCCGCCGCGGGCAGGTGCCCGGTGTAGCGCTGGAAGTACCACTGGGACCGCTCCCGTTCGGTCGGCGCGGGCAGCGCCACGATCCGGGCGACCCGGGGGTTCAAGTACTCGGTCACCCGTTTGATCGTGCTGCCCTTGCCGGCCGCGTCCCGGCCCTCGAAGATGACCACGATCCTGGCGCCCTCGGTGCGCACCCACTCCTGCATCTTCACCAGCTCGCCCTGCAACCGGTACAGCTCGGTCTCGTAAAGCTTCCTGGGCAGCTTCCTGGTGGCCTGGTCCTTGGCGGGCATGACTCGTATTCTCTCCTGATCGATCAGCCGCTAGCATGGCCGGCGTGAGTGACGATGAGCTTTACCGCCAGTATGAGACGATCAACCTGTACCGTCGCGGGCCGGGTGCGACGATTGAGCTGAACCGGCCCGAGCGGATGAACGCGTGGAGCCAGCAGTTCTCCGCGGACCTGCTGGCCGCGATCCGGGAGGTCACAGACAACCCGGAGATCCGGGCGGTGGTGATCACCGGCGCCGGGCGCGCCTTCTCCAGCGGCGCGGACCTGAAGGAGACGGCCGAGCAGGCCGGCGGCGGCCCGGTCGACGTGCACAAGATCTTGACCGAGCGGTACCACCCGCTGATCACCGGTGTCCGGCGGATGCCCAAGCCGGTCATTGCCGCGGTGAACGGCGCGGCGGCCGGGATCGGCCTGTCCCTCGCGCTGGCGTGCGACATCGTGGTCGCCGCCGAGTCGGCCTACTTCTCCCTGGCCTTCGTCAACATCGGCCTGGTCCCGGACGGCGGCTCGTCGCTGTTCGTGCCCGCCCGGGTCGGCTTCGCCCGGGCGGCCGAGCTGGCCATGCTGGGTGAGCGGCTGGACGCCCGCAAGGCCGTGGACTGGGGGCTGATCAACCAGGCCTGGCCGGACGCGGAGTTCGGGGCCAGGACCGGCGAGCTGCTCGACCGGATGGCCGCCGGGGCCACCAAGTCCTACGCGGGGATCAAGCGCCAGCTGAATCAGTGGATGTACGACCGGATGGACGCCCAGCTCGAATTTGAGGCCGGGATACAGCGGGAGATGGCGGCCTCCGGTGATTTCGCCGAGGGCCTGGCGGCGTTTGCCGCCAAGCGGCCGCCCCGGTTCAGCGGCGCCTGAGCCGCCGGGTTCCGGGCCAGGTGGACGCAGCCGAGCTCGAGCGGATCTACCTGGCCGAGGCGAGGAGGATCAGGGCCGCGCTGGCTGCGCGGCTCGGCGACGTGGGGCTGGCCGAAGAGGCGGTGCAGGAAGCGTTCGTCGAGGCGATCGAGCACTGGCGTGACGGCCCGCGGCCGGCCAACCCGGGCGGCTGGCTGGCCACCACGGCCCGCCGTAAGGCCCTGGACCGGCTGCGCCGGGACCGGGCCGGGCAGCAGAAGCTGGCGCTGCTCGCGGCCACCGCCAGCGACCATTTCTCCGCCCCCGAGTCGGTGGACGACGAGCTCCTCGGCATGATCTTCGCCTGCTGCCATCCCGCGCTGACGCGCGAGGCCCAGATCGCGCTCACGCTGCGGGCCGTGTGCGGCCTGACCACCGACCAGATCGCCGCCGCCTTCCTGACCAGCGAGGCCACGATGGGCCAGCGGCTGCTGCGGGCGCGCAAGGCGCTCAGCGCCGCCCGCGCCGACGTGCGGATACCCGATCCCGACCAGCTGGCCGGCCGGCTGAGCGAGGTGCTCACCGTGGTCTACCTGGTCTTCAACGAGGGTTACCTGGCCAGCGCGGGCCGCGAGCCCGCCCGCCGCGACCTGGCCGCCCAGGCCGTCACGCTGACCAGGCTGCTGCACCGGCTGATGCCGCGCGAACCCGAGGTGCTCGGCCTGCTCGCGCTGCTCCTGCTGCACGAATCCCGCGCGGCGACCAGGTTCGACGGATGGGGCCGGATGGTCCGGCTGGCCGAGCAGGACCGGTCCCGGTGGGACCAGGCGCTGATCGGCGAGGCGGTCACGCTGCTCGACCGGGCCCTGGCCATCCGGGAGGCCGGCCCCTACCAGGTCCAGGCGGCCATCGCCGCGCTGCACGCGGAAGCGCCGGATTACCAGCGCACCGACTGGGCTCAGATCCGGCTGCTCTATGACCGGCTGCAGACCCTGACACCGTCCCCGGTGGTGCAGCTGAACCGGGCCGTGGCCACCCGCTACGTGCTCGGCCCCGAGGCCGCGCTGGCCGAGATCACGCCGCTCGCGGCCGAGCTTGGTTCCTACCGGCTCTTCCACGCGCTGCGGGCCGGGCTGCTGACCGGGCTCGGGCGCGAGGAGGAGGCCAGGGCCGCCCGCGAGCGAGCGCTCGCGCTGGCCGCCAACCCGGCCGAACGCGAGCTGCTCACCCGCCGCCTGTCCCTATAGAGCGTGACGGTCACATCGCCAGGGTCGGCCGCACCTCGATCGTGATCCAGCCCTGGTCCACGCCGGGCCAGGTCCTGGCGATGTCCACGGCCTCGTCGAGGGTGTCGGTCTCCAGCACGGAGTACCCGCCCAGGGCCTCCTTGGTCTCCATGAACGGGCCGTCGGTGACGCCGCTGGCCCGCACCGTCTTGCCTTCGGAGGCGGCCGCCAGCTGGTTCCCGCCGTCAACCAGCCGGCCGGACCCGCCGCCGCCCTTCTCGTACCAGGCCGTGATGTCGGCGTACCAGGCCTGCTGCTCGGCCGGTGACAGGTTTCTGGACGCCTCGGTGTTCGCGATCAAGATGACGTACTTCACAGTCGCCTCCATGTCGGTGGGGCCCCGTTGGCGCCCCGTCAGCATCTCCACGAACGAGGCGCGGCCGTTTCCGACACCCGGGCCGGGCAGATTCACAGCCGTCGGCCGACCCCGCCCACGATCATGCTGGCCCGGTCCGCCCGCGCCGTATCCGGCCATTCCGCCCGCCAGGCCGCGCTGTCCACCAGACCGGGCGGCACCAGCTCAAGCCCGGCGAACAGGGCCGTGATCTGCTCCCAGGTCTGCAC
>JBEKGC010000464.1:0-5297 GCA_050013055.1 Streptosporangiaceae bacterium
CCGCTGGTCAAGGTGGCCGGGCTGGCCTGGCTGGAGTTCGAGAAGCCGGACCTGGACCGCGCCGGGCGGTTCGGCACGGACTTCGGCTTCACCGTGGCCGACCGGACGCCGGACACGCTGCTTCTGCGCGGCCGGCAGGCGGCCTCGGCGTGCCTGGTGATCCGCCGCGGCCCGCGGCCCCGTTTCATCGGGCCCGCCTTCGCCGCGGGGGCCCGGGACGACCTGGACCGGCTGGCCCGCGGGACCGGCGGGACGGTCACCGCGCACTGGGGCGGCCATGCCGTCCTGCTGCGTGACCCGAGCGGGTTCCCGGTGCGCGTGGTGCACGGCATACCGGAACTGCCCACGCTGCCCGGACGCTCCCCGCTGCCGCTGAACTTCGGTACCCTGCTCGCGCGCGCTAACGTCACCCAGCGGCCGGCCCGGCGGCCGGCCGAGATCCAGCGGCTGGGACACGTGGCGCTGGGCACCACCAAGTTCCGCGCGACCCTGGACTGGTACCTGGAGGTGCTCGGGCTGATCGTCAGCGACTTCCTGTACCTGGACGGGCAGCGCGACCGCGGGCCCTCGATGGCGTTCATCCGTTGTGACCTGGGCAGCGTCCCGGCCGACCATCACACCCTGGCCATGGCGCTGATGCCGCAGACCGGCTACCTGCACTCGGCCTACCAGCTCACCGACCTGGACGAGGTCGCCGCCAGCGGGGAGTACCTGCGCGAGCGCGGCTACCGGCACGCCTGGGGGCTGGGCCGTCACATCCAGGGCAGCCAGATCTTCGACTACTGGCGGGACGCGGACCGGCTGATGTTCGAGCACTACACCGACGGCGACGTGTTCGACGCCGCGATGAAACCCGGCTGGGCGCCGATGTCGGTCAGCGGCCTGGCCCAGTGGGGGCCGAAGGCAACGGCGGAGTTCACCGGGGGCGGCGACCCGCGCGTGGTCGTGTCGGCGATCAAGGCGCTGCGAGACAAGGGCAACGAGGTTGACCTGCGCGCGCTGCGCGGCCTGATCAAGGCGATGAGCTCGTGAGCGCCCGCCTGGCCCGCACCATGGACGGCTGGTGGGTCGTGACCCCCGCCGGGTTGGCCCGGCTGGACCTGATCGCCGCCACGACCGCCGCGCTGCTCGCCGACCGGGCGGTCCTGGCCGCGGCGGTCGAGGCCGCGCAGGCGGCCGCGGCCGCCGCGCCTCAGGACGCGGTGCCCGCGGAGTCCGTGGATCTGCTCAGCCCGGTGACCGCGCCGGCCCGGGTGGTCGCCCAGGCGGTGAACTACCGGTCCCACGCGGTCGACTCCGGGTTCGACCCGGACACGGTCCCGCCAGCGTTCTTCCGCAAGGCCTCGCACTCGATCACCGGTCCGGCCGGGGACATCATCCGCCCCGAAGGGGTCGGATTCCTCGACTACGAGGTCGAACTCGGCCTGGTCATCGGGGCCGACCTGCCGGTCGGCACCACGGTGACGGACACGGACCTGGCCCGCTACGTCGCCGCCCTAGTGGTCGCCGACGACGTCAGCGCCCGGCAGATCCAGCTCACCAAGACCCAGTTCTACGAGTCCAAGTCCTACCCCACCTTCACCCCGGCCGGCCCCTGGCTGACCCTCATCGACGCGGCCGACCTGGCCCGGCTGGACTCGCTGCGGCTGACCCTGCGAGTCAACGGGGAGGTGCGCCAGGACAGCACCACCGCGGACATGATCGTCCGGCCGGCCCGGGCGCTGACCCTGCTGTCCCGGTTTCAGCCGATGACCCCCGGCGACCTGCTGCTGACCGGCACGCCCGGCGGCACCGCACTGAAGGCCCCGGCCAAGATCGCCGCAACGCTCACCGGGCTCCTGCCGCCCGCCACCCGATGGAAGCTGTTCTTCAAGCGGGAGGCGGGCAATCCCCGCTACCTGCACGACGGTGACGTCATCACGGCGACGATCGCCTCCGCCGACGGGCAGCTCGACCTCGGCACGCAACGCACCACCGTGGTCGGGAAGACGTCATGAGCGCCCAGATCCCGGAATCGACCTACCAGCTACTGCTGGACGCGGCCGGCACCTGGCCGGACGGCATCGCCACCCAGTGGATCCCGGATCCGGGCGATCTCACCCGCAGCCTGGCCTGGACCTACGCCGAGCTGGCGGGCACGGTGACCCGCATCGCCAACGCGCTGACCACGCTGGGGGTGCGGCGCGCGGACGCGGTGACGCTCAGCAGCGTGAACACCTCGATGCTGTACGCCGCTACGCTGGCCGCGCAGGCCGTCGGGATCGCCGCCCCGGTCAACCCCGTGCTGTCCGGCGAGCGGATCGCCGAGCTGATCCGCCGGACGGGATCCCGGGTCCTGGTCGCGGCCGGGCCGGAGCTGGACCCGCAGCTATGGCAGCGGCTGCTCGAGGTAGCCCGTCATACGGGCATGACCGCTGTCCTCGCGCTGCGGCCCGACGGCGCGCGCGGCGAGCCGCCCGCCCTGGGCGGGACCGGCCTGATCGTGACGTACCTGGACGACGTGATCGCTGGGCAGCCGTCCGGGCACCTGGCCGGCGCCAGCCTGCCGACCGAGGGGGATCTCGCTGCGTTCGTGCACACTGGCGGGACCACGGGCGCCCCGAAGGTCGCCGCGCACACCCACGCCAACCAGCTGGCCTGCGGCCAGGGCATCGCCTTGTGCAGCGGGCTGGCGCCCGGGGAGGGGGTGCTGGGCGGGCTGCCGCTGTTCCACGTGAACGCGCTGATCGTCACCGGCATCGCCCCGATGTTCAGCGGCGCCCGGGTGGTGTGGCCGGGCCCGGCGGGCTACCGCGACCCGGCACTGTACGCCCGGTTCTGGACGATCATCGAGCACTACCAGATCACGGCGATGTCCGCCGTCCCCACCGTCTACGCCACCCTGGCCCAGGTCCCGGTCGACGCCGACATCAGCTCGCTGCGGCTGCCTATCGTGGGCGCAGCCCCGTTGCCGGCCTCGGTGCGCGGGGACTTCGCCGCTCACACCGGGCGGCGCCTGCTGGAGGGCTACGGGCTCACCGAGGCGACGTGCGCCAGCACCTGGACCAAGCCGGGCGAGGAACGGACCGGGTCGGTCGGCCGCGTCCTGCCCGGGCAGAAGGTCAAAGCCGTCCGGATCGGCGAGGACGGGTCGTGGGCGGACTGCGCCCCGGGCGAGACCGGCGTGCTGGCGATCGGCGGGCCCGCGGTGTTCGCCGGCTACGTGACCGACCCCCGCCTCGGCGGCCCCCGGGTGAGCCGGGAGGGTGTCGTCTGTGACGGCTGGCTGGACACCGGGGACCTCGGCCACGTCGACGCCGGCGGCCTTGTCTATCTCACCGGCCGGGCCAAGGACCTGATCATCCGCGGCGGCCACAACATCGACCCGCGGGTGATCGAGGAGGCGCTGCTGCGCCACCCCGCGGTCCGCGCCGCGGCGGCCGTGGGCCGCCCCGACCGGCACTCCGGCGAGGTCCCGGTGGCCTACGTCGTCCCGGCCTCCCCCGGCCGGTTCGACGAGGCCGAACTACTGGCGTGGGCCGCCGCCGCCATCGGCGAGCCCGCCGCCCGGCCGAAACGCATCTACCCGGTCGACGCGATCCCGGTCACGGCAGTGGGCAAGCAGTTCAAGCCCGCGCTGGCCGCCGACGC
Organism: Streptosporangiaceae bacterium; assembly: GCA_050013055.1. Classification (GTDB taxonomy): domain Bacteria; phylum Actinomycetota; class Actinomycetes; order Streptosporangiales; family Streptosporangiaceae; genus Palsa-504. The sequence continues at coordinate 3,631 of JBEKGC010000464.1, forward strand.
CGCCGTCCGCGGCGTCACGGAGGCCCTGGCCGCGGAGGGCCTGCCCGGCGCCCGGGCCACCGCGGCGCACGAAGGCGGACGCCTCGTCATCACGGTGACCGGCGCCGACCCCGGCAGGGTCCGCGAAGCCGTCGCCGGCTTCGCCCTCACCGTCCGCATCGGGCCGTCGTCCGCCGCCCAGACCGCCGCGAAGTGACCTGCCGAGAAAGGAACACGACCATGAACGACCAGAACCCCGCCACCCAGGAACCCGTCATCGCCGTGGGCGCCGGCCCGACCGGTTGCACCGTTTCCCTCCTGCTCGCCGACTTCGGGATCCCAGTCCTCCTGCTGGAACGCCGCACCCAGCCCCATCCCCTGCCCCGCGCGGTGCACCTGGACGACGAGGTCGCCCGGACCCTGGACCGGATCGGGGTGAGCGAGGGATTCCTGGCCCGGTCCCGGCCCGGCAGCGGGCTGCGCCTGCTCGACGCCGGGCACCGCGTCATGGCCGAGTTCCGGCGGGAGCACCAGGCCAGCCAGCACGGCTTCCCGCAGGCGAACATGTTCCACCAGCCCGACCTGGAAGAGCTGCTGCTCGCCCGGGTGGAACGGCACCCGCTGATCACATTCCGCCGCGGAGTTGAGGTCTGCGGGCTCGACGGCGCCGCCGGCACCCTGTGCTCTGGCGCCTTTGGCGCGGGCACCGCGGACCCCACGGGGCCTGCTGGGCCGGTCCGGGTGCACGCCCGCGTCGCCGGGGAAACGGAGACGCTCACCGGCCGCGTCGTGCTGGGCTGCGACGGCGCCAACAGCACGATCCGGGACCTGACCGGGATCACCATGCAGGACCTCCGCTTCACCGAGCGCTGGCTCGTGGTCGACATCCGCGTCCAGACCTGCCTGGAGACCTGGGACGGCGTGGAGCAGGTCTGCGACCCCGCCCGCGCCGCCACCTTCATGCAGGTCACCGGGGACCGGTACCGCTGGGAGTTCCGGCTGCGGGACGGTGAGGACGAAGCCGACCTGATCACCCCGCAGGCCCTTGGCCGGCTGCTGCAGCCCTGGACCGGGCGCAGCGACCTTGACGGCCTGCAGATCATCCGCAGCGCGACCTACACCTTCCGCGCCCGGATGGCATCCCGCTTCCGCAGCGGGCGGATCTTCCTGCTGGGTGACGCCGCCCACCTCACCCCGCCGTTCATCGGCCAGGGCCTGGCGGCCGGGCTACGCGACGCCGACAACCTGGCCTGGAAGCTCGCGTACGTGCTCACCGGCCGGGCCGGGGAAGACCTGCTCGGCACCTACGACAGCGAACGCCGCCCGCACGCCAAGGCCCTGGTGAAAAAGGCCGTCAGGGTCGGCTGGGTGATGACCGGCGGCCAGGACCGCGCTGCCGCCGTCCGCCGGATCGCGCTGGCCGCGGGCGTCCGCAGCGAGCGGGTTTGCCAGACCATGGGGTCCACCGCGACGCCGCGGCTGAAGACGGGCGCCCTGCAGCACGCCCCGCGGCGGCCTTTCGGCTCCGGCATCCCCGCCGCGCTGCGGCCCGGCGGCCTGATCCCCAACCCGCTGGTATCCACCGGTGACGGCCTCCCTGTCCGGCTGGACACGATCCTGGCCGGACGCACCGCCGTGCTGACCGCGCGGCAGCCCGACGCCGAACTCGCCGATTACTGCCGCCGGCA
>JBEKGC010000465.1:0-5234 GCA_050013055.1 Streptosporangiaceae bacterium
TGCAGGCCGATCCCGCCATGCGCGACGCCGAGCGGCTCGAGCAGCTCCGCCAGGACGCGGCCCGCAAGGAGAAGGCGGCACAGGACAGGGAGGCCGACCGGGACCGGCAGGCCGGCCAGGTCACGCGGTACGGCGACAAGGCGACCCTCACCGCGCACCGGGCCGGCGCCGGACGGGACAACCTCGGCCAGGCGCTGCGCGAGGCCGCGAGCACGGCCGCCGACGCGAGCTGCGCCCGGCAGCATCAGGCCGCGGTCGCGGCACTTCAGGGGCCGGACCGCGCAAGCGGCGGCCCGGATGCCTTCCCGCCAGCCGAACGGCCCGGCGGCGAGCGCCGCGCGGTCGCTGCCTACCTGGCTGCCCCCGAGGCGCCGGCGGCTGACCTTCTCGCCCGGGCCAGGCGCGACGCCCAGGCCATCGCCGACCGGCAGGCGGAGGCCGTCGCACAGCTGGCCCGGCGGCTGGAAGAGTCCGCGACATGCGAACGGCAGCTGCGGGCCGCGCAGGAGGCGGAAGGCAGGCTGTCGGCTGAGGTCCTGGCCGCGGCTGATCGGGTCACCACCGCGGACCAGATGGTAGCGGAACGGATGCGGCTGCTCCTGGACGCCTACCGCTTGCACCTGAGCGGCCTGGCCGAGCTGCGGGTGGCCGATCCCGGCGAGCTGATCGCCGCCCTGGAGTCCTGGGGCCTGACCGGCGAGGGCGCGAACCCCGCGGTTGCGGTCATCGACGCCGCCGCCCGGGCGGCCGGCGCCGAACTCGGCCGGCTGGCGGGGACACTGAGCGGTCAGCGAACCCGGCACCTGACGCGGGCGGGCGAACTGGCGGATGAGATCGGCCGGCTGCGCGCGGGCGGCCACGACGCCCCGCCGGTCCCGCACACGCGGGCCGCCGGAGTTCGCGACGGCCGCCCCGGAGCACCGCTGTGGAAGGTGACCGACTTCGCGCCTGGCCTGTCCGATGACGAGCGCGCGGGGCTTGAGGCGGCCCTGGAGGCGGCCGGGATTCTCGACGCGTGGGTAACGCCGGAGGGGAATCTCGTCGACGGGGACGTGATCGTGGTTTCCGGGTGTGCCCCGGTGCCGGGGGCGTCGTGCGCCGGCCTGCTTGTGCCCGCGATCGATCCCGACGACCTGCAGGCTGGAACATTGCGGGAGGAGTCGGTGGATTCCGTTCTGCGGGCTATCGGACGTGCCGCTGGCCCCGCAGGCCCGGGCGGGACCTGGCTGACCACGGACGGGCGGTGGTCCAACGGGGTGCTGAGCGGCGCCTGGCGCAAGGACCAGGCCGGCTACATCGGCGAGGGGGCGCGGGAGGCCGCGCGGCGGGCGCGGATCCTGTCGCTCGAGCACGAGTGGCAGCAGGAGCGGGCCGCGATCAAGGGAATCGACGCGGAGCTGGCGGACATCGAGGCACGGCAGGAACGGCTCGCCGCGGAGCACCGGACGGTGCCGCCCGACGGCGGGGTCCGCGAGGCGCACACCGGGGCCGCCGTGGAGCGCAGGGCGCTCGCCCGGGCCCGAGAGGAGCACGCGACGGCCGTGACCGTGTGCGGGCGACGGCAGCAGGAGCTGGCGACCGCGCAGGCACGAGTCACGGAGTTCGCCGCAGATGTCCGGCTGCCCGCGGACCCGGACGCGCTGGGCGGCGTCCGGGCGGGGATAGGGGCGTACCGGGTGGCGCTGGCCGGGCTGTGGCCGGCCGCCGAGGCGGCGCACGCCGCGATTCGCGCCGCGGCTGAGGCGGAGTCTGAGCTCGCCGACAGCCGGCTGCTGCTGCTGCAGGCGAGCGAGCGGGCCGCCGAGGCCCGGGAGGCGGCCGGCGCGGCGGCGGCGACGTACCAGGAGCTGCTGGCCACGGTCGGCACGGCGGTGGAGGAGCTGCAGCGGCGGCTGGCCGACGTGACCGGCGCCCTGGGCCGGCTGAGGACATCCGAGCGGGACGCCCGCCAGCGGGAACAGGGGGCGCTCGAGGCGCGGGGCAAGGCGGACGGGAAACAGGGCGAACTGCGGACTCAGGTCGAGGACGCCTCGCGGCAGCGGGACGACGCGGTGCGCGAGTTCCAGGCGTTCGCCGCCACCGGGCTGCTCCGGGTCGCGGTCTCGCTGGAGATCCCCGGCACCGATCAGCCGTGGGCGCCGACGCCGGCCGTGGTCCTGGCCCGCGCCGTCAACGCCGAACTCGACTCCGTGGACGACGGCGACGGGCCGTGGGACCGGATCCAGAAGCGGGTGACCGAGGAGCACAAGCTGCTGGCGGACGCGATGGCCAGGCACGGGCATTCGGCGGGACTGACGCTGACCGAAGGGGTCATCGTCATCGACGTGATCTTCCAGGGCCGCCGCCACGATCTGCCCGGGCTGGCCGGCGCGCTGGCGGCGGAGGTGGAGCAGCGAACCGCGCTGCTGTCGGCGCGAGAGCGCGAGATCCTGGAGAATCACCTGCTCAACGAGGTGGCGGGAACGCTGCAGGAGCTGATTTCCGCGGCCGAGGCCGAGGTCAGGCAGATGAACGACGAACTCGAATCGCGGCCGACGTCGACCGGCATGAAGCTGCGGCTGATCTGGCAGCAGGCCAGGAACGCGCCCGAGGGGCTCGACCGGGTGAGGCTCAAGCTCCGGCAGACGATCGACGCGTGGTCCGCCGCTGACCGGACGCTCGTCGGGGCGTTCCTGCAGCAGCGGATCGCGGCCGAGCACGCGGACAATCCGGCGGCCGGCTGGGCCGAGGCGCTGACGGTGGCGCTCGACTACCGGGGCTGGCACGAGTTCGTGATCCAGCGCTATCAGGACGGGCAGTGGCGGCCCGCCACCGGCCCCGCTTCGGGAGGCGAGCGCGCGCTTGTGGTGTCGGTGCCGCTGTTCGCGGCGGCTTCGTCGCACTACAAGTCGGCCGGCAACCCGCACGCGCCGAGGCTGATCGCCCTCGACGAGGCGTTCGCCGGGGTGGACGACGACTCCCGCGCCAAGTGCCTGGGCCTGCTGGCCACCTTCGACATGGATGTGGTCATGACCAGCGAGCGCGAGTGGGGCTGCTACCCGCAGGTGCCCGGACTTGGCATCTGCCAGCTCGCGCGCCAGGACGGCATCGACGCGGTCCTGGTGACGCCGTGGCGATGGGACGGCCGGGAACGCCGCCGGACCGAACGGGCGCCAGTGTGACCGGCAGCATGGCCAACAGTGTGACCGGCAGTGTGACCGACACCGCGCGGGACGGCACCAGGCTGCACCGCCTGCTGGGCGGCGAGCCGACCGCGTGGCTGGTCCAGCGGGCGCGGGACCGGCTGGAGGCCGGCCGCCCGCTGACCGGGACCGTGACCCTGACCGGCGCGACCGTGGAGCAGCGGCGGGCGGCCGAACGGCTAACCGGCAGGTCACCCCGTTCGGGTACGTCGCTGTCGGTGTCGCTGCCCGAGGTGGACCGGGTCTTGCGCTCCAGCGGGGTCGCGCCAGGCGGGCTGGCCGAGGCCGTGACGCTGCTGGCCGGCCCGCTCCGGGACCGCAACCGCGACCGGGCGGATACGGTATCCGCCTGGGCGGCGGCATTCGCGCCGGTGGACGACGCCGTGGCGGGCCGCGCCGAGCTAGCCGCCTGGCGGGCATGGCTCGACGCGACCGGCGTGGTGCGCCGCCTCGCCCCGTCACCCGATCTGGCGCTGCCGCTGCTCGACCAGGTGGCGGCGGTGCTGCGGCGACTGCCGTCGCGGGGCATCCCGATCGGGCGGCTCGCCGCTGAATGCTGCGGCGACGCGCACGCCCTCGATGACGGGCGTCCGGCCGGGACGCTCGCTCTGTCCGCGGTCCGGGCGCTGGCCGGCCTGCCGTTCGCGGCCGAGGTGAGCGCGGACTCCCGCCGTACCGTGTGGGCCTCCGTGGGCGTTCACCTGGACGACCTCTCCTCGCTTGTGCTTTGCCTCGGCCTGCCCGGCGACAGCCGCACCGCCCTGGGCCAGGTGCTGGCGCTGCACCGGGAAACCGGGCAGCCGGCCATGCTCACCCTCCGGCAGCTGCGCTGCCACGATGAGGCGCTATCAGCGGGGCTCGTGCGGATCTGCGAAAATCCCGTGATAATCGCGGCGGCTGCGGACGAGCTCGGTAGCCGCTGCCCGCCACTAGTCTGCGGCGGCGGCCAGCCATCCGCGGCCGGATGGCGTCTCCTTGACCTGTTGGCGGCGGGCGGCGCGGAGTTCCGCTACCACGGGGATTTCGACTGGGGCGGTATCCGGATCGCCAGCGCGGTCCGTCAGCGAGTGGGCCAGGGACCGTCACGCTGGCAGCCGTGGCGGTATGACCAGGACGCTTACGAGGCCGCGGCGGCGACCGTGCTGGCCGCGCATGACGCCGCGCGGCTGCCCCGGCTGGCCGGCGACCCGGTCCCGACCCCCTGGGATCCGGGCCTGGCGGCCGCCATGGCGCGCCATAATGTTCGCATCGAGGAGGAACTCTCCCTCGACGCCTTGCTCGCGGACCTGGCCTGACCGGGTTTGCCGCCCATCGGCACGGCCGCGGATGGGGTTAGCATCGGACGATGCTGCCGTTTTCTGCCGCGACCCGCTCGGGCAACCTGGGCCGGATGGCCGGGGAACGGCTGGACGTGCTGGTGATCGGGGGCGGGATCACCGGAGTGGGCATCGCCCTGGACGCCGTGACGCGGGGTTTCTCGGTCGCGCTTGTGGAGAAGGACGACTTTGCCGCCGGGACCTCCGGCCGGTCCTCGCGGCTGATCCACGGGGGGCTGCGGTATCTCGAACACGGGGAGTACGGCCTGGTCAGGGAGTCGCTGCGGGAGCGGGGGATCCTGCGCAGGCTCGCTCCGCACCTGGTGCGGCCGGTCCCGATGTACATGCTGGCCGGCGACCCGCGTACCCGGGCACGGTACCGGGCCGGGCTGGCCGCGTACGGGATGCTGGCGGCGGGGCGGAACATCGGCGGTTACCGGGCCGTGAGCGCGGCGGACGTCCGGGAAGCGGTCCCTGGGTTCGGCGGGCGGTCACGCGGCTTCCGGTACTGGGAGGGGCAGGCCGACGACGCCAGGCTGACCATCGAGGTGGCGCGGGCCGCCCACCAGTTCGGCGCGGTGCTGGCCAACCATGCCCGGGTGGACGGGCTGCTCGGCGGGGCCCGGGTGACGGGCGTGACCGTGGCCGACGAGGTGACGGGGCAGCGATTGGAGATCCGGGCCCGGGTCACCGTCAACGCCGGCGGGGTGTGGGCGGACCGCATCAGCGACCTGGC
>JBEKGC010000466.1:0-5200 GCA_050013055.1 Streptosporangiaceae bacterium
ACCGTCACACCGTTGCCGTCGGTGACCGGCACGATCGAGCGCTTGAACCTGCCCTCGCGCCAGGCGGTGTCGGCGCGCTGCTGGGAGCGGACGGCGTAGGCGTCGACGTCCTCCCGGCTGAATCCCTCGATGGTCGCGATCAGGTCGGCGCCGATGCCCTGCGGCACGAAGTAGTGGTCATAGGTCGTGGCCGGGTCGGTGAACAGCGGCCCGCCGTCGGACATCATCGGCACCCGCGACATCGATTCCACCCCGCCGGCCAGCACCAGCTGGTCCCAGCCGGAGCGGACCTTCTGCGCGGCCAGGTTGACCGCCTCCAGCCCGGAGGCGCAAAACCGGTTGACCTGCACCCCGCCGACCGTGTCGGGCAGCCCGGCGACCAGCGCGGCAGCCTTGGCGAGGTCGCCCCCCTGGTCGCCGATCGGGGTGACCACGCCGAGCACTAGATCGTCGATGTAGCCCGGGTCGAGGCCCGGGAGCCGGGACCGCAGTTCGCCGATCAGCCCGGCGATGAGGTCGACCGGCTTGGTCGCGTACAGGGAGCCCTTTTTCCCGCGGCCGCGTGGTGTGCGGATCGCCTCGTAAATGTAGGCCTCATCGGTCATGACGAGCTGTCCCCTCTTGTTTGGCGGTATTCGTCAGTCGCCTCGGCGGTCAGGACAGCGAGCGCGGAGCGGCGCAGCGTCTCCCGCAGCCGGTCCTCGGGCAGCCCGGCGGAGTGCTGCAGGGTGGACTGGATCGCGCCGATCGCGCAGTGCACCACCGTGCGGGCGGCGGTGTCGTCGAGGTCGCCGCGCAGCTCGGTGAGCAGGTGCACCCACTCCTCCACGTACAGCCGCTGCTTGCGGCGCAGGCTGCGCCGGTCGGCCTCGGGCAGGTTCGCGATCTCCCGGAAGTACACCTGGGCGACATCGCGGTCATCGACGACGAAGCCGATCTGGCCGCCGATCAGCTGGGTCAGCGCGTCGAGCGGGTCGGCCTGCCGGTCCGTGGCCAGCTGCTGCCCCTCGCTGAGCAGCTGGTCGATCACCCGGTCGAACATCGCCACCAGCACGGCGGTCTTGCTGTCGTAGTGCCGGTAGATGGCCGAGGCGGTGATCCCGACCGCCTCACCGATGTCTTCCATCGAGACCGAGTGAAATCCGTTGCGGGCGAACAGGTCCGCGGCGGCGGCCTGGATCCGCTGTTTGCGGGCCGGGTCGCGGGTGCGGACCGGCCGGATCTCGGCCGGCTGCTGGTCGGGAAGTGGCACGCTGTACAGACTAGGGTGGCGGCGGTCGGTGCCGGCCGCAGCCCGCGTGTCCCGGGCGTCGCCGGTCACGATCCCGGTCCCGCGAGCCAGGCCGCCGGCAGGTCGACGTGGCGGGAGCGCACGTATTCGCCGAGGCCCTTGGCCTGCGGGTCGGGTCGGGTGGAGTCGGCGACGCCGTTGCCAAGCAACCCGACGATCACGAAGTTGACCGCGAGCAGGTTGGGCAGCTCGTAACGGCGCACCGCAAGTCCCGCGGACTCGGGGAGCAGTTCCCGGAACCGCTCGATGGTGAGGTAGTCGCGCAGCCACTCGTGCTCGGCTGGGGTCCGGACCCACAGCCCGATGTTGGCGTTACCGCCCTTGTCGCCGGACCGGGCGCCGCAAACCAGGCCGAGGGGTCCCCGGGCGGTGCCGGTACTTATGGCAGCCGACCCGGAAGATGCGTCCGGGGCGGGGCGGGGCGGGGCGGCTGCGGGTGAGTCAGCCCTGCCTGGGCCGGCGCCGGCCGCCGCGCGGATTGCGTGGGCAGTCGTGTCCGCGGGGGCGGTGTGCTCGATGACGCGCACGCTGCCGTCCGGCAGGACGAGCCGCTGGGTGACGAGGCCGGCGGGTATGAGGGCGGGCCAGTACACGCCGAAGTCGGTGGCGTCGGTGGGCGGGGTGGTGGTGTGGAAGCCGGCGTAGCCGCCGAGGAACAGTTCCATGGTGGCGCTGGAGAAACGCCGGCTCACCCGGGCGCGGTCGCGGTCTTTCACGGTGATCTGCAGGTGGGCGGTGGCCTGGGCGTTGGTCGGCGCGTCGGGGCGGTCGAAGCGCAGCAGCCGCACGTCGACGTCGTCGTACTGGTCCTTTCCGCCGAGCACGTCGAACAATTGCGCCTCGGCGGCCGCGGCCTTGGCCTCGATGTCCAGGCCGGTCAGCACAAGTGTCATGGTGTTGCGGTAGCCGCCGATGTAGTCGATCGCCACCTTGAGCTGTCCGGTCGGCGCGCTGCCGCGGGTCTCGCTGAGCTGCACTCGATCGGTGTCTCGTTGAGACACCTGGATGGTGTCGAAGTGCGCCACCACGTCCGGGTTGGCGTAGCCGGGCGCGCCGATCTCGTACAGCAGCTGCGCGGTGACCGTGCTGACGGAGACCAGGCCGCCGGTGCCGGGGTGTTTGGTGATCACGCTGGACCCGTCGGCCTCGATCTCGGCGATCGGGTAGCCGGGCCGGCGGCGGTCGCGGATTTCCTCCGGCCACGGGTAGTTGCCGCCGGTGGCCTGTGGTCCGCATTCGATGACGTGCCCGGCGGCGACCGCGTCGGCCAGCGCGTCGTAGCTGGTGCGTGACCAGCCGTGCCACCAGGCTGCGGGGCCGACCACGAGAGAGGCGTCGGTGACGCGGGGGCAGACGACGATGTCGGCGCCCTCGGCCAGGGCGGCAGCGATCTGGCCGGCGAGCCCCGCCGGGTTGAGGCCGCCCGCATTCGTGACGATCCGGATCCCCCGGTCCAGCACGGTGCCCAGCACCTGCTCCAGCTGGGTGAGGAAGGTGCGGGCGTAGCCGGCCGAGGGGTCTTTCCGTCTGGCCTTCCACAAGATCAGCATCGTTAGTTCGGCGAGATAGTCACCGGTGACGACGTGCACGGGACCGCCCTCCACGATGTCGCGCATCGCCGCGAGCCGGTCGCCGTAGAAACCCGACGCGTTCGCGATCCGCAGCGCGGTCACGGCCGGCCTCCCGGCGCGGCGGCGATATGGCCGGCTCCTGCGGTGTCGGCCTGCTGGTTGGTGGCGCTCATTAGCATCCCTTCCAAGCCGGGGCTCGCTTGTCGCGAAAGGCCGCGGGTCCCTCCTGGGCGTCCTGGCTGGTGTAGACGGGTTCCAGATCCGTTCGGCCTCCTGGAAGGCGGCGCTGAGCGGGTACTCGGCGACCAGCCGGACGGTTTTCTTGGCCGCGAGCACCGACAGTGGCGCGTTGCTGGCGATGCGCCGGGCCAGCTCCTGGGTCTTCTCGCGCAGCTCGGCGTCGGGGACGACCCGGTTCACCAGGCCGATCCGTTCGGCTCGTTCGGCGTCGATCAGGTCGCCGGTCAGCAGGATCTCCATCGCCGCGCGGGGCGGGATAAGCCACGGCAGCGGCGCGGCCCAGGGGGCGCCGCGGCCGACTTTTACCTCGGTGATCGCGAACCGCGCTGATTGCGCCGCCACGCACAGGTCGCACATCTGGGTCAGCAGGAAACCGCCGGCCAGCGCGAGGCCGTTGACCGCGGCGATGGTGGGCTTGGCGACCTCGATGTTGCGGCCGAACTGCGGCAGGAAATCCGGCGGCGGGACCTGCAGCGCGACCTCGGCCATCTCCTTCAGGTCGCCGCCGGCGCAGAAGGCGGCGTCCCCGGCGCCGGTGAGTACCAGTACCTTCGCCGCGCGGTCGGCGTTGAAGCGGTGCACCCCGGCGAACAGGCCGCCTCGCACCGCCTTGTTCAGGGCATTGCGGGCCTCGGGCCGGTCGATGGTCAGCCACGCGACGCCGTCGACCACCTCGTAGCGGACCTGCTGCTCAGTCACGGACACCGTCACTCCCGCCTGCGCTGTCAGCCGGACCGTCGGCGGCGCCCTCGACGACGGCGAGCACAGTGCCCATGTTTACGGTCTGTCCGGCTGAGACGTTCAGCTGAGCCAGCGTGCCCTCGTGCGGGCTGCGCACCGGGTGCTCCATCTTCATCGCCTCCAGCACCACTAGCACCTGCCCGGCGTGGACGGCCTCGCCGAGCCGCGCCTGGACCCGCACGACGGTGCCGGGCATCGGCGCGAGCAGGGAGCCGGCCGTGGCCTGCTGTTGCGTCTCGGGAAACCTCGGCTGCTCGACCAGGGTGGTGGCGCCGAGCGCGGAGTCGGCATACCGGATGTCGCCGGCGCGGGCGACGGCAACCAGGCGGCGCACCCCGTCGATCTGAAGGTCGACCTCGGCCGCGGTACAGCCGCGCAGCAGGACCGGTCCGAGTTCGACGCCATCGACGACCGCGCCGACGAACGGGCCGCAGATGCCGTACTCGACCTGGAACCCGCGCCCGGCCACCTGGTAGCCGGCCTGCTGCCGGGCGTTGGGCACGTTCCGCCAGCCGGACGGGACACCGGCCAGCACGGACGCCTCGGCGCGGCGCAGGGCCTGGTCAGCCAGCGCGGTGGCCAGCGCGTGCACCGGGAGCCGGTGCTCGTCGCCGGCCATCAGCGTCGCCGGGTCATGACGGATCAGATAGCCGGTGTCGATGTGGCCATCGAGGAACTCCTGCTCGCGAAGGATCCCGACCAGCAGGTCGCGGTTGGTGACCACCCCGAGCACGCGCGTCTCGGCCAGCGCGCGGGCCAGCAGCCGCGCGGCCTGCTCGCGGGTCGGGGCGTGCGCGATCACCTTCGCCAGCATCGGGTCATAGTGCACGCTGACCTGCCCGCCGGTCCGGACCCCGGCGTCGATGCGCACGCCGGGCAGGGATGGCACGTCGAACAGCAGCAGCGAGCCGGTGGCCGGCAGGTATCCCGCGGCCACGTCCTCGGCGTAGAGCCTCGCCTCGATCGCATGACCGCTCAAGCTGGCCCGCACGGCTTTGCCGGGCAGCGGCTTGCCCTCGGCCACAGCCAGCTGCAGGGCAACCAGGTCAAGGCCGGTAACAGCCTCGGTGACTGGGTGCTCGACCTGCAGCCTGGTGTTGACCTCGAGGAAGAAAAACTCGCCAGCGGAGTCGAGGATGAACTCGACCGTGCCGGCGCCGACGTAGCCGATCGCCTTCGCCGCCGCGATCGCCGCCGACCCCAACTCGGCCCGCAGCGTGTCGTCGACAACCGGCGACGGCGACTCCTCCAGGATCTTCTGGTACCGCCGCTGGATCGAGCACTCCCGCTCGAACAGGTGCACGACCTGCCCATAGGTGTCGGCGAAGACCTGTACCTCGATATGCCGGGGCCGTTC
>JBEKGC010000467.1:0-5199 GCA_050013055.1 Streptosporangiaceae bacterium
TCGATGACCGCCTGCACGAGTTCGTTCTTGTCGGGGAAGTAGTGGTACATCTGAGAGCCGCTGACTTCCGCCGCCACCTTGACGTCTTCCAAGGTGGTGCCCGCCACCCCGCGCTCATGGATGAGGGCGGCGGCCTCCTCCACTATTCGTGCCCGGGTGCGTGCTCCCTTGGGGGTGAGCCTCGGCCGGTCGCTCGTCTCGTTGACCATGCACCAATGTTAGCAGGATTTTGAGTTTGACAACTCAGTACCGAACTGTCAGAGTGAGTCGCACCACCCATTCTGGGCGAGAGGACGACATCGCATGACTGACCTAAAGGGCAAGAAGACGTGATCGCCGAGATCGAAGGCAGCGGCGGCAGCGCAACGTTCCGGCTCACTACTTTGAGCGACCTCGAATCGGCCCAGGACCTAGTCGAGTGGACCACTGAGGCAGGCGACGGTCACGTCGACATCCTCATCAACAACGCTGGCGTCGCCTTGCTCGGACCAAGCAACGCAGCCACCGAAGCAGAGTTCGACGAGACCTTTGCACTGAACGTCAAGGTTCCGTTCTTCCTCGTCGCGTCACTGGCGCCAGCCATGGCCGAACGCGGATGGGGTTCGATCGTCAACGTCAGCACGATGGTCGCGAGCTTCGGACAGGCCGGCATGGCTATGTACGGCGCCAGCCGAGCGGCTCTCGAACTGCTGACGAAGGCCTGGGCCGCCGAATACGGCGCTCGTGGTGTTCGGGTCAACGCCGTTGCTCCCGGTCCGACGCGCACCCCGATGATGGAAGGTGTCCCCGACGAGATGGTGAATCAGCTCGCAGCACTAGCACCAGCAGGTCGCGTAGCTCAGCCCGAGGAACTTGCTGCGGCGATCGTCTTCCTCGCAAGTGATGATGCCAGCTTCGTCCACGGCGTCACTCTTGCGGTCGATGGAGGCCGGGTCGCGACATAACACCAGTCGTACCACGGCGACGTTTAGGTGTGAAGACATAGAACACAGATCACAACTAACAACTGAGGAGTATCCACATGAGCGCATACGTCATTATCGAATTCACAGTCAAGGACCCGGATGTTGTGCGTAAGAAATACAGCCCCAACGCTGGGCAGACGGCCAAAGAGCACGGAGGCGAGGTTCTCGCCAACAGTAACTGGGAGATCCGGCATGGCGATCCAATGCTCTCCTCAGGGGCGATCATCCGGTTTCCGGAATATGAGACGGCCGTCAGATGGTACAACTCGCCTGAATATCAGCAGCTGATCGATGTCCGAAGTGTCGCGATGGATGCCCGTTTCAGCTTGCCAGACGGCGTCCCTGGCTGATCGAGGTGGCTCCAGATGCTGACCTGCCGTCCTTGCTTGGGGTCATCTTTATCGCCGCCGGTGGCCAGCACGACGACTGGGGCGAATTCGATGCCGTCATGGTCCGAGAGCGCCGACTCGCAGTGCTCGTCGACCCGCTACGGGTCTATAGCAACCCGGGAGCACCTGCGGACGCAACCCGGCAAGAGCTGTCCAGCCTGACTAGGCCCACAGATGAGAGGCAATCCCGATGAGCACACTCCCAGGAAAGACGGTGCTGATCACGGGCGCCAACGCCGGGATCGGCAAGGACGTGGCCCGGCAACTGGCGCTACGTCCCGAGATGGCGCGGATCTACCTGGCGTGCCGGAACCAAGATCGGGCGACAACGGCAAAGGCCGAACTCGAAGCCGCGACCGGCCGGTCCATCTTCGACATCATTCTCATGGACGTTGCCGATCTGGGTTCGGTCCGCGCCGGCCTGGCGGGCATCAACGGATCGCTCGACGCGCTGGTCATGAACGCTGGTGGAATTGGCGGCAAGACGCCGATGGACTTGACCGCAGACGGGGCCACTTACATGTTCGCGTCGAACGTTCTTGGTCACGCCGTTCTCCTCGAAGGGCTCCTGACCGAGGACCGACTTGGCGAGGTGGCGGTCTTCGCCGGAAGTGAAGCAGCCAGGGGAGTCCCGAAGATGCGGATGAAACGGCCATCGTTCGTCTCAACCTCCGCCGATGAACTCGCCACCGTCATCGACGGCCGCTACTTCGCCAGCAGAAAAACTGACCTCACCCTCGCCTACGGGCAGGTCAAGTACATCGGGGCCCTCTGGATGGCCTACCTGGCCCGCCAGCACCCCGACCGCCGATTTATCACCGTGAGCCCCGGCAACACATCCGGCACCGAAGCACCCAACGATCTGGGCCTTCCGCTGCGCCTGGCGGCCAGATACGTCATGCCCGCCCTGGGGATCTCCCACAAACTTGACGTGGGCGCGAGGCGACTGGTCGACGGTATCACCGACCCGACCCTGTCTAGTGGCGTGTTCTACGCCAGCGCGGCCAACACGATCACCGGCCCCTTGGTCGACCAAGCGGACATCTTCCCCGACCTGGCCAACCCGTCCTTTCAGGACCACGCCAACGAGGCCATCCACCGCTTCATCCGGTCTCTGGACGGCGAGGAGCTCCGATGACGACACTTGAAGAAGCGGCAGCCCTCGCCGTCATGACCGCGGATTGGTCGTAATTTCGACGTTGCGGTCCAACGGGACGATCCAAGCATCCCTTGAATCGCCCCGGGTCTGATGGAGGCTCTCAATCCATGAAGGATGAAAGCTATGGCTGCACCGAGGAAGTACAGCGACGAGCTGCGTGAGCGGGCCACGAGGATGGCCATCGAGCTGCGCGCTGATCCGGCGACGAGGGGCGGGGCGATAGGCCGGGTCGCCTCCCAGCTGGGGATGCACACCGAGACGCTTCGGAACTGGGTTCGCCAGGGCCGAGGTCGACGAAGGCCGGCGTGCTGGGACGTCGACGTCGGACGCGCAGCGCCTGGCCGACCTCGAGCGCGAGGTCCGCGAGCTGCGTCGGGCGAATGAGATCTTGCGGACCGCGAGCGCGTTTTCGCAGCGGCGGAGCTCGACCGCAAGCTGAAGTGATCGTGGCCTCCATCGACGCCCATCGTGAACGGGTCGTCGAAGGTCGCCGGCTCGGGGTCGAGCCGATCTGCGAGGTCCTGCGAGCTGCGGACGTCGAGATCGCCCCGAGCACCTACTACGCCCACAAGACCCGTCCGCTCTCAGCACGGGCGGTTCGCGACGCCGCGCTGGTGCCGTTGATCCGCAGGGCCCACGTCGATGGCTACGACGGCTCGAATTGGAGGCGATGCTGGACCAGGTCGAGGTTCACCGTCGCCGGGCAGCCGCTCCCCGGCTGCAGGCGGCCGGGTCCGCCCAGGCCGTGTTCCCGTTCCTGTACGACCTCAGCTGGGGACCCCGGGAATCGTTCTCACCCGCCCGGCTGCGCCGTCACGGGCCCCGCGGCCCGGCCATCGAGCTGCTGCCTGGCGCGGGTGATGAGCTGCTGCGGCTCGGCCCGCTGATCCGTCCCCTGATCGAGGTGCACTGGACCAGAATGGTCGCCGAGATCAACGGCGTGGCCAGCGCCGAGCTGGACCTGCACCGCCACCTGTTCGGATCAGACCGGATCCTGCCGTCCCGCCCGCTGCGAGACGGCATCGCGGCCCTGCAAGACGGCCGCTGCTTCTACTGCCACGGACCGCTCGGCAGCACCCCCGAAGCCGACCACTTCATCGCGCGGGTCCGCTGCGGCATCGACGCCGTGGAGAACCTGGTCCTGGCCGACCGGCGGTGTAACAACGACAAGCGCGACCTGCTCCCCGGCCCCGCGCACGTCACCGCTTGGACCCGCCGCAACCAGCGCCATGACACCGCGCTCACCGCCCTGGCGACCGGTGCCCGGTGGGACACCGACCCGGCCGCGACCATCGCCGACCCCGCCACAGCCGCGGCGGCCCTGAGCCAATGACCGGCAGACCGCGAAACGCCGCCGCGGCCCTCACGCCGGCGGGAGCCAAGTGGGAGCCATCCTCGGCCGACGCCAGGCCACACGGAGCCTATTAGAGCGTTCGATTCATTACCCTTGCCAGGAATCAAGACATAACTAGACACTTCCGCCGACATCAGGAATCTCGTTCGCATCGAGGGGGTCATGGTTTCGAATCCCCTCAGCTCTACCAGAGTTTTTGCAGGTCAGTGACACTTTTCGAGTTCACCTCCTCACCGGACAGGTCGTGTCAGCATGGGACGAGCGTGGAGTGCGGTGCCCAGGTGAATCGCATCGAGGATGCGGACAGTCACTGGCTGAACCGTCTGGGCGAGTATCCGTATCCGGGGGCTCAGGTCGATCAGCTCGATCTGGTCCAGGACCGGGTGCAGCCGGGCTACCGCAGCTGGGGCATGGCGGGCTAGCGCGCGGAAAGATTCGATCTCCACCAGGACAGAGCTGACCCACGCGGTCTCAGCGCGCTCATCGAGCCAGTCACGCAACGCCTGCGACTCCGGCTCGGCGTGGACTAGCTTGACCACGGCCGCCGAATCAAGGTAGATCATCAGCGCTCATCACCGCGCCCGCTGGCCAGTTCATCGGCCACGTTCACGCGGTGATCGCTAACTGCTGCCTGATCCCGAGGTCGGCTTTGAAGAGCCTGATCAGTTCGAGCCTCGACTGATCCGCGGCGTCGATCTTCGCGCGGGCCGCCTCGTACCCCGATTGCCGCAGCAGCTCATGAGCCATGCTGACCTGCTTCTCCAGGTTGCGGGCGGCGCTGCCGATCTCGGGGGCCGCCAGGAGCTGGATAACGGCTGTCGCCTTGAGGAGGGCAGCATCCTCTGAGGTACCCCCGCCGGACGAAGCCTGGGCGTAGCTGGCGCTGACCGCCCTCAGCAGCTCGGCATATGCCTCGCGCTTCAGATCATCCAGGTGGCGCCGGTGCGCCAGGTCCGCCTGCAGGTGCTGGGCAAAGAAACCCAGCACGACGCCCAGGAGGCTGCCCGCAACGGCGATGAGCGCAGAGAGCATTGGTTACCCCCGCATCTTGGAACCGCAGATCAACCCGTTCTGCGCGGCTTCATTCATCCTGCCTCGCAGAGCCTGCAAGAATACAGAATGGCAGCTTTTGCCGTGGCGGTTTGGCTGCCGCCTGGGTCAGCGGCATGGGCACGATGCCTATGTGTTGCTGGGCGGCTTCTGCAGGGAGGTGGATCCAGCCCCGGTGCTCGTGGCCGGCGACCTGAACGGTGACGGGGCGGGAGGCTGGGTGGCCGGTTGCGCCGCACGAGCAAGGCGTGACCAGGTTGTGGATGTCGCCGGAGACAACGA
>JBEKGC010000468.1:0-5193 GCA_050013055.1 Streptosporangiaceae bacterium
ATGATCGCCGAGGGCAAGCCGATCAAGGCCATCGCGGCGGCCAGGCGGCTGCCGCCCGAGGCGATCGCCGCCGAGGTGGAGGCGGTCTTCGTCAAGCTGGCCGGGGATGTCGCCTCAGGCAGTCCGGCGGCGCTGAACCGCCTCAGGCTGCTTCATCAGGCCATCGTCGACCGCGAGGAGCAGGGTGAGACGCTGTCCAGGCTGCTCCCTGGCGGGCTCGCCGAAAAGCTGCGGGACGGCAGGCAGCGCATCGGCGAGACAGAGACCGTAGTCGTGACCGTGCTGATGAGCGACATCAGGTCTTACTCGACCATCGCCGAGCATGCCGATCCGAGCCAGCTGGCCGGGCAGCTCAACACGCACCGTGCGGCCATGAACCGGGCGATTCTCGGTGAGGGGGGCACGGTCATGCAGTTTGTCGGCGATGCGGTGATGGCGGTGTTTGGTGCGCCGTTCCCGCAGCCGGACCACGCTGACCACGCGGTGGCCGCGGCCGCGGCCATGCACACCCTGCAAGCCGAGATCAACACAGGCTGGGCGGCCGAGGGGCTGCAGGCGTTCGGCCTGGGCATCGGGCTGTCGACCGGCGCGGCGGCGGCGGCCCTGCTCGGCTCGGAGGAACGGCTGGAGTACACGCTGGTCGGTGACACGGTCAACCTGTCCCAGCGGCTGCAACAGTTCGCCGCGGCCGGCGAGACCGTGCTCTCCGAGGCCACCAGCCGTGCCCTGACCGTGCCCGCGAACGCCATCGCGCTCCCCTCGCAGCTGGTGAAGGGGCGCGATACACCGGTAGTCGCCTACAAGCTCGGGCCGCCCGGCGCCCCCGTGACGGCGGCGGAACCAACCTTCTCCTGACCCGATAAACGCCCTGGGGGGGCCGATGAGCGAGAACCTGCCTGCGCTGACCGTACGCGGCGTACGCAAGACATTCGAGGCCGAGAACGCACCGGTACGCGCGCTTCGAGGCGTCGACCTGACCGTGGCCGCAGGCGAATTCGTCGCCCTGATGGGACCGTCGGGTTGCGGCAAATCCACGCTGCTGAACCTCGTGGCCGGGCTCGAGCTGGCCGACGAGGGCACGATCACGGTCGCTGGCGAGCAGGTGACCGGGCGCGGCGAGGACGACCTGGCGCGCCTGCGCCGCAGGCACATCGGCATCATCTTCCAGTTCTTCAACCTGCTGGAAGGGATGACCGTGCTGGAGAACGTGGCCCTGCCCGCGGTGATCGCAGGCCGCAAGCGCAAGATGGCGGAAACCCGGGCCCGTGACCTGCTTGACCTGCTGGGCATCGGCGACAAGGCGGCGGCGGTGCCCGGCGTGCTGTCCGGCGGCCAGCGGCAGCGGCTGGCGATCGCGCGAGCGCTGGCGAACGAGCCGACCCTGCTGCTGGCCGACGAGCCGACCGGCGCGCTCGACTCCGACGGCGGCCAGGAGGTCATCGAGTTGCTGAGCCGGCTGCACGGCGGCGGGCAGACCATCGTCCTGGTCACTCACGACGCCCAGGTGGCCGCGGCCGCACAGCGCATCGTGCGGATGCTCGACGGGCGCATCCTCGCCCCGGACGCTCCGGGCGAGCCGGGGCGCGGCAAGAGCGTCACGGTCGAGGCCCGCTAGCCATGAGTCAGCCGGCCGCGCGCCTGGCGTGGTACCGGTTCCGGGCCACGCTCCGGCGTCGGCTCGCCGGCTACGTAACCCTGGCCGTCCTGGTCGGCCTGGTCGGCGGCATCGCCATGGCCTCGATGACCGCCGCCCGGCGCACCGACTCCTCCTACCCCGACTACCTGGCAAGCACCAACCCATCGGGCCTGATCATCCAGCCGAACTCGAACGGCAGCCCGGGCGAGACCGCCGCTCAGGCCAACCGGGTCTACCAGCAACTGCTCACCGAGCTGCGTCACCTTCCGCACGTGCGCCAGGTGGCGACGGCCGACGCCTACAACGCCGACCTGCTCACGCCGCGCGGCGGAGTCGGGCCTGTCCTGTTCACCCAGGTGCAGCTGGTCGCCAGCAGCGACGGCATGTTCGCCAGCCAGGACCGGCTGACGATCGTCCAGGGGCGCAAGGCCGTCCGCCCGGACGAGGTGGTGGCGACGAGCCGGGCCGCAGCCACTCTGCACCTGCACGTGGGCTCGCGACTGCCCGTCGGCATCTGGGCCCCGAGCCCCCGGGGAGGCCTGCCCCCGTTCTACCGGAAGCTTGACCTGACCGTGACCGGCATCGGCGTGCTGAGCACCCAGGTCGTGCAGGACGATATCGACTCTGAACGCACCGGGTTCCTGATCGGCACGCCGGCCCTGGACCGGGAGTTCGCGTCCTGCTGCTACGCCACGTCCTACATCGGGCTGCGGCTGGCAAGCGGCGGTTACGAGGCGGCCGTCGGCCAGGAATACGTGAACCTGACGACCACCAGCCCCTACTTCGCAGACGGCGCCGATCAGCTGCTGCAGCTCCTGGAGGTCTACGACACGCCGGCGATCGAGGCGGAGGCGCAGAGCGCGATCCGGCCGGAGGCCATCGCGCTCGGAGTGTTCGGGATCATCGCCGCGCTCGCCGCGCTGATCATCGGCGCCCAGTCCATCTCCCGGCAGCTCCGTGCCGCCGGCAACGACGCGGAGATCCTGCGGGCGCTGGGCGCCGGACCCACGGCAGCCATCGCGGACGGCGTGCTCGGGATCCTCGCCGCCGTCGTGGCCGGGGCGCTGCTCGCCGTGGCCATCGCCATCGGGCTGTCGCCGTTCTCCCTGTTCGGGCCGGTCCGCCAGGCGGAGCCAGGCCGCGGGATCTACCTGGACTGGACCGTGCTCGCGCTGGGCGCGCTCGGCCTGGTCCTCGTCCTGGGCGGCGTGGCCGCGGTCATCGGATACCGTCAGGCACCGCACCGCGCCGCCGCCCGGCAGCGGCCCGCCGGGCGCGGGTCGGCCGTGGTGCGGGCCGGGCTCGGCGTCGGCCTGGGCGCCGCGGGCGTGGCGGGCCTGCGGTTCGCGCTTGAGCCGGGGCGGGGCCGGACCGCCGTGCCGGTCCGGTCGGTGCTGACCGGAGCGGTGCTAGCCGTCATCGTGGTGGCCGCGACGCTCACGTTCGGCGCCAGCCTCAGCTACCTCGTCTCCCGCCCTGCCCTGTACGGGTGGGACTTCAACTTCGCGCTGTACTCGACCGACGGATGGGGACCGTTCCCGCCGTCCTTCACCGCGCCGCTGCTGCGCCAGGACCGGCTGGTGGCCGCAAGTACCGGCGTGTACTTCCTCACCGTCCAGGTCGACGGGCAGACCGTGCCGGCCATCCTCTCCCCGACCCGCCCGGCGATAGGTCCCCGCATCCTGTCCGGGCACGGGCTCGACGGCCCCGGCCAGATCGTGCTCGGCCCGGCCACGCTCGCCCAGCTGCACAAGCAGGTCGGCGACCAGGTCACGCTGCAGCTTGGCCCCGTGATCCGCGACGCGAGGCTGCGGATCGTCGGCACCGCCGCACTGCCAGCCCTGGGCGACACGCTGGGGATCCATCCCTCGCTGTCCACCGGCGCGATCCTGCCGACCGGGGTCGTGTCGCCGGCCGCGCTGGATGAGGCAGGCCCCGAATCCGGTCCCAACGCCATCTTGGTGCGGCTGCGGCCCGGCGTGAGCCAGGCCGCCGGCCTGGCGTCGCTGCAGCAGATCACCAGCGCGTACAACAAGATCGTGCACTCGCCGCAGATCGTGGCCAAGGCCGGGCCCGAAGCGCTGGAGCTCGTGGCCAACGTGCTGCCGGTGCAGCGGCCGGCCGAGATCGTGAACTACAAGTCCATGGGCACGATGCCGGTGATCCTGGCCGGCGGCGTGGCGGCCGGGGCGGTCGCCGCCCTCGGCCTGGCCCTGGTCGCGTCGGTCCGGCGGCGACGGCGTGACCTCGCGCTGCTGAAAACGCTGGGCTTCACCCGGCGGCAGCTCGCGGCCACCATCGCCTGGCAGTCCACTGTGATCGCGGCCGGCGGCGTGGTCATCGGCGTCCCGGTGGGGGTCGCGGTCGGCCGCTGGCTGTGGATCGTGTTCGCCCGCTCTCTGTCCGCCGTCCCCGACCCGGTCATCCCCGCCGCCTCGGTCGCCCTGGCCGCCCTGGCCGCGCTGATCCTCGCCAACCTCGTCGCCGCGCTGCCCGGCCGCGCCGCCGCCCGCACCCCGGCGGCCCTGCTGCTGCGAGCGGAGTGAACCTATGAGTGAGTCGGCTCTGCGGGTTGCCTCGTACCGCTTCCGGGCCACGTTCCGCCGCCGCCTGGGCGGCTACCTGGCCCTAGCCGTGC
Organism: Streptosporangiaceae bacterium; assembly: GCA_050013055.1. Lineage (GTDB taxonomy): Bacteria > Actinomycetota > Actinomycetes > Streptosporangiales > Streptosporangiaceae > Palsa-504. The sequence continues at coordinate 4,275 of JBEKGC010000468.1, forward strand.
TGATCGGCCTGGTCGGCGGCGTGGCGCTGGGGTCGCTGACCGCGGCCCGCCGCAGCTACGCGTCCTACCCGGCGTTCCTGGCCAGCACGAACCCCTCCGACCTCCTTGTAGTGCCGCAGACAAACGGTCCAGAACCTGGCCTGGTGCACGAACTCGCCCGGCTGCCGCACGTGCGCAGCGCGGAGGAGGGCGAGCAGATCACCGCCTCGACGCTGACACCGGGCGGCCAGATCAGCACCGTCCTGATAACCCAGGTGGAGCTGGTCGCCAGCCCGGACGGGCTGTTCTCCGACCAGGACCGGCTGAAGATCGTGCAAGGGCGGCCAGCGGACCCGGCGCGGGCGGACGAGGTCGTGGCCACGAACGAGGCCGCTGCCGTCCTCGGCCTGCACGTGGGGTCGCGCATCCCGGTCGGGATCCTGCAGGGGTACAACGCCACGAGCCCGCACCTGTACCGGAAGACCGAGCTGACGGTCGTGGGGATCGGCGTGCTCGGCATCCAGCTCGTGCACGACGACATCGACACCAACCGGGCCGGGTTCCTGGTGGGCACCCCCGCGCTGCTGCGGGAATACGAGTCCTGCTGCGCCACCAACAGCTACGACGGCCTGCAGCTTGACGGCGGCAGCCGCAGCGACATTCCCGTCGAGCAGGAGTACGAGCAGCTCATCGACAACCCGTCCAACAGCTACGGCCAGCTCGTCATCTACGACACCTCGGCCATCGAGGCCGAGGCGCAGCAGGCCATCCGCCCCGAGGCCATCGCCCTCGCCGTGTTCGGGGTGATCGCGCTGGTCGCCGCGCTGGTCATCGGGACCCAGTCCATCTCCCGCCAGCTCTACTCCGGCGCCGGCCAGGCCGAGGTGCTGCGCGCGCTGGGCGCCGCCCCGGCGGCAACGATGGCGGACGGGCTGCTCGG
>JBEKGC010000469.1:0-5151 GCA_050013055.1 Streptosporangiaceae bacterium
GGCCCGCAGGCGGCGCAGGCGTGGGCCGGGATGCAGGACGCGTCGCTGGCGACCCGGGCCAAGGTCGAATACTTGTCCGCGATGGGCCCGCAGACGACCGCGGCCACCCTGCCGTTCCTGGCGAGCCTGGTGCAGCGCAACTGCAACGTGATCATCGCGGTGGGCCGGGCGCCGCTGGCGGCGGTCAGCCAGGATGCCCCGCACTACCAGGCGGTGCGGTTCGTGGCCGTCGGCGGCCAGGCGAGCACGGGAAACGTCACCATGGTGAGCACGACTGGACCGCCGATCAAGGCGGCGGTCGACCGGCTGGTGACCTCGGCGGTCCAGGCGAGCGAGCCGGGCTGAGCGGACCCAGGCTGAGCGGACCCAGGCTGAGCGGACCCAGGCTGAGCGGACCCAGGCTGAGCGGACCGGGCCCCTCTCCCCGATTCGCCCTCGCCTCCGTGCTGTCTCACCGGTCCGTATGGCCCAACCAGGCTCATAATTCGATTCTCAGTCCGGCAATTGGAAGTTTTTCGTGGAAGATTCGGCTTTCGTGGCGATTTTGGTACCCTATCGGGTACCGAATCTTCCGCAGGAGCCAAATATTCCGCGAGTCTCCCAGGGTTCTGCGCATCACGGGGCGCTGGCGTACCACGAACCGCACCAGCATCGCGGCGGGAACATGTCATCCGCAGAGCGCGATACCGGGCCGCGGGCCCGGCAGACCTTGGCTGATGGAACACTAGCCCTGAGGGGATATTTATGCCTCTTTGCCGCTTTTTCCCGTCGATATCTGAAAAAAATCCCAGAAACCTCTTGACCAAATCTTTTTGACCAAATCTTTGTAATTTCTAAAGAATTCCGGCTTGGGGGTTTCCCGGGTCGGTTCACGATCCCGGCGTTACGGGCGGAGCGTCATGGGATCTGAACGACGGAATGTCGGCTGGGCACGGCGGTCGGTTGGGCACGGGCCGGGCGGGCGCTGGGCGGGCGGGCGACGGCCGGGCGGGAGGCGACCGGGCGGGCGCTGGGCGGGCGGGCGACGGCCGGGCGGGAGGCGACCGGGAGGACGCTGGCCGGGCGGGAGGCGACCGGGGGGGCGCTGGCCGGGCGGGCGACGGCGGGTGGTGCGGGGGATCGTCGTGTTGCTGGTGGTGTGGCTGCCGCTGATGGCGATCTCGCCGGCGGCGGACGCGGCGCCGCTGAAGATGCCGAGCCGGGCGGGGGTACGGGCCGCGCTCGACGACGTGGGGCGGTTCGTGGCGGGAGATCACCAGAAGGTGCCGAAGACGCCGCGGCAGCAGACGGGGACCGCGGCCGGGCGGCCGCACCAGGTCCCCCAGGCGGTGACGCGGGCGGTGGCCCGGGCCCGCGGGCACCGGGCGGGCCGGGGGCGCGGGCAGCTGCCCGCCTACCGGGTGCACGCGCCGGCCAAGCGCAGGTTCACCACGGGGGCGGCGGCCGGCGGCGGCCACTTCAACGCCAGCACGAGCACGCTGATCGGATCGAAATCGACGGCAACCTCCGAGGTGTACAAGAACGCGGACGGGACGTTCACCCGGCATGTGTACGCGGCGCCGGTGAACTACCAGACGAGCGCGGGCACCTGGGCGCCGATCGACACGCGGCTGGTCGCCGCGGCCGCGGGCGGCTGGCACGAGGCGGCGAACTCGGTCGGGGTCACGTTCGCCGCCTCCTCCGCCGCCCCCGCGCTTGGGTCGCTGCGGTTCGGGGGCGGGAACCAGCCCTCGTTCGGCCTATCGTTCGGACTGGCCGGGGCGGCGGGTTCGCCGGGTACGGCGAGCGGCTCGTCGGTGACCTACCCGGGTGTGCTGCCGGACACGGACCTGGTCGAGACGAGCACCGCGGTGGGAATCAGCGAGTCGCTGATCCTGCACTCGGCGCAAGCGCCGGCCAGCTGGGTGTTCCCGCTGCGGCTGGACGGGTCGGTCGCGCTGGAAGATGCGGCGGGCACGGTGGTGGCGACGATCCCGGGCGGCGTGGCCACGGACTCCTCCGGCCGCGCCGGGTCCGCTGGGTCCCCCAGCGGCGCCGGGGGCGTTGGGTCGGGGGCCGCCACGCCGGTGACTTATCAGCTCGTGACGAGTAACGGCGAGCCCGCGCTCCGGGCCACCCTGGACGCGTCGTGGCTGGCGAACCCGGCGCGGGTGTTCCCGGTCACGGTGGATCCCTCGGTGAACTCGACCACCACCGGGTCGACGATGGTGCTGAACCCGTACGACGCCGATTACTCCGGCAGCGCGCTGCTCGACGTGGGCACCTACGACGCGCCGGGCCAGACCCCGCCGACCCCGACCCCGCCGGTCAGCACCCCGTCCCCCGACCCCGACGGGAACGGGCAGCCCGTTCCCCATCGGCGGCTGCGGGAACTACCACTGCGCACGGTCGTTCCTGCAGTTCGGCGGGCTGAGCGGCACGCTGGCCAGCGATACGGTCAGCGCCGCGACGCTGAACGTGTGGGACGCGTACGCGACCAACTGCAGCACCCCCGAGCCGTTCTGGGTGAGCCCGATCCTGGTGGCCTGGAGCGTCACCGGCCAGCAGGCCTTCCCCGGGCCTTCGATCTCCGGTGAGATCGGCCAGGCCGACGTGACGGCGCCGGCGGCGGCCTGTACCAACACCACGGGCAACCCCACGGTGGGCGGCTGGATCAGCGTGAACCTGGACCCGAGCGCGTTCAGCAACTCGCCGTTTCCCGGATTGCCGAACGCGCAGAACGGGCTGGCGCTTTCCAGCTCGCTCACCGACGACAACCAGTGGAAAGAGTTCGACTCTTTCAACACGCCGAACGCTCCGTACCTGTCACTGACCTACACACCGCAGGCGACCCCGCAGATCAGCGCGCAGTACCCGCCGAACAACTACAACTCCCCCTCGCCGTCGCCGGTGCTGATCGCGACCGGGACCGAGGCGGCGGGCGTGACCAACCCGCTGAAGTACGACTTCACCGTCTACGACGCGGCCGGTGGTCAACACCTCGGGCTACACCACCTCGAGCCAGTGGGCCGTGCCGTGGTACCTACGACGGGACCACCTACAGCCCGGTCTCGCCGATCTCGTATTTCTCCACCGCTGGCCACCGAGACCGATCCGGCCGGCAACGTCACCGACTACGCCTACGACGCCGAGGGCCAGCTGCTCACCGTCACGCTGCAGAACTACACGGGCAACCCCGCCCAGCCCACCTCTCCGGCACCGCTGCTGACAGAATCCCGGGCCTACGACCCGGCGGGCCGGCTGGCCTCGGTCACCCGCAGCAACCCGTCCCCCGGCGCGTCCTACGTCGAGCAGGCCAGCACCTACGACCCCGCCGGGAACCTGATCTCCCAGGCCACCAACAACGGCGCGACCACCACGAACTACACGGTGGACGCGGACAGCCGCACCGCCGCGCAGACGCTGGACCCGGCCGGGCTTGACCGGACCACCAGCTACGCCTACACCGCCGACAGCTACCTGGCCAGCCAGACGCTGACGGGGGCGGGCAGCAGCACCCCGGTCCGTTCGGTCAGCTACGGCTACGACCCGATGGGCAACATGACCTCGCAGTCGCAGACGCTGCAGGGGGGCGGGAACACGCCGACCGCGTGGTGGCCGCTGAACCAGACCTCGGGCACCACGGTGCCGGACGCCTCGGGCACCGGGCACCCGGCCACCGCCAACGGCGTGACGTGGTCCGGCGGCGCGGAGAACGGCGGGGTGGTCAGCACGGCCGGCCCTGTGCTCGACACCACCGGGTCGTTCACGGTATCGGCGTGGGTGGACCCGGCGAATGACCTTAAGACGACGCAGACCGCGGTCTCCCAGAACGGCCAGCCGTACGCACCCGACTCGTCCAACCCGGGCGCGGTCAGCAACTCGGCCTTCACCCTCGGGTTCACCGGCAGTCTCGGGTTGGGGGTACCGACGGCCAACTGGAGTTTTGGCCGACCGCTGACCTCGGCCAACTCCTCGTCTTCGGTCGCGGCGACGTCCACGGCCACGGCGACGTTCGGAAGCTGGACGCACCTGGTCGGCGTGTACGACGTGAGCACCGGCACGATGACGTTGTACGTCAACGGGGTGGCTTCGGGGACGGCGACCGACACCACCCCGGCGGCCTCCACCGGACCGCTGGAAATCGGCGAGGCCGAGACCGCGACCAGCGGGTACACCAAACAACTTCCAGGGCGGGGTCTCCGATGTGCAGGTGTACCAGCAGGCGCTGACCTCTACCCAGGTGACCGCCCTGTACAACCAGGGCCGGCTGGGCGGCGTCAACCCGGCGAACAAGCTGACCACCTCGTGGACGCTGGACCAGCGCGGGCTGCCCACCTCGATGACCGACCCGGACAACAACATCACCTACTACTCCTACGACCAGGCGGGCCGGCTGGCGGAGACCACGGACCCGGCGATCACCACGCAGGTCTACGGCGGCTCCGCCACCTCCTCCGTGCCGGTCACGATGACCGGCTACGACACCTTCGGCGAGCCGACCGAGTCCTCGGACGCGAACTCCAACGAGACCGTGACGGCCTACGACGCCGACGGCAACCCCGTGTCCGTGACCAGCCCGTCCTACACCCCGCCGGGCGGGGCGCCCATCGTCGCGGTGTCCAAGGACGTCTACAACAAGCTGAACGAACTCACCTCGGAAACCGACCCGCTGACTAACCAGACGTCCTACACCTACGACCAGCTCGGCGACGTGGCCACCCAGACCGACCCGGACGGCGGGGTGAGCACCTACTCCTACGACACCAACGGTGACCAGCTGTCGGTGACCGGCCCGACCGGGGCGGTGTCCCAGGCGACGTATGACTACCTGGGCCGGATGGTCACCTCCACCCAGCAGGAGCGCTACCCGGCCACCGCGGCGTACACCACCAACTACTCCTACAACGATCCCGGCGGCTGGCTACAGGCGCAGACCTCCCCCGATGGCGTCAAGACGTCCTACACCTACGACGCGGCCGGCGAGCAGGCCTCGGCCACCGACGGGGCGAACAACACCACCCAGTACGGCTACGACGCGGCCGGGGACCTGACGTCCACCATGTACCCGGACGGGATGTCGACGACGGCCAGCTACGACGAGGCGGGCCGGCAGACCGGGACGGCGGACGTGGCCACCGGGTCGGGCACCGTGCTGCGGTCGGCGTCGGC
>JBEKGC010000470.1:0-5146 GCA_050013055.1 Streptosporangiaceae bacterium
TGGAACGCGCGAGCGTTGGCGCGCTGGGTGTGCTCGCTGCCCGCGCCGCCCGCGACGTAGGAAAGCACCGACGGTGCCAGCGCGGCGGCGGCCCGCTCTTCCAGCTCGGGGTAGGCCATCGGAAAGCCGGCTGGACGCCGCGCAGGCCAGCCCCGTAGATCTCGAGCTGATAGTCACCGAACGCGGGCGGCGGGCTGGTCACGGGGTTCCTCCACGGAATCGGGCGAGCGGCGGCCATCACAGACCATCTTCGCCGCAACCTTCCCGCACCCGACGGGGGCCCCGGCCGGCTACCCCGGCCGGCGAATGTCGCACCTAGATGAACACCACGCTCGGAGGGACAGACGATGAACAGCAGCCGTACTGAGGTGTCAGCGGAACTGGAACTGGGGCTGGTCAGCCCGGAGCACACGATCGTGCCGCTGATGGCCGCCCTGGCGTACAGCAGCGCGGATCCGTACGCGGTGCGGATGGCGTTCGACGTGGGCACGGACCAGCCGGTGGAGTGGATCCTGGCCCGCGACCTGCTCGCGGCGGCGCTGCTCGGCCCCGAGGGCATCGGCGATGTCCGGGCCTGGCCGTCGGCGGCGTCATGCGACCCGGACCCGAGAATCGTCCCGGCCGCGGCCAGCCCGGTGGTGGCCAGCCCGGTCGTGGCCGGCCCGGTCGCGGCCAGCCCGGTCGGCGCCCGGCAGGGAATCTTGAACATCGCGATGAGCTCACCGTTCGGGCACGCCCAGTTCGAGATCAGCGCGCCGGCCATCGGCGCGTTCCTGGAGCGGACCTACCAGGTGGTGCCGGCCGGGCAGGAGTCCGGGTACCTGGACTTCGACGCCGAGCTGACCGAGCTGCTCAGCCAGGCGTGAACCGGTTACCCCGGCCGATGCCCGCGAGCCCGGCACCACCGCCCCGATCAGGTGCGGCCCGGACCCGGCACCACCGCGCCGATCAGCCGCGGCCCGGACCCGGCACGACCGCCTCGATCAGGTGCGGTCCCGGCTCGGCGTAGGCCCGGCGGAGCGCCTTCTCCAGGTCCCGCGCCGTGGCGACCCGGCTGGCGGGCACGCCCATCCCGGTGCTTATCTCGGTGAAACCAGGCGTCGGGTCGGACAGGTCGAGCATCCGCGAGGCCCGCCGGCCCGCTTCCCCGGCGGCGGTCCTGGCCAGCTCCATCCGGAGGATCGCGTAGGCGGCGTTGTTGATCAGCACCGTGGTCACGTTGAGCTGCTCGCGGGCCTGCGTCCACAGCGCCTGGATCGTGTAGAGCGCGCTGCCGTCGGCTTCCAGCGCCAGCACCGGCCGGTCCGGGGCGGCCACCGCCGCGCCGGTGGCGACCGGCAGGCCCTGCCCGATGGCGCCGCCGGTGAGCGTCAGCAGGGTATGCCGGGGCGCGCCGGCCAGCGCCTGGGGCAGCGCCACCCCCATCGTGTTGGCCTCGTCGGAGATGATCGCCTGCTCGGGCAGCGACGCCGCGATCGCGGCGGCCAGGCTGCCCGCCAGCAACGGCCCTGCGCCCGGCGCCTGCGTCGACGCCTCCGCGAGGACCGGCCGGGTGCCCGCGGCGACCTGGCCGGCCAGCAGCTCAAGCGCGGCCGCGACGTCGGTGTCCGGCTCGGCCAGGACGGTCACCGAGCAGCCGGCCGGCACCAGGTCGCTGAGCCGCCCCGGGTAGCCGAAGAACGACACAGGGGCTCGAGCCCCGGCCAGGATGAGATGGTCAACGCCGGCCAGCTGAGCTTCGGCCTGCTCGGCCAGGTAAGCCAGCCGGGCCACGGCCGGAACCCCCGCGCCGCCTTCCATCCGGGCCGGAAACGTCTCGGCCAGCAGCCGCGTCCCGGTCGCCGCGCTGATCCGGCTGGCCGCCGCGAGCCCCCGCTCGGTCAGCGCCGTCCCGCCCAGCAGGAGCAACGCGGCCGGGCCCACCGGACCGCCGGCCAGCAGCCGGGCCGCGGCCTCGACCTGGCCGGCGTCGGGCGGCTCGGGGACGGCCACCGGTGGCGGCGGCGCGAGCGCGGCGCCGTCACCCCACGACACGTCGGCCGGCAGCACCAGGGTGGCGATCTGGCCGCGGCGGGCCGCCGCGACGGCTCGCATCGCGTCGTGGGCCAGGGCGCGGGTGGTGCCGCTGGTGTGCACCCAGCCGGACACGGTGCGGGCGAGGGCCTCGATGTCGGACTGCAAGGGCGAGTCGTAGCGGACGTGGCCGGTGGCGTGACCCCCGACGATGGTCAGCACCGGGGTGCCGGCCCGCCGCGCGTTGTGCAGGTTGGCCAGCCCGTTGGCCAGGCCGGGGCCCAGGTGCAGCAGCACCGCGGCGGGCCGGCCGGCGATTCGCGCGTAGCCGTCCGCGGCTCCGGTCGCGACCCCTTCGAACAGTGCGAGCACCCCGCGCATCCGCGGCACCGAGTCAAGGGCGGCGACGAAGTGCATCTCCGAGGTACCCGGATTCATGAAGCACGTGTCGACGCCCGCGCCCACCAGGCTGCCGATCAGTGCCTGCGCCCCGATCATGGCCATGATCGTAGGCTGCCGCCCGGGACGGTGCGAGCCCGAGGCCGGTTAAGCCGACGGTACCGACACCACCGGGCCGTGCGCGTGGTTCAGCACCGCGTGGGTGACCGCGCCGGGGCCGTGCGAGCCGGGATGCCTGCCGATGACCACCAGGTCGGCGCGCGCGGACAGGCCGGCCAGCGCCCGGCCCGGGTGGCCGTAGACGACGTCCTGGCTGACCGCGACGTCGGGGTACTTGTCCCGCCAGTCATCGAGCAGCGCCGTCAGGCTGCTGGTGAGCTGCTCCTCGATCGCCCGGGCGCCGGGGGCGGCCAGGGCCTGGAAGGCTCGCGCGGCCTCCGACCGCGGCGTGTTCCAGGCGTGCACCGCGAGCAGGCTGGCCTGGCGCAAGGTGGCCTCTTCGAACGCGAAGGCCAGCGCGGCGGCACCGGTCTCCGGGTCGCCGATGCCGACGGCGACCTGCCGGTGCGCGGACGTGGTCTCGTCGCGGACGACCACCACCGGGCACGGGGCGTGGGTGGCGGCGTACCGGCTGACCGACCCGAGCACGAGCGCGGTGAACGCGCCGGAACCCCGGGAGCCGACCACGAGCATCAGCGCGCCCGACCCGCTCTCGGCCACCGCCTGGGCGGGCGCCCCGGCCAGGTGATCGGTGTCAACCAGCAGGTCGGGGGATATCTCCGTGGCGCGCGCGCTCGCCGCGGCCAGGGCCCGGTCGCGGTCCTGGGCCAGCGCGTCGGTCACGTTCTGCAGGCCGGCGTCGTCCCGGCGTTCCATCATCCGGGGCAGCATCGCCGCCGCGGACACGATCCGGAGCGGGGCGCCGCGCAGGACAGCCTCCCGGGCCGCCCAGTCGACCGCCCGCAGTGATTCCTCCGAACCATCCGTCGCAGCCACCACGGGCTTTGCTGACATGCTGGACCTCCCTGGGGGTTTGCCTGCGAGAATGTTCTCATGGAAGACGGCTCAGCACGTCCAGCGGGTTCGCGGTCCTCGGCGGGTTCCATCGCGAGCATCGGGTCGGTGGGCTCGATCTTGTCGATCGGCTCGGTCGGTTCGATCCTGAGCATCGGGTCGGCCGGCTCGGTCCTGAGCATCGGCTCGCTGGGCGGCGTGCTCAGCATCGGGTCGGTGGTGAGCATCGGCTCGATCCTGTCGGTCCTGTCGGCCGGATCGGTGCTGGCCTGGCGGTCCGCGGGTCGCGTGATCGGCCGCCGGCGAGGCGGACGCCCGGCCATCAGCGAGGCGAAGGACCAGCCGTAAGCCAGGCGAACACCCGGCCGTCAGCCAGGCGAAGGACCAGCCGTCAGCCAGGCGGGTGACCCATCAGGTACTCCCGTCCGCGACGAACCGGTGGCTCATCTCGCCGATACCTTCGATATAGCTGGTCAGCACGTCGCCGGGGGCGAGCCAGCGCGGCGGGGTGCGGCCCAGGCCGACGCCCGCCGGGGTGCCGGTGAAGATGACGTCGCCCGGCAGCAGCGGGGTGACCCGGGAAAGCTGTTCGATCAGTTCGGGCACGCCGAAGATCAGCTCCCTGGTCCGCCCCTGCTGCATCGGCTCGCCGTTGACCGAGCAGCCCAGGGCCAGGTCCCCGGGGTCAGCGAACTCGTCCGGGGTGACCAGGTACGGGCCGACCGGCCCGAAGCCCGGGTAAGACTTGCCCAGGCTGAACTGGGGCGGCGCCGAGGCCATCTGCAGGATCCGCTCGGACAGGTCCTGGCCGACGGACAAGCCGGCCACATACTGCCAGCCGGACTCGGCCGGGACGCGGGCCGCGGTCCGGCCGATGATGACCACAAGCTCGACTTCCCAGTCGGTGTGACCGCCGGGCGGCAGCGTGATGTCGCCGTGCGGCCCGGTGATGCAGGACGGGAACTTGGTGAACACCGGCGGGGCGACCTCAGGCCGGGCGAACCCGGATTCGGCGGCGTGATCGCTGTAGTTCAGCCCGATGCCGAACACCTGGCGCGGCGACGGCGACGGCGAGCCGAGCGCGGTGGCGGCGAACGGCTCGGGGGCTGGCAGCTCCGCCGAGGCGGCCCAGTCGGCGAACTCGGCCCAGCGCTGGTAGCCGGACGCGGCGTCGGGCCCGAACCGGCCACCGCTGGCCACCTGGACGTCGACGGCGCCCGCGCCCTGGATCAGGTGCAGGCGCTGGTTGATGACGGCGATCCGCATGGTCCTCCTCAGCTCGGCGCGACCTCGGCTCCGCCGCACCAGATGCGGCGGATGGACCGGGTCGCGGTGATGTCGTGCAGCGGGTTGCCCGCGATCAGGACCAGGTCGGCCCGGCGCCCCGGTTCGATCACGCCGCGGTCGGCCAGCCCGAAGTAGTGCGCGGGCCGGGAGGTGGCGGCGCGCAGCGCGTCCACGGTGGACAGCCCGGCGTCGACGAGGAGTTCGAGCTCGTGGTGCAGGCTGGTGCCGTGGCTGATGGCCGCGGGCAGGCCGGCCGCGGCGTTGGCGTCGGTGCCCGCCAGGATCGGCACGCCGGCCCGGTACATGACGGTGACGCTCTGCCGGGCCGCCGCGTAGTCGGCGCCCGGCGGGGCGGACTGCGCCACCACACCTTCCATCATGGCCAGCGTCGGGATCAGGATGCGGCCGTCGGCGATCGCGGTGGCCGCGGCGG
>JBEKGC010000471.1:0-6205 GCA_050013055.1 Streptosporangiaceae bacterium
GGGCTCCGTGGCGGATCCGGTACATCCCACCCACCACAGGTGCTGGCCCAGTGCCATAGGCCGGCTGTGAGCACCGGCTCGCGGGACGGCTCACGATCCACGCAACGGTCAGGCTCTGAGGGGCCGAAGCGCCGCACGCCAGCCGCCGTCCCCGCCAACCCCCGCCGCTCCCCACACCCAGAACCCACCCGTCACAACTATCGAAAAAAATCGTGGAATATCTGACTTACCTGGAAGTTTTGGTACCCTATCGGGTACCAAACTATCCGTGGGAGCCAGATCTTCCACGCGAACCGGACGGCACGGCCCCCATCACGCCCGGCCGGACCAGACACGGCCTACACCTCGCATCACCACCCCCAGCAGCCACCGCACCACCAGCACGACCGCGAGGGACCCGCGCCCGGCAGCCTGTCCAGCGGACCCAGCGCACCGGATCCACCACTTCACGGAGCCCGGATCCACCCGCGGTAACCGGAGGACCCCTACCCGCAGCGCGCACGCCTGCGTCGACGTCGCCGCCCGCCCCGCGCCCCGCGCCGCCCGCCCCGGGCCGCCCGCTCCGCGTCCGTGACCGTCAGCGGCACCTTCGGCCTGCCCGTCCTCGCCATCCGCCGATCAGGGACTTATATGATTTATTTCAGGCGGGGAACACCGGGGAACACCAGTGGCACATCGACCTCCTTGGGGCAGAGCGGCGAAGCCCGAGTTAGCGGCGGATGATGACGGACTCGCCGGGGATCCGCACCAGCTTGTAGAAGAAGGCCGCCACGTCCATCGGGATCCGGACGCATCCGTGCGAAACCGCCGCCAGCGGAACGTAGGTCTCCCCGTGGATCGCGAACGCGGTGCCGATAAAGAACACCGGGTTGTACATCTCGCCGAGCGGCACCTGGACCCAGCCGGGCATGAAAACACGGGTCTTGAAGTTGCCGGTCGGCGTGACGGCATAACCGCAGCCGCCGCCGGGTGAGCAGTAGTAGTAGCCGCCGCCCGGTGAGATGTGGCTGATCAGCTGGATCTTGTTGTCGCGGTAGAGGACGAGGACCTGGCTGCCCAGATTGACCTCGATCCGGTTGGCGCCAGCTTTGCGGTCGAGCACCTTCGGGGCCCGCGGGTGGGCCAGGGCCCGCTCCATCGCGGAGCTCACGTAGTCGCGGCCGGGCAGGCCCTGCACTTCCTGGAAGGCCCAGACGGCCTCCAGCGTGCTCGCGCCGAACTGGCCGTCGGCCGAGCCCGGGTAGTACTTCAGCGCGGCCAGCCGGAGCTGCAGCGCCTTGACCGCCGAGAGATCCACAGGCGTCGCATCGCCGACCTCCTCCGAGGCACGTGGTGGCGCCCCCTTAGCCACTGGATACCCCAAAACTACGCTGCGGCATCATCAGTCGGCAGAACGACACGTCTCGATCTGGTCGCGGCTACATCACGCACTCGTTAGCGAGACCGCCCTCAGCGGCCGCGATGACGGCCCGCGGGTAGCGCAGCTCGCCGAGGGCATCGGTGCCGTCCATGAACTGGTCGGCGGCGCCGATCGGCGGTAGCCGCCGGACCGCCGGGTCGGTGATCGTCCCGGTCAGCGCCACGGCGAAGCGCCCGGCGTCCAGGACCTGGAAGGGCCGGTCGTAGTAGTGCCTGGGGCCCGGGTCAAGCGGTTCGGTCAGCCCCAGCGCGTTATGGGCCTCGGCCACGGTCACGTACGCCTGGACCAGGTGCCGTTCCCGGCGGTGCCAGCCGTCGGCGGCCAGCGCCGCGGTCAGGCTGGCGGCCAGCGGTGCGGTGCCAGGCACGCGGGAGAAAGCGGTACCGAGCCACTTGCTGTACGGCGGGTAGCAGCGGTTCATCAGCAGCCACAGCCGCATCAGATCGCGGGCGAGCCTGGCGGTGACCACGGCCGAGCCGAGCTCGTCGCCGACCTCGGCGCACCGGCCAGGAAAGGCTTCTTCCTGCGCGATGCGCACCCACTGGCAGCTGAGCACGTAGCGCCACACGTCACGCGGATACCACTCCAGCCGCGTCCGGGCCCGGCTCAGCTCACCTGGCCCGTCGTGGAAGACGGCACCCGCGGTCAGCTCAGCCAGCCGCTGGGACGGGACGGCGAGCCAGTCCCGCGCGGTCATGCTGGCCCGTGGGTCGAAGCCGAGCCGCCCGGTCAGCCAGCCTCCGAGTTCGGTCACCTGAACCCGGTGCCTGGCCACGTCGTCCCCGGTGATGCCAAACGCGACCGGGTAGCCGCGGCAGGCCCCGGGCAACCGCTCGGTGAGCATGGTGATGATGGCCGTGGCGTGCCGTTCGGAGTCGTTCGGATTCAAGAAAAGCAGGAGCCGCGGTCCCCAGTCGTGATCGGTGGATCGTTCGGTGTCGAAGCCGAGGACCTCGGATCCCGGCCCGAGCAGCGCCGCCGCGTACCGCAGCGCGGGGAACGCCGCGTCGAGCAGTGGGCGCACCGCCTCGGCGTAGAACTCGCCCGCGAGCCGCAGCCCCGGGATAAACGCGCCGTCCACACTGGCGATCATGCCGCCTGCGAGTCCCGGCAGGCATCTGGTTTCCCGGTGCAGGTGTCGACCTTCTAGGTCCGGGTAGCACGCCCGGGGCGAATGGGGAGGGATACATGCTGAGCTTCGTGCTCGCGGTGCTGGCCGCGTTTGGCAACGCGACCTCCTCGGTGCTCCAGCGCAAGGCCAACCGCGATGTGCCGCGCAGCCAGAACCTGAGCTGGCGGCTGATCTGGAGCCTGCTGCACCAGCCGGTGTGGTTCGGCGGGATCCTGGCTATCTGCATCGGTTTTCTGCTCCAGGCCACCGCCCTGGGTTCCGGCCAGCTCGCCACGGTCGAGCCGATCCTGGTGCTCGAGTTGCCGCTGACGCTGATCCTCGCCTCCCGGGTCTTCGGCCAGGGCCTGCGCCGGCGCGAGTGGGGTTCGGCGGTGGTGATGACGGCCAGCCTCGGCGGCCTGCTGTCCCTGTTGTCGCCTTCGGCTGGGCGCAACGGGCACGTGCCCTGGTATGGCTGGGCGCTCGGCATCAGCGTCAACCTGGCCCTGGTCGGCGCGCTGGTCATGGCCGGCCGCCGCAAGTCGGCCCGGGGCGCGGGCCGCGCGAACCGGGCCGCGCTGCTCGGCATCGCCGCCGGCTCGACCGCCCGGCTGCCTACCCTCGCCCGGCCCGGCTGCCAACCCCGCCCGCCTGCGGCAACCCCTCAGCGCCGCCTGCTGCCTGTACCAAGCATCGTGCTTGACATCTCAATCACGCTTGGTAAAGTTAACATTATAATCCACCGAGGAGATAGAGACAATGACGAGGACCTCTACGCAGGATCTGCAGGAAGACTTTCTGACTGCCCTTCGCAAGGGCCAGCAGACCATGATCAGTGCGCTCCGGATCTGGGTGGAGACCGTCCAGGCCGTGACCCCCAAGCTGTCCGGCGTCTATGCGCCGCTCACCGACAAGCTCCCCCAGTTGCCCAACGTCGGCGTGTCGTCTGCGGACAAGCTGCCGAGCCCGAAAGAGGCCGTCGACAGCGCCTACGGGCTGGCCGAGGAACTGCTTGCCAACCAGCGGAAGTTCGCCGAGGCCGTGCTGGAAACCACCGCCCCGCTGATGCCGGGCTACCAGCACAACGGCAGGAGCCGCGTGACCCTCAAGGTCGCCCCCAAGCCGCTGGCGTTCAGGACTGAACCCAAGCCAGCTGAGACGTGGGCCGCCGCCGTGCTGCCCGCCCCGCAGCGCGTGGTGGTCAAGCCCGAGCCCAAGGCCGCCGTGGTAGCCAAGCCCGAGCCCAAGGCCGCCGTAGTGGCCAAGCCCGAGCCCAAGGCCGCCGTAGTGGCCAAGCCCGAGCCCAAGGCCGAAGTCGTCGCGACTCCGCCCAAGCCGCCGGTAGCCACCACCTCCGCGCCCAAGCCCGCCGCGCCCAAGGCCGAGGAGCCCAAGCCCGCCGCGCCCAAGGCCGAGGAGCCCAAGCCCGCCGCGCCCAAGGCCGAGGAGCCCAAGCCCGCCGCGCCCAAGGCCGAGGAGCCCAAGCCCGCCGCGCCCAAGGCCGCGCCACGTAAGGCCGCTGCCCCCAAGGCCGCTGCCCCCAAGGCCGCGCCACGCAAGGCCGCGCCACGCAAGGCCGCCGCCCCCAAGGCCGCCGCCCCCAAGGCCGCCGCGCCCAGGGCCAAGGCCACCGACGCCAGCTAAGGCGCCCGCTGACCTCCTGCGGGCTGGGCTTCAACACAGCCCGCAGGAGCACCATCCGTCCCGCACCTAGCCCGCGTCCCGGCTTCCGGGCAATTCCCGAACGAACCGTGGTGCGCCCCCCGCGTACCCCATCCCCCGTCTGCTGCATATGCCAAGCACCACCGCTTGACATCCCAGCCCGTGCTTGATATAGTTAGCAATATAACCAACCAGGAGGCACATCATGGCTAGCACCACCATCCAGGACATGCAGGAGCAGGTCCTCAGCACCATCCGCAGGAGCCAGGAAGTCGCGCTCGACGCGCTCAAGACCTGGGTCGAGACCGTTCAGTCCCTCACCCCCTCGATTCCGTCCGTGAGCCTGCCGCTCGCCGACCGGCTGCCCAAGCCGCACGATGTTGTGGCCCGCGGTTACGACTTCGCCGAGGAGATCCTCACCAACCAGCGGAAGTTCGCTGACGAGGTGCTCAAGGTCACAAGCCCGCTACTGCCGGGCGACGTGAAGGCCTCTGCCGCCAAGTGAGACAGAGCGACACGAACGCCCCTCAGCCGGGCGAGATTGTGCACGCGGCAGCCCCGGAATACCGGGGCTGCCGCGTTCTATAGTTTGCGAAAGGAGGTAGCGCCATGCCGGACCTATGGGACGCTCAGCGCGAGGTGCTAGGTGCCTTCATCCGGGAGCAGCGCAAGAAGGCCAACCTGTCGCTCCGCCAGCTCGCGGAGCTGACCAGCTTGTCCAATCCCTACCTCAGCCAGGTCGAACGCGGCCTGCACCAGCCATCGGTCCGCGTCCTCAAGGCGATCTCCGACGCGCTCAACCTGTCGGCCGAGTCCCTGATGACCCAGGCCGGCCTGATCGACGCCATCGCCGGCACGGACGGCACCCCCTCGGGCCGAGCCGGCCAAGCCGGCCCGGACGCCATGAGCCAGGAGTCAGCCAGCCCGGACGCCAAGGCCCCGGGCACCGAGGACGTCATCCGCGCGGACCCGCGCCTCAGCGAGGACAGGAAGGCCGCGCTGATCGCGGTCTACCGCAGTATGCTCGGCTAGGATCGCGCGGCCGCTTCGGTCACGTGCTGGAGCAGCACCGCGGTGGTGACCGGCCCGACGCCTCCGGGCACCGGGCTGAGCGCACCCGCGACCTGCGCGACCGCCGGGTCGACGTCGCCGGCCAGCCCGCCTTCGGGGGTGGCGTTGGTGCCGACATCGATCACCGTGGCGCCCGGCCCGACATGCTCGGTACCGATCAGCCCGGCGCGCCCCGCGGCCACCACAAGAACGTCGGCCTGAGCGGTGATGGCAGCCAGGTCGCGGGTGCGGGAATGGCAGATGGTGACGGTAGCGTCCCGGTCGAGCAGCAGCTGGGTCAGCGGCTTGCCGACCACTGCCGAACGGCCGACGACCACCGCGCGCCGTCCGCTCAGCGCGACCCGGTGGTGGTCAAGCAGCCTGATGACCGCTTCGGCGGTGGCCGGCGCGAAGGCCGGCAGGCCCGTCATGATGCGGCCGAGCGAGGCAGGGTTGGCGCCGTCGACATCTTTACCCGGCTTGATGGCCTCGGCCAGTTCGGCTAGGCGGATGCCGTCCGGCAGCGGGGTCGGCACGATGATCCCGTGCACGGTCGCCAGCTCGCTCAGTTCGGTCAGCGTCGTCCGGATCCTGTCCGCGGCGTCCGGCCGGCCGGCCAGGTCGAGGACCTCGCAGCCGACGCCGACCTTGGCTGCCGACGTGGCGAGGGACTGGACGTACCAGGCAGCGGCCTCGTCAGCCATGGTCCTGACGGCGACGAGGCGTGGCGGCCGCCCGGCGGCGGTCAGCTCAGCCGCCTGGGCCGCGGTCCCCGCGCGGATCTCCGCCGCGAGTTCCCGCCCGGACAGCCATGTCATCGGGCGACCTCGTCGCGGACGGCCGCGACGATCCGGTCGGCGCGAGCGGTGATCTCGTCGGCCGCCGCCGCGGTGGCGACGAAGCCGGCCCGGACCGCGGCGTCGGAGATCCCGCGCAGGTTCACCTCGATGTTGACCCGTGAG
>JBEKGC010000472.1:0-6261 GCA_050013055.1 Streptosporangiaceae bacterium
CGGTTCCGGCTGGACCAGCTGGCCGATCCGCGCGCCCGGAGGGTGCTGGCCGAGGCCGCGCAGCTGGGCGGCTGGGACAGCCGGGTCCGCCGAGACGGAACCGGGTTCGGCGTGGCGGTGGCACGGTACAAGGGCGTAGCGGGCTATTGCGCAGCCGTGGCCGAGGTAGCAGCGGACACCTCCGTCCGGTTGCGCGGGCTCTGGCTCGCGGTTGACGTAGGCCGGGTCATCAACCCCGATGGGGTGCGCAACCAGGTCGAGGGCGGCGCGGTGCAGAGCGCGAGCTGGACGCTGCGCGAGCAGGTCAGGTTCGACCGGAACCAGATCACGTCGGCGAACTGGGACAGCTACCCCATCCTGCGGTTCACCGAGGTCCCCCAGGTCACGGTACGGATCGTGGACTCGGCCGAGGCCGAGGTGGGGGCGGGTGAGCTCGCCGCCGGACCAGTAGCGGGCGCCATCGGCAACGCGGTCGCGGACGCGGTCGGGGTGCGGGTGCGTGATCTCCCGCTGACTACTGCGCAGATCACCCGGGCGATCGAGGCGAGCTGACGAGAACCCCCGGACAGCGGTCTTGCCCTGCTTCCCGCGGACTCCGCAGCGGCCAAGGCCCGAACCACAACAATGGTCCATCGTTCTTGCGGGGCTCCGCTGGACCGGCCGCCCGGACACGGGTCCCTCGCGGTCTTGCTGGTGGCGCGGTGGCTGCTGGGGGTGGTGATGCGAGGTGTATGCCGTGCCTGGTCCGGCCGGGCGTCATGCGGGCCGGGCCGTCCGGTTCGCGTGGAAGATAGAGCTCTGACGGAGGATCGGGGCAATCATAGGGTACCAAAGTCTCCAGGTAAGCCGAATATTCCACGATCTTTTTCGATAGTTGTGACGAGTGGGTTCCCGGAGCGGCGGCGGTGGCGGGGGCGGCGGCGCCTCCATCGGGCCGGCGGCGGCCTGGCCGGGACGGAGGCTGGGTGCTTGGGTGCTACAGAGCCAGGATGAGCTTGCCCGAGGCGGCCCGGTTCTCGAATACGCGGTGCGCATCGGCCGCGCGCTCCAGCGGATAGACCGCGGTCACCCCGGGGTCGATCTCCCCCGAGCCCACCAGCCGGACCGCTTCGGTCAGCACGGGCCGGATGGCGGCGGGGTCCCGGCCGGACAGCTGGCCCGCCGAGAAGCCGGCGTACCCGACACACCGGGCGCGCAGCCACTCGGCGCTGGGCGCAGTCTCTGGCTGGCCCGAGATGTTGCTGTAGCTGACCAGCCGGCCGAAGGCGGCGACCAGCGGGAACGACCGGGCCCGGATGTCACCGCCCACCGGATCCAAGACGACGTCCACGCCCCGGCCGCCGGTCGCCGCCATGACCTTCGTGTCGAAGTCGTCGTAGCCGAAGACCGCGCCGAAGCCATGCTGGAGCGCGTACTCGGCCTTCCCCGCGGTGCCCGCGGTGCCGAGCAGCGGGCGCAGGCCGGCCCGGAGCGCCAGCTGTCCGGCGACGGTCCCGACGCCCCCCGCGGCGCTGTGCAGCAGCACCGTCTCTTGCGGTGTCACCCGCGCCACCCGCCGCAGCAGCATCAGCACGAGCGGAACGGTGATCAGCATCGCCGCCGACTCGGGGCGTCCGGCCAGGTCCTCGGTCACCGGGATGGTGAATGCCTCCGCCGCCGTCGCCACCTCGGCGTATCCGCGCCCCCGGGTGAAGGCGGCCACCGGCTGGCCTGGTCGCAACGACGTCACCCCGGCCCCTACGGCGCGGACCGTGCCCGCGACCTCCACCCCGGGGATGAAGGGCGGCAGGCCGAGCCCTTCTCCCCGGCGGTTCCTGACGTCGGTGTAGTTGACCCCGGCGAACCGCGGCGCCACTGACACCTCCCCCGGGCCGGGCTCCGGCTCAGGGACATCGGCCATGCCGAGCATCTCCGGTCCGCCAAACGCTGATACGACCACGGCACGCACGGCGGCTCCTCTGGGTCTGCTGGGTCTGCTGGCTGGGCCGGCTGAGCAGGTCGGCTGACAGGGTCCCTTGCGTGGGGCGACAAATCCTGCAATGGTTTGCATTATGGCCGATGATCACCACCAACGCTAGCGGGCGGCCTGGTCAAGGCGGCCCGCTCAGGGCAGCCCCGGTCAAGGGCAGCCCAGCTCAAGGGGGCAGCCCAGCTCAAGGGCAGCCCGGTCAAGGGGCCGGTTGCGGCGGTCTAATGGGCAGGAGAAGCATGGACACCAGCGCGGACATCGTGGTCGCCGGGGCTGGGCATAACAGCCTGGTCGCCGCGTGTTACCTGGCCAAGGCCGGCTACCGGTGCCTGGTCCTGGACGCCCGGCACATACCCGGTGGCGGCGCCGCCACCGAGGAGCTGCTGCTGCCTGGCTACGGCATCGACACGTGCGCCACCGGGCACACCCTGATCCGGATCAACCCGCTGCTGACCAGGGACGAGCTTGGGCTGGTGGCCGATTACGGGCTGCGCTACATCGATCCGGATCCCGTCGCGCACGTCGCGTTTCCCGACGGCGAGCACTTCACCATGTGGCTCGACCGGGACCGTACCGCGGCGGAGATCGCCCGGTTCTCGGCTGCGGACTCCGCCGCCTACCTGCGCATGCTGGACGAATACGACGAGGTGAAGTCGATCTTCAGCGCGTCCCAGTTCACCCCGGTCGGCTTCGGCCCCTCGATGGACGCGCGGCTGGCCGAGCATCCGCGCGGCCGGGTCTGGCAGCGGCGGCGCGTCCTGTCGGCGTGGGACATCATCAGGCACGAGTTCAGCAGCCGCCACGTGCAGGCCTTCATGCTCTGGATGGCCTTCCAGACCAACCAGGCGGTGGACGTGCCGGGCTCCGGCCTGCTGGCCTACTCGCTCATCTTCGGCCGACAGCAGCGCAGCTGGTCGATCCTGGCCGGCGGGTCCGGCCGGCTCACCGAGGCGCTGACCGGCTACCTGGAAAGCCACGGCAGCACCGTGCTGTGCGACAAGCTGGTCACCCGGCTGGTGCTCGACGGCGGCCGCTGCGTCGGGGTGGAAACCGACGAAGGCGAGCATTACCTGGCCAGCACCGCCGTGCTGTCCACCATCCACGTCACCCACCTGCGGGACATGGCCCCGGCCGACGCGTGGCCGGAGGAGTTCCACTACGGGATCGACACCTACGACCTGGGCGTGCCCGGCTTTGGCGTCTACCTGGCCACCAGCGCTCCGCCGGAGTTCCAGACGCCAGACGGCCCGGTTAGCGCGGTTTCGGCCGGGACCGTGGGCTGGCCGGAGGACGTGGTGCAGCTCGGCCAGGACCTGCGGGCCGGACGGTTCATCTCCAATGTGCCCTGGCTCCTGGTGGCCACGCCGACGCTGGTGGATCCGGGCCGCGCCCCGGCCGGCAAGCACACCGTCAAGGTGCTGAGCCACCAGGTCTACGAGCTGCCAGCTGGCATGCCGGACTGGGAGCAGGTCAAGACGGAGCACGCCGCGCGGCAGCTCGCGTACCTGCGCACCTTCACGCCTGGCTTCACCGACGACGTGGTCCTCGGCCAGATGGTGAAGTCACCGGCCGACTACGAGCGGCTGAACCGGCACATGGTGCACGGGGCCTTCCACGGCGGCGACCGGGGACTGGCCGGCAGCGGCCCGCTGCGGCCGGTGCCCGGTTGGGCCTCGCACCGGATGCCCATCCCCGGCCTGTACCAGACGGGTGGATCCACCCACCCGGGCGGCTCCATCACCGGCGCGCCCGGCCGTAACGCCGCGATCGTTTTGCTGCACGACCTCGGCCACGACCCGGCCGAGGTGATGGCCGCGCCGCCGGGCGCAGTGCTTCCGCTGCCCTCAGTAACTAGCTGAGCGTCGTGATCGTCGATGCCCATGCGCACATCGTGGTGCGGGCGGCCGCGGCCGGCCCGGGCCGGGCCGGGAGCTGGCGTCCGCAGGTCACCGAGGCGACCGGCCGGTCCCGGATCCACCATGACGGCCGCGAGCTGACCTCGGTCGTCCGGGAGTTCACCGACCCCGGGCGGATGGCGGCGGAGGCGGCAGCGCAGGGCATCGGGCACCTGCTGCTCTCCCCGTGGGTGCGGCTGCTGCCGTTCGATTATCCGCTGGCGCAGGCCAGGGAGATCTGCCAGATCCAGAACGACGCGCTGGCCGCGCTCGTCGCCGCCGACCCGGACCGGTTCAGCGCACTCGGCACGCTGCCGCTGCAAGATCCGGCCAACGCCGCCCGCGACCTGCGCAGCCTGATCGCCAGCGGCCTCGCCGGGGTGGAACTGACGCCGGAGATCGCCGGGCACTACCTCGGCGATGATGTCTTCGAGCCGTTCTGGGCGGCGGCGCAGGACACCGGCGCGGTGGTGTTTATCCACCCGGCGACCCGGGGGCTCGCGCTGCCGGTCTTCGGCGATTACTACTTGTGGAACAGCGTCGCCAACCCGGTCGAGACCGCGATCGCCGCGGCCCACCTGGTGATGGCCGGGGTACTTGAGCGTTATCCGGCGCTGAAGGTCGTGCTGGCGCACGGAGGCGGAGCGCTGTGGGCCGTCCGCGGGCGGCTCAGGCGCGCCCACGCACAGGTCCCGGCGGCCCGCTCCCGGCTCCGCGAGGCCCCGGACGCGTCGCTGGCCCGGCTCTACCACGACACGGTGACCCACGACCCGGCCCTGCTGCGCCGGCTCATCGAGGACGCCGGGCCCGACCATGTCCTGCTTGGTTCGGACCGGCCGTTCGACATGGGCAGCGACGACCCGGTGGGCGAGGTACGAGCCCTCGGCCTGCCCGCCGAAGCCGAGGCGGCAGTGCTGGGCGGCAATGCCGCCCAGTTGCTCGGCTGGCCGGCGTGAAACGCCTGACGGAATGGCCGAGCGGGACGGTTATCAGTTGCTGCCCTGACGGAACGGCCTCTGCAGGCGCATCGCCCCAACCTGATCACTTTTCCGATGGCGTTCCTCGGCGGGGCGTGCATCCTGCTGGACTTCAGCGCAGTATCGACCGTCATCGCGGTCCGGGTGTTCCAGCGGGACGAGATCTGATCGCCAGGGACAGGCGGTAATCCCGCGAACCTCACCCGCTCTCTCCGTGCACGCCCGTTCTGTCCTGGTCCCGCTCGCGAGCCACGACGATGGTCCATCGTGGTGTCCCGCTCGCGAGCCACGACGATGGTCCATCGTGGTTGTTCCCGCAACAACAATGGTCCATCGTGGTGGTCAGGCTCGGGGGCTTAGGCGGCTGGCAACGGCCCGGGAATCGCACGGGCGGAATTGGTGGTATTTGTCGCGAATTTCCCCGCTATTTCCCCGTTTTCCGGGCTGGAGGGCACCTCGGCCCAACGGTTCCCGCGGGACCGGGCCGTTGCTGCTCACCGGAGCGAACACCTTGAACAAGAAGGTCGCCGCGGAACTCACCCGCGCCGTCAGTCCCGGTGCCAACGTCTATCTTCTGGGCGACAGCACGGTCCTGTCGGACGCCATCGCCACATCGATCAGCGGGCTGGGCTTCGTCCCGGTCCGGATTCCGGGCAGCGACGCGGACAGCATCGCCGTCGGCGTGGCGAACCAGCTCGGGTCCCCCAACGTCGTGGTGGAGACCGATGGCACCCAGCTGGCCGACATCCTCCTGGCCGCGACCGTGGCCGCCCACGAGCACGGCGCCCTGCTCTGCACCGACGGCACCACCCAGTCGCCCGATACGGCTGCCTGCCTAGCCGCTCATCCGGGCACCGACTACGCCATCGGGAAAGAAGCTGCTACCGCCGATCCGAACGCCGATGCCGTCGAGGGAGATGACCCCGCTGACCTCGCCGCCGAGGTCGCCGACCAGTTCTTCGACACGGCGACCACGGTAGGGATCCTCAGCCAGCAGCAACTCGATGATGCTGTCGGCGGCGCCGCTCAGGTCGGGGCGGCCGACGCTCCTTTCCTCTTCGCCGACGCCAACTCGCTGCCCGAGTTCACCACGGCCGAGCTTCAGGCGCTCGCCGACACAAGAAAACGGCTAGCCGCTGGCTTCCCCCGGTGGAGGCTGTGTCTAACGGCGCAGCCTCTCACCGGAAGCCAGGGGCAGGCCCGCCGCGTCCAGGTCGGCGGCCAGGGCGGCCAGCTCAGACGGCGGGACCTGGGTGAGCGGCGGGCGGACCGGGCCACCGGACATGCCGAGCAGACCTGCCCAGGCCTTGATGTAGGGGACCGGGCTGCCGCGCCGCGCGGCCGCCTCCCCGTGCAGCCAGGTGGCCGCCACGGCTCGGACCGGCTCCAGCGAAGCCGCTACCTCCGCCGCGTCAGCCGC
>JBEKGC010000473.1:0-5106 GCA_050013055.1 Streptosporangiaceae bacterium
CAGCGGCCAGGGCGAGAACAGGAAATGCGCCACCAATTCTTAACTCTTCGGACCCATGACCCACCCCGTTTCAGCCAGAAAGGCCAAAGATCGAACGAATCTGCTGGGCCTCTCGGCACTAGCCCGAGTTTCCGATGATCTTGGTGGTGGCTGACTGTTCTTGCAGGTCAGACGGACTGTGTGTGCTGGTTTTGGCGTATGACCTAACTGCGGGGCGCGTACGGGGCTAGCCCGAAGATCTCGTGGAGCCGGTGCTGGTCGCCGGTGAGCTCGGTGGTCATCCGGCGGGCTTTGGGCCGGCCGCCGGTGGAGGGGTAGATCAGGACGGTCTCGCCGATGCTGGCGAGCTCGGCGAGCAACTGGCGGACGGATAGGCGCAGCCCGGCCCGGGCGGCGGCGCGGCGCATGAGGTGGGCGATCTGCAGGGCCAGGACGCAGGTGAAGACGTGGACGCGGATGTTGTGCTCGGTCCAGTGGTGCATCGGGGAGAAGGACACCACGTGCGGGTCTTTCATCTGGCGGAAGGAGAACTCGGCCTCGGACTGGGACCGGTAGCCGGCGACGACCTCGGGGACCGGCCAGTTGTCATGATCGGTGATCAGCACGTGCTTGCCGAACAGCTCTTCTTCCAGCGCGGCGCGGGCGTCCGGGTCGACGGACCAGGTCAGGCGCAAGTCTTTGGGCTGGCCGCCGGTCAGCTGCCAGGTGATGACGCGGCGGACCCAGGGCTTGCGGATGATCTTCTCGATCTCCGCTTCCACCTTGTCCCTGCTGCGGCGGGTCTTGCCGCGGGCCAGGGTGGCGGCTAGCTCGTCCAGTTTCTTGCCGGCCTTGGCGAGGGTGGTGCCGTCGAACCCGCGGGCCTGGGCGGCGTGCAGCTCGGGTGAGTGGGTCAAGATGGTGCGGCGCTGGGTGCCGTAGGCCTCGCGGCGGGTGTCGTAGGCGGTCAGCCCGCCGAACCGGTCCTCATCCACCACTGACCGGATGCTGGCGGGCAGGGCGGTCAGGTCCGCGCAGTCCGAGGCCGGCACCGACCCGATGTAGTGCAGGCCGGTGCCGGCCAGGTGGGCGAAATTGTCCTCGCTGTTCTGCCCGGCGTCGAATACCACCGTCATGTCCGCAGCGCTGGCGCTGGTGCCGGCCGCGGCGCAGACCGCCTGGTACTGGGTGAGCAGCTGGCTGGTCATGGCGGGGAACTGGGTGACATCGGGCCGGTCGCCGGGGTAGGCGTGCCAGGTCAGCGGGATCCCGCCGTCCCGGGTGACCACCAGCCCCAGGCCGACCAGGCGCAGGTCGGTGCGTTTCTGCTTGGCCTTGCCCCGCTGCGCGACCGGTGCCTTGCCATTCCCGGTGTCAATGAAGGTGGCGAAGTTCGTCATGTCCAGGGCCACCGATGAGCAGTCCACGCCGGACCACTCCACGATCCGCACCGCGATCGTGCGGGAGATCTCCTCCAGCTGCTCCAGGGTGACGGCGTGCATCGCGTCCCAGAACCGCCTGTGGTCCAGCGCGGAGGCGGGGATCTTGGTGAACCGGTCGCCGGCGGTGGTCTTCCACCAGTCCGCGAACGCCGCCTTGGAGCAGGGGGCGACCAGCCGGTTCAGCGCCGCCAGCGCCAGGTAGGTGCCTGCGGACAGCGGCAGCCCGGTCGGCTGCGGGCCGGCGACCTCATCGATGATCGCCGCTACCCGCAGGTCTTCCAGCATGCTCCAGGCGGCGGCCACGTCCCCGAATGCCAGGTGCCGGGTCCGCTCCGGCAGCGCCGCAGCCCCGGCGCCTTCCATCGCCGCGGCGATGTCGGCGGCGGTGCCCAGGTACCGCTCAGAGACCATCTTCGGCCTGCCGTCGACACGGGCCATCTCCCGCAGGTACCAGTAGGTTTTCCCGCCGATCTTCTTCGGGTACAGGCTCGCCATAACATTAGGTCATACACCTTTATCGCAATTAAATCAAGCACCCAGCCAGCGTGTCACCAGGGGAAACCCGTCAGGTCGGCAATACGGCCGACCTCAAAAAACCATGATCATCGGAAACTCGGGCTAGTGGGGCAGCCTGCCTACCCGTGGCAGCCTGCCACCCCGCTTGACCTGGCCAGGCTGCCTCCGTCTGCGCTGACCGCGGTCGTTACCTCGTCCTCAAGCTCGGCAATCGCGCCCGGCGGGCCGTCTATGGCGACATACAGGCCACGTAGGTAATAGTCGAGGGTCTGAAGGCGTTCGCGGAAGTCGGCCAGAAGGCGCTTTACCGCCGCAAGATCGATATCTCTGCCGTCGGTGCGCGTGGGCGCCGTCACCGTGTGCCCTTCCGTGCCCAGTCGGCCCGGATCGCGAGGTTCAGCGCGTCCGGGGTGTCCCCGCTGAAGACACGGTGCTCGTCGTCCCCGCTGACGGCAGTCCACTTGCCGCCCTCGAATCCGATGCCGTAGGCATCGGCCCAGGCCAGGCGCAGCACGTCAAGGGCGCGTTCCACGTCTACGGCGAACGGGTCGCGCGGCTGCGCGCTGTTGCCTGCGGCCGTGCCTGTCATGGCATGCACCGGGCGTGCTCGCTGATCTGCCACGCCACCTCAGTTAAGGTCGTGCCCGCGAACACCGGGGTTCCCTTCGGCACTACCACGTGGACGCCTCTCACCGAATGCAGGTCATAGGCATCGAACAGCCCCCGGAAAAACCGGGCCGTCAGCTCAGCGGGATCGAGCCGCATGACGTTACCGGGAGGCATGGCCGGTGAGTTCCTCCTGCGCGGCGAGCGCGGCCCGCAGGTCCCGCGCAGTATCGCCGTCAACGGTGCGCGCCCACTCGACAGGAACGTCAGCCGGTGTCCTGGTCGCGAGCCGTACCGCCCACCACCGCGCGGCCGACGACCGCCACGGGCGCCAGCCAGGGTAATCCCGGCCGATCTCTGCCAGCGTGGCCGCGTCTGAATCGAGCTGCCCCCCGGCAGCATCCCCTGTCGCTGCCTGTCCCATAACATGCTCTCCTTCTCAGCGTGTGCCAAATCGCGGATACCGGCAGTCAAGTCCGTACCGGGCGTACTGTAAAAGTGTTGGCCTGTGGTCCCCTCTAAGCTGGTCCACAGGTCCACAGGTCCACACCTCCTGCGCGATTGGCACACGCGAATGGCGGACTTCGCCGCCGAGGTACGGCGGCTCATGGAAGAACGCGGCATGTCCCTGCGGGGACTCGCCCGCGCGGCCCACTATGACCCGAGCCACCTGTCTAAGGTGCTGAACGGGCACAAACCCGCCTCCCCATACCTGGCCGCACGCCTAGACGACGCGCTCGACGCGGGAGGCACATTAATGGCCCTGGTGAGCCGGCGCACGGTCCTCACGGGAGCCGCCGCAATCGCCGCGACTCCGCTGCTCGGCACCCTGGACGCGGAACGCCTCCAATGGGCGCAGCGTCACCCTCCGCGGATCGACAGCGGCGTCGTGGAATCCCTGGCCGACGTGCTGGCCGCCCAGCGGCGCGCAGAGGATTCCGTCGGTCCCCGCGCGATCATGAAACCTGTCCTCGCGCAGCTCGCCGAGATCGAGGAACTCGTCCGCCAGGCACGCGGGCCGCTGCGCCCTGCGCTTGTCGAAGTGGCGCAGCAATGGGCGCAGTACGGCGCATACCTTCACCGGGACAACGGGAATCCGGCGGGTGACCGGACGCTGCTGTCGCAGGCGCTGGAATGGGCGGAAGAGGTCGGCGACCGGACGATGGCCGCGACCGTGCTCGTGCAGCGGGGCAACATGGCACTGGCCGCGGGGGAACTCGGCACGGTGATCGGCCTTGCGCAGGCCGCCCAGCGGGACAAGACGGTCGATGCGGGGCAGCGTGCGGACGCGGCCGACCTGGAGGCGCGCGCGCATGCCCAGGCCGGTGACGCTGCGGCAGCCGAACGAAAGATCGATGAAACAGCCGAGCTAGCCGGGCATCTCACGGAAAGGGCGGAGGACCGGCACCCGTGGTTGTACTGGATGACGCCTGCGTTTTTCGAGTGCGCGCGTGGCGCTGTGTTCGGCTTGCTCGCCGATGAACCCCGCTACCGGGCACGCGCCATCGCGGCCCTGGAGACGGGCTATGCAGGGCTACCGAGCGATCAGCGGTCGTCGGCATGGACGGCACCGACTCTGGCGCGTCTTGCTGGCGTGCATGTCCGGGCCGGGGATGTCGAGGAGGCGTCGGCCGTAGCGCTTCAGTGCGCGGATATCGCCCAGCTGACAGGCTCGGTACGGCTGTGCGGGATGCTCACTGATCTGCACGCCGGGATGGCGGCGCGGTGGCCGGGCGATCCTCGAGTTGCCGAACTGGCCGAGGCGCTACGCTGACGGTTACGTGTGCCAACGCGTACGATGCCCCGCTAGGTTCTTGACCAACGGGCATCGTCTTTAGGTACCGCCGTGCTGGCCGCGGGCCGCCGTGGTCCAGCGCGGCCGCGGTGGTTCGATGTGGCGCCGAGGGCCACCAGCTCGCCGACGGCCAGCGCCGCGGTAGTTGAGCTGGCCGCGTGGTCGACGCGGCGCTGGCGCCGAGGGCCAGGGCCTCGCCGACGGTCGCGTGCTCGAGCTGGCCGCGGCCACACATCCAGCGCCGAGCGCCAGGGCCTCGCCGACGCAGCCAGGTCGCCGACGGCCAGCTCACCGAGCGCGGAGGGCCACCAGGATGGCCAGGGCCTCGCCCACGGGCCACAGGTCGCCGACGCCAGGTCGCCCACGGCCACCAGCTCGCCGAAGGGCCAGGGCCTCGCCGACGGCCGCGTGTTCGAGCTGGCCGCGGCCACATCCAGCGCCGAGCGGCCAGGGCCTCGCCGACGGCCAGCGCCGCGGTGGTCGAGCTGGCCGCGGCCGCGCGGTGGTCGACACGGCGCCGAGGGCCGCCAGCTCACCGAGCGCGCGGCGGGCCAACCCCCGGACGGCCAGGGCCGCGGAGGGCCGCGTCCTCGAGCTGAGCCTCGCCGACGGCCAGCTCGCCGAGGGCCACGCGATAAGCGGTTAATATCCATCGCGCGGATAGATATTTCCGGCTAGGGTACGAGGCCGACGTTGATGATGTAGACGGCCTGCTTCTCCTCGTCCACCTCGTACAGGATCCGGATATCGCCCGCGTGAAGCCGCCAG
>JBEKGC010000474.1:0-5101 GCA_050013055.1 Streptosporangiaceae bacterium
GGGACCCGAGGTTCACGGCAACGTCTGGCTGCGCGAACACCGCGACTCGATGAAGCTGACGGTGCCTGACTGGGACGCGTTCCGTGATCCCGACGCGGTCACCTACGGCAGCTACGTGGCCGAGCAAGACGACCAGGAGACCTACGTCGAGTGTCTCTTGGAGCAGTTCGACCGCGACGGCTATGACCAGTCCCTCAGCCCGCAGGCGCTGGAACTGCTGGCCGCGGCGCTGACACCGGGCCGCTACCTGGCGCACGGCCTGCAGATGCTGTCGGCCTACCTGCAGCAGCTGGCGGTCAGCAGCTACGTCGGCAACTGCGCCGCGTTCCAGACAGCCGACCAGCTGCGGCGGGTACAGCTCACCGCCTACCGCACCACTCAGCTGCGGCTGACCCACGAGGGTCGCGGATTCGGCACCGGCGAGCGGCACCGCTTCCAGACCGACCCGAACTGGCAGCCGATCCGCAAGGCGATCGAGCTGGCCTTGGTGGAGTACGACTGGGACCGGGCGTTCGTAGTGACGAACCTCGTGGTCAAGCCGGTGGCCGACCTGCTGACGATCGAACAGCTGAGCCGCCAGGCGACGGCGGTCGGCGCGCAGCTCGATGCGCTGGTGCTGGAGAACCTGTGGCGCGACAGCCTGCGCAGCCAGCGCTGGACATCTGCACTGGTCACGTTCCTCGGCGAGGCCGATAGCGGCAACCGCGACGTGCTGCAGGGCTATCTCGACGAGTTCGCGCCCCTCGGCGGGGCGATGATCTCCTCGGGCGCATCACTGCTCACCATCGCTGACGGCCGGACCGCGGGTGAGATCGCCGGCCAGGTGCGGTCCGGCTGGAGCGCGCTGCTCGAGCCCGTTGGCCTGCAGGCCGCCAGGTAATGAGCCCGCCCGTGCCCGCGTTGACCCGCCAGACCGGGGCAAGTGGATCCGTCTCGTTCAACGACGCCGAGGCGGAAGTGGAGTGCGCAGCGGACGAGACGATCCTCTTCGCCGGGCTGCGGGCGGGACTAGCGCTGCCGTACGAGTGCGCCAGCGGCGGCTGCGGCACCTGCCGGGCCCGGCTCGTGGCCGGGCAGGTAGCCAACCGCTGGCCGGGGGCGACCGGGCTGTCGGAACGCGATCGCCGCAAAGGTGACCGCATCTTGATGTGCCAGTCGGTACCGGACGGGCCGTGTCGGCTCCGCGTGCCGATCCGCGACGCCGCGCCGAGCGAGCCACGGCCGGCCAGGCTGATGGGCCGCCTCGCCGAACGCGAGCTGCTCACCGCCGACATCGCCCGGTTCGTCATCGACACCGGCCGGCCGTTTCCCTACCTGCCAGGCCAGTTCGTGCAGCTGGAGTTCGCTGACGGAGTCCGCCGCGCCTACTCGATGACCCACCCGAAGCGGCACCACCGCCAGACCAAACTGGAGCTGCTGGTGCGTGCCAAACCCGGCGGCGCCGCGTCCGGCTGGCTGTTCAGCCGGCTCTGTCCCGGTACCGGTCTCGTGGTGGAAGGACCGTACGGCCGGTCGTACGCGCAGTCACCGCCCGATCGCCCCGTGGTGTGCCTGGCCGGCGGCACCGGCCTGGCGCCCGTGCTGGCCATCGCCGGGCAGCTGACCGCCGAAGCGCCAGATCGTGCCCTTCGCCTGTACGTCGGGGCCCGCCGCGCGCAGGATCTCGTGCTCACCGACCGCCTCGCCGCGCTGGCTGACTCCGGCGTCAGCGTCGTCCTCGTCACCGAACAGGAATGCGATTCCACCTATCCGCGGCTGGGCCGGATCCGCACCGGGCTCGCGCTGGATCACCTCGCCAGCGACATCACCGACCTAAGCGGTCACGACATCTACGTTGCCGGTCCCACCCCGATGATCGACGCCGCCCTGCGCCGGCTGGTCAGGGACGGGACAGCAAGCGCTGACCAGATCTTCTTCGACCGATTTATCGCCTAGGGCCTACCGGAGACAACGATGTCAAGCACTGCCACGAACGGAGCGACGCTGGAGCGCCCGGCCTCACCGCTGCCGGACGACGGCCACTACGCGCGCAACCTGATCGGCGGCCGCTGGCAGTTTCCCGCCGCGCCCTATGAGTTCGAGATCCGCCACCCCGGCGACAGCACGATCACGGCCGTCGTTCCGCTCTCGTCACGCTTCGACGTCGACCGGGCGTTCGGGGCCGCCGCGGCCGCGCTGCGCGGCCCGTGGGCCGGGCCCACCGAGCGCATCGGAATGCTCCAGACCGTCATCGACCGGGTCGAGGCGAGCCGGACCGAACTGGCCCGCCTGCAGAGCACCGAAACCGGCCTGTCCATGCCGGACTCCCTGGACACCCTCGGCGCCACCGTCAGCGCGGCAAGGACGGTGCTGAGCCGCGGCGCCCGCGCCGAGCTGGCCGGGGGTGCCGGAGTATCGGGCCATATCCTGTCGTGGGGACTGCCGTTCACGGAGATCGTCACGAGCGTGCTTCCCGCGCTCGTCCGCGGTGACACGGTGATCGTGAAACCGTCGCTGCGCGGGCCGCTGTCTCCGGTGGCCTTCGCCTACCTGGCCAGCCAGGCTGGACTACCGCCAGGCGTGATCAATGTCGTGCAGGGCACCGGGGTGGATGTCGGCGCCGAGCTGATCAGCCGGCGCGATCTGTCCGCACTGTACGTGCGCGCCGCGCCCCGCACGATCGCGCAGGCCCAGCGTGCGCATGATCGTTCCGGGGTCAGCTTGCACCCGCTGCACGCGGGCGGCAACGTGGTGATCGTCGGGCCGCAGGGCGACGTGGATCTGGCCGCGCTCGCCGAGACGGTCGCCACCGCCGTCCGGATGAATAGCAGCGGCGGCCCGTTCGGCCTGCCCCTCCTGGCCGTCCACCGGGACCGGGCAGAACCGGTCCTGACCGCTGTCCTCGAGCGGCTCAGCCGCACTGCCGCGGCCCCGTTGCCGGCCGAGCCGCTCCGCCGTCGCGCGCTCGACCGGATCGGCTCCCTCGTCGCCGCCGGCGCCGAGGTCCTGGCCGGCGGCGCGAAGCTGCCCGATGACATCGCCCACCGGATGGGGTGGCGGATGCCGCCGACAGTGCTGGCGCTGGGATCGCCGGGCTCGCCCGCGGTAGCCGCCGAGCAGGCCAGCGTCCCGCTGGGACCGGTGCTCAGCGTCATCACCTGGCAGGACTGGAGCCGGCTCGGCGCCGTCTTCACGGCCCAGCGGGCCAGGCATGGCATCACCAGCGTCTGGGGAGTCGGCCAGCAGGCCGCGGCGCCGCTCGGGTTCGGCCTGGTCACCGTCGGCTCTTCCGCCTCCGCACTGCTGACCACGTCGCTGCCGTCGGCCTGGACCGGGGACGCGCAATGATCTCCCGATCCTCGACCATCGACCCGGTCGGCACGGAGGTGCCCATGGACTTCGTGTTCGTGATCGACGAGATCGGCTCCCTGCAGCCCGGCCACGACAGCAGCGTCGCGCTCATGGAAGCCGCCCAGCGGCGCGGGCACCGGGTCCTGGTCACGACGGCAACCGACCTGGGCTTCGCCGACGGCCACGCGACGGCTGCGTGCCGTCGCGCCGACCTGCGGCCGGCGGTACTGCACGAGGGACACTGGATCGCAGACCCCCAGTGGTTCAGCCTCGGCCCGCGTGAGCGCTACCTGCTCAACGACGCCGCCGTCGTGTTCATGCGCACCGATCCGCCGGTCAACGCCCAGTACCTGCGCGCGACCTACCTGCTCGACCTGGTCGACCCGGGCCGCACCCTGCTCGTGAACTCGCCCGCGGGCGTGCGCAACGCCAACGAGAAGCTCTTTGCGCTCCGCGCGCCCGAGCTTGGGCCCGCGACGCTCGTCTCGGCCGACCGGCGGCAGATCCGCGACACGATCAGGACATGGGGCCGAGCCGTGCTGAAGCCCACCGACGGTATGGCCGGACGCGGGATCCTGCTGCTCGACCCGGCCGATCCCAACCTGGCCTCGATCCTTGATTCGGCCACCGATCGCGGGCAATTCCAGGTGGTCGTCCAGCAGTGGCTGCCCGCATCCGCCGAGGGAGACCGGCGGGTCATCGTGCTCGACGGCCAGCCCATCGGTGTCGTCCGGCGGATCGCGTGCGCCGGGGAGTTCCGCTGCAACATGGCCGTCGGCGCACGAGTCGTCGCCGATGCCGTCACCGACCGGGACCAGGCGATCTGCGCCCGGCTGGCGCCGCTGCTGCGGGAGGAGGGCCTGGTGCTCGCGGGTCTCGACGTGATCGGGGACTGCCTGACCGAGATCAACGTCACCAGCCCGACCGGACTGCGCGAGATCGACGCCTTGACCGGCAGCCACCTGGCCGCCGACATCGTCGCCTGGGTCGAGGCCCACTGCCACATCACCGCCGGGACCAGGTAGATGCCGGCCGGGACTGCTGGATCTTCAGGGTCAGATGGCGTGAGCCGAGAAGTCGGTCAGCAGGGTCGGCAAGGCCGAGTCGAACCCCGCGATGTCGAGCATGCCGGGATCGGCGGGGCCCGCGATGGTGAAGTCCGTCGCCGTCAGGCCGACAACGACGAGCCGTGCATCGATTCCTGACCAATCGCGGTACTTGCGCAGGGCCCTGGTGCGGGTGGACGTTCCCGGCCCACGTCTCGTTGTCCGTGTAGATGACGAATGTGTCGACCTCCGCCTTGTTCACGGTGGCCCACAGCATCGGCAAGGCGCAGTCGGTCCGGCCGAAGGGCAAGCCCGAGATCCTCTTCAGGACATCATCCAGGCGCTGCCGCGGCGAGATCGGCAGCGGTGGAAAATCCGGGCGGGAATCGAACCCGTGGAGGAGTGGCTTCAGCCGCCTTCGACTACCTGGAATCTGCAGGAGTCCCAGAAGACGGGTGACGAATAAGCGCATCGGTCAGCAACGCGACCAGCGCCTCGAGCTGCACGTCGGCCGGCGAGAAGGGCTCCTGGTCCGCCCCGTCCAGCGCCCGGGCGGCCAGCCCCGCCTTGCCGTCGATGAGCCCGGCGATCCGGGCGTCGATAGTCTGCGCGGCGATGATGCGCCACGCGGTGACCGGTTCGGCCTGCCCGATGCGGTGGCTGCGGTCGATGGCCTGGGTCTGCTCCGCGTCGGTCCAGGACAGCTCGGCCAGCACGATGTTCGA
>JBEKGC010000475.1:0-5094 GCA_050013055.1 Streptosporangiaceae bacterium
GGTGCGGCCATCCGGACGTCGATCTGCGCAGCGAGCTGGCCAGCGGCCTGCATCGCGTCGTCGAAGGACGTGCCGGTGGTGCACAGGAAGCCGAGAATGTTGTTGCCATCCGGCGGGCGCCTGATCACATCACCAGGTTTCGCCGTGATCTTGAGGAAGAACACCCGGTCCGAGGTGGCCACGGCCGGCGGGACAACGATCTCCTCGATCCGGCCAGGCTCGCTGAGCAGGCAGGTACCCGCGGTATGCACCTCGGTGGGCCGGTAGTGGTGGACCTGGGGACGCACGCCACGAGCGACGTCGATCATGACGCGGAGCGGCGAATAGCCCGCGCTGATCCTGGCGAAGTAGTCGAGCCCGCCGCCGCCGGGCCGGACGGCGATCTCCAGGATGTGCGGCTCGCCGTGATGGAACCTGACCTCCGCGTGCATCACGCTGCGCCGTATCCCCTGAGCGCGCGCGGCGTCGGCGATCACCCGGCGCACGGCCGCCACCTGGTCCTCGCGCAGTGAGGTGGGCGCACAGTGCACGTCGTCGTCGAAGGTGTCGCCCTCGGCCGTGACGCGATCCACGATGGAGCCCAGGTAGACCTCGTCGTCCCAGGCCAGCGCCTCGGTGAGAAACTCGGGCCCCTCCAGGAAGGACTCGATGAGCAGGCCGTGCGGCCCGAGGTCGACACCCTCGGGCTCCATGGTGTACCAGGACATCCGCTGCATCCCCTCGAGCGCCTGGCCGAACCGCAGCCGCAGGTCGTCGGGACCGTTCAGGCGGAAGACGAAGTTGCTGGCCGCGCCAAGCGTGGGCTTGAGTATCACCGGGTAGCCGAACTCCGCGGCCGCCGCCAGCGCGGCGGGCAGGTCTGCCACCAGCCGGAACCTGGGCCGCGGGACGCCGGCCCGCTCGTGCGCCTGCCGCATCAGGAACTTGTTCCTGCTCGTCCGGGCGGTCTGGACGCCGACGCCAGGCAGGCCGAGCGCGTCGGCGACCGTGGCCACCGCCACCACCGCGGACTCGGAGAACGAGAGCACCCCGTCGAAGCGCTCCGCCGCGTGCCAGGACCGCGCGGCCGCGACGATGTCGTCGATGTGCCGGGAACCGGCGATCAGGTACCGGCCGGCCGGCCAGAAGCCGGGATCCCCCCGGCCGTTCAGTACGTACACGTCGGCGCCGAGCTCGGTGAGCTGGCGGTAACGAGACAGGTAATACGTGGAGTTCTGGACGGCTTCCAGTCCGAGCAGCTTCACGGTGGTTCCTCCTCAGGGGCCGGCCGGACGCGTCATCGCGGCGGCGGCTTTCACGCGGACTGCCGGTGGCAGGGCGGCGACTGGCATGGCTGGTCGATCGAATCCAGGCCGGTGCGGCGTGGCGTCCGCCCCACGGCGCGGTCGGCCAAAGCCTGGGCAATAAGCGGTGCGAACTTGAACGACATGCCGCCGCATGCGGCGTAACACCAGATCCTCCCGTCGCCGAGACCGGCCAGCAGCGGTCCCCCGCTGGCCGGATGGGTGAGGTAGTAGCCGTCCGTGGCGCCGGTCACCGCGGCCGGATCGAAATCAGCCAGCAGGGTGGCGAACAGGTCGATGAGATGATTCCGCCACGGCTCGGGCGTCACGCGGTCGGTCATCTCCGGCACCGCACGGCAAGCGCTGGCCGCGCTCAGCCGGGCCGGCGTACCGGCTACCGGGGGCATCAGCCAGGCATCACCTGATTCGCCGAGCCCGAGTACCGCCGGCATGCCGCTCCAGCGCCGCCCGGACGCCGCAGGCGTGTACGACAGCATGGTCTGGCGCTGCAGCAGCAGATCCCGGGCCAGCGCGTCCGACAGCAGGTCCCGCGACCACGGCCCGGCCGCGACGACGACACAGTCGCCGGTCAAGGTGGTGCCGTCGGCCAGCAGCACGCCTCCTGCTTCGTCGATGGCGACCACCGGGCGGTTCGGGTGCAGCCGGACCGCGGGCTGGGCGCGCATCAAGCGGGCCAGGCCCACCAGCGCCTGACCAGCCAGCACGGCGCCGGCCGCCGGTTCGAACACGGCCGCCTGGCCGGGCTGGAAACGGAGCTGCGGGTAACGCGCGCTCAGGTCCGCGGCCGTCAGCGCCTGGGCGGGCAGGCCGGCCGCGGTCACCATCGCCTGATTGGCCCCGACGTCCTGGGCGGCCATCGCGGTCAGCACGCCGACCCGGTGGTAGAACCGGGCGCCGAGGCGGTGCTCGACGTCCAGCCAGCCCTGGTGCGCGCACGCCGCCGCCATGGTCAGCGCCGCGTCGCCGCGATGCAGCGCACGGACGACGCGGTGCAGGTCGTTCGAGGTGGCCGACGGTGAGGGGATGCCGGCCTGGTCCACGAGATCCACCCGCGCCCCGGCGCGGACGCATTCCATGGCCGTGAGCAGGCCGATCACCCCGCCACCGACTACGACGATCCGCATGTCGATCACCCGCCCGCCGCGTCCGCCCGGCCGTCAGCCCCGGTCCCGGGCCAACTGGTCACCGCGGGCGCATCGCCGGGCAGCAGCGGCGGCGTGAACGGGGTGACCTCGGGCACGTCGAACGCTCCGGCGGTGAGCACGCCGTCGAAACCGCCGGCCTGACGGGCCGCGGCGGCGAGGTCGATGAGGACCGGGGCCGCGAGCGCGAGCAGCGCCTTGACCTCGAGGAAAAGGTCACCCCAGGCCTCCGGCGCCTCATCGGTGCGCAGGCCTTCCAAGGCGGCCGCATGCCTGGCCAGGCGGCTGATCTGGATGAGGATCATCTCCGCGGCCCGGTTCAGGCTGTAACCGGGCATCTCGTAGCACAGGTCAAAGCGGTCGGCCATGATGGCGGCCCGGTGGCGGCCTGCCGCAGAAACCGGCAGCGGCGTGTCGCTGCCTGGCGCATTGGCGACTGCCTTGCCGAGCGTGCCGGCCAGCCGGTTCCAGGGCTCGACCAGCCGTGTGCCTGCCACCTTGTCCAGCCCGGCCCGGCTGAAGCTGGTCCGCTGGTACTCGGGCGCGGTGAGGGCCAGGTAAAGCCGGGCGACGTCCCTGGGCACCTCGCGCAGCAGATCCTGGACCGATACCACGTGGCCCTGGCTGGTGGAGAACTTCGCGCTTTCCAGCTCGTAGAACTCATTGGTGCAGATCCACTCCGGCCTGACGTACTCCTCGCCGTGCGCCATCAGCAGCGCCATATGCGTGAGGCAGAAGAAGTACGCGTTGT
Organism: Streptosporangiaceae bacterium; assembly: GCA_050013055.1. Taxonomy (GTDB): domain Bacteria; phylum Actinomycetota; class Actinomycetes; order Streptosporangiales; family Streptosporangiaceae; genus Palsa-504. The sequence continues at coordinate 3,198 of JBEKGC010000475.1, forward strand.
CGAAGCCGAGGAAGTGCACGATGCGCCGGTTCTCCCCGGGCCGCCAAAGCTCGCCTGGCGCGGCCTGGCGGCCCAGCTGGGCCGCGCAGTACGACGAGGTGAACATGCCGGCCGGGATGAGCTCGAGCCACGCGTTGAGCACCTGTCCGGGGGTCTCGGGGAACGGCGCGGGCATGCCCCAGCCGAGCGGGTAGGTGATCGGCAGGTCAGGCAGCGGCCGGGAGAGCACGTCGCGGACCATCTGCACCATGTGCGGCCGCCAGTACGGCGCCCACTTCTCGTGGTAGGCGGTGAGCTGGTCCCGGTACTGCTCCATCGGGAACACCAGGATCGTTGCCTCCCGCGCAGTGGGCACGTCGGCGGGATCAACGGTGGAGTGCGGGCTGAGCAGCTCGTCGAAGTTGTTGGGATGGCAGCAGGTCTCGCACAGGCCGCCGCGGCAGGTGGCCAGGCAGACCGGGCACTCCCCCTCGACCAGGCCCTCGACGATGAACTCTCCCGTCCGCTCCAGGTACGGGAGCCGGACGGTACGCAGCTTGAACTGGCCGGCCGCATGCAAGGCGCGGAAGTAGTCAAGGACGGTTTCGCGGTAGGTGTCGTCGAACGGGCCGAAGCCGTCCGTCGAGATGCCGATGGCGGTCAGCGCTTCGCGGATCTGGGCGGTGGACGTGGCGCACAGCTCCTCCGGGGTGGTGCCCAGCCGCCGCGCGGAGGCCACCACGAAGGTCTGGCTGTCGTCGGTCCCCGTGGTGAAGACCACATCACGGCCGCGGGCCCGCTGGTAGCGCGCGTAGACGTCGCCCGCCAGGTAGGGGCCGGCGATATGGCCGAGGTGCATGCCGCCGTTGGGGGTGGGATTGGGCCCAAGGACGAGCACGGGACGGTCGTCCTCGGACGGCTTGGGATGGATCATGCCGGCACCTCCTCGCGGTTGCGGGCGATGAACTTCTCCGCCATCTCCTCGTCCCACCAGACGCTGTAGAACATGAACTCCTGGTCGCCGTCATTGAGCAAGCGGTGCTCAAGCCCCGGCCGGAGGAACGCGATGTCCCCGGCGCGGAACGGTGCCCGCTCACCGTCGCACTCGATCACCGCGGAGCCGCGGACGGCGATAAAGATCTCGTGCTCATGGTGCGAGTGCAACGTCGAGCGGGTGCGCGGCCTGGCCAGTGCCCATGAGCTTTCGAACGGTGCGTTCAGAGGTGCCCACGGCTGCAGCCGCTGCGTGTCGAGCCCGTATTCGTGCCGGAGGTGGCCGGGTTCCAGGTGGACGATTTCTGCTGACATGATTACCTTCCGGAGATCTGCTCGAAGATGGCCGGGCCGTCGGGGACGTGCCTGGTGCGGATGATCGCCTTGTGCGGGTCGCCGTCAAGCACGGCGTCGATGACCCCGGTGCCCTGGCCGCTGCGACGACGCAACGAGCTTCGGTACAGCACCCGCAGCTGGGACAGCTCAAGCCCGCTGATGCGCTCAAGCTCGCCGGCCAGCTGCGGGTCATCGCCTGACTCGCCGGCCAGCCGCGCGTGGACCTGGCCGGCGTAGCCTGCCAGCGCGGGATGCTCGCGTTGCAGGAACTCTTCGAGCCCGGCTCCTTTTTCTGCGAACGGTGAGTACACCATGCAGACAAGCTGGGTTTCGGCCAGTCCGAAGGTCGCCATCGCATAGTCGGCCGCGGCGGCCCGCATCCGGGCGATCGCGCCGGGGCCCTCGTACCGGCTGCGCATCTGCCCGATCAGCTCGGCCGGGAAGTCCTTCCTGCGCATGAGGTCGAGGGCGAACTCGACGTATTCCCCCATGCCGTCCGCGTAGGGCCGCTGGTACACCCGCTCGCACTTCAGGCCGCGCAGGTGCGCCATGAGGGCCGGGTTGCCGCAGTCCGATTCGGTGAAGCTGA
>JBEKGC010000476.1:0-5079 GCA_050013055.1 Streptosporangiaceae bacterium
CGGGTTCCGTAACGTACTCGTGCATGACTACATCGAGGTCGATGACTCGATAGTCGTCGACAGGCTGAAGAGCCTGGACGACCTTGAGGAATTCGTGCGCCAGGTAGCGGCCTACGTCACTGATGCGCAGCCCGAGCCTGAGTCGTAGCGCCAGCCACGTGGCTAGCAAAAGGAGCAACTCTGATCCGGGCTGAAGTGCCAGAAAAAGGGTCATCGCCAGAACGGGGCCTCGATCCGTGCGACAAGTGTGTCATTATCGTTTGCACCGTGGATCATGGCTGCATTGAGATATTGGCTGCTGGCATGGGGAGACAGTGACGATGTCCGTTATGGTTCCTGGTGTTCGCAGAGGACTTTTGTCACTAATCGATGCCGCAAGGCGTGGTTTAGGGGTCTTCAGGTCTCGCGAGCTTCGCCGAGGTTGCGGGCGGAGTTCAGGGTGTCGGGGTGGTTATCGCCCAGGATGCGCTGCCGGCGGTCGAGGGTGTCGCGGTCCAGGTCGCGAGCGGCCGCTACCTCACCGAGCTCGCGGAGGTCAGCCGCCAGGATGTGGGCAGTGCGCAGAGTATCGCGGTGGTCTGGGCCTTGTGCGTGGTGGTGGCGTTTCCACGTGTCCTGGTTCAAGTCGCGGGCGGCCTGCAGGTCGCCCAGCATGCGCAGGCCGAGGGCCAGGTTGTGGGCAGAGTTCAGGGTATCCGGGTGGCCTTCCCCAAGAACGTGACGTCGGCGTTCCCACGTGTCCTGATTCAGGACGCGGGCTTCGGCGTAGCGTCCCAGTTCCAGCAGCGCCCAGGCGAGATAGTGCGCGGCCATCAGCGTGTGCTCGTGGTCCTGGCCGAGCCGGCCGCGCCATTGCTGGTGCAGATCGCTCATTACTTCCCGGGGAGTTCGGGCATCGCCACGCTCAATCAGGTACCAGCACACGCGGCGGACTAGATCACGCAGAGCGGGGTTATCCGTGCCAGCCAGGTCGGCGGCTAGCACGTGCGGCACCAGCTGCGCCCAGCGTGCCCAGGTGGCCGGATCGGGCGGGTCGCCGGGATCACTGGCCACCAGGATTGCTTCGGTGTGCTTACGTGCAGCTGAAACGCACGCGAGGGTGAGCCGGTCGCGCAGGATGGCCTGGGTGAGCCGGTGCATCTGCAGCCCACGGTGATCGAGGCGGGCCAGCGACTGCCCAGCCATGTGGGCCAGGGTCTGCCGCCAGGCCAGCGAGTCGGCGGCCCGGGCTGCCAGCTCGCCGGGCAACAGGCCGGCGGCATTGGTGAACAGATCCTCAGGGATCGGCTCCGGCCCGAGAAATGCGCACAGGTTGGCCAGCTCGGCCGCAGCCGGGTCCAGGTCGGACAGGCGCACCGCGATCACAGCCGTCGCAGCCGCCAGCGACTGCGGATAAGACCCCGGAGCCCCCCGCCCGAGCAGTTGCCCCGCCCGGTTCCGCAACATGTTCAGGTACTGGGTCACCGACGTGCCGGTGTCAGCCATGAACCCGGCCGCCTGGGCGATGGCTAGCGGTAGGTCACCAAGCTCCGCAGCGAGCCGGTCTGACTCAGCTACGGGGAGTCCGGGAATCCTGCGCCGCATCATCTCGATCGACTCGGCCCGGGTAAACACCTCGACCTCGACCGGTGCTGCGACCTCGTCCCAGCCGTGCTCGCGGGAGGTGATGAGCACGTGCCCGCCCTCTCCCGGCAGCCAAGGCGCCACATCCGCAGGCGCCGCAGCGTTGTCGAAGATCAGCAGCCACCGGCCGCGATGCCGCAACTCGGCCAGTACCGCAGCCCGTACTGCCTCGCTTCCAGCCCCGGCCGGAACGCATCCCAGCGCCTGGCCAAGGTCAGCGACCTGATCCCCGATAAGCCCGCCCTGCTCGGCGTCGATCCACCAGGCCAGGTCGTAGCTCGTGGCGGAACGGTGCGCGTACTCGGCCGCCAGCTGGGTTTTGCCTACCCCTCCCATCCCATGCAGCGCCTGCACCACGGTTGCGTGCCCGGCGAGCAACCGTTCCCGGACCGCTGCCAGCAGGTCGTCGCGGCCGGTGAACGTGAGATTGCGGGCCGGGATGTTCCACAGCCGCGGCCGCACCGCACCAGGCTGCTGCCTAGACCTTTCGAGCGCAGTGACCACGTCTGAAGCCGGAATGCGCCCGCGTGCCGCCTCCACGAACGTCTCGCTCAAGGGACCAGTCATCCCCAGGGCTCCGGCCAGTTGCCCGGCGGTGTTCTTGCGCGCCGTGCGGTTGATACCGCGTTCCAGGTCGCTGATCGCTCGCGGGGACAGGCCCGCCGCCTGGGCCAGCTCCTCCTGGGTCAGCTTCACGTCACCCCGGAGCTGCCGCAGCAGCCCGGCGAACGACAACGAAGGCTGCTCGGTCACGGGCCCCGCCCCTCGCGTATCAACAGCCAGCCGCCTTGCTGCCACTGCTGGCATGGGTGAGCACACCGTGCTAACAGCACATTGCCGCCGTTATACCGGGCCTTCACAACCCCATGCAACCGTTCCTGTGAGCCTTTATGTGAGCGGTTACGTATGGTGCGCGTGCGGACTGCCTGTGAGCCTGGGGCCAGAACGGCCTGGAATGCCTCCTAGCTGGAGGCGGTAGGGGACCGCCGGGAATGAGGAAGCAGTGAAGATCATTGTCCCGCGCTGGCGCGGGGGCGTACGCCGGCCTTGGGTCAGGGCAGTGCTCGCGATCGGGAGTGCGACGGGCCTGGCTGCGGCCGTGCTGGTATCAGTGGCTCCGGCCGCGTCCGCGGCCGAGACTTACTCCACCCCGGCGATGGCGGTCGCCGCCGGGAATACCGTCATCGCCGTGCAGACTCAAAATGACGGGCTGAGGTTCTACTGGAACCAGTACGGGACCAACACCTGGCGCGGCGAGCAAGTCGCCGCGAACGGGACCGCCCTGTCGGTGCCGGACATCGCGGCGGACGGCAACGGCGTGATCATCGTAGTCGAGGGCCCCAACCAAAGCCTGGACTTCTACTGGCAGACCGACGGCACCCCGACCTGGCATGAGGAGACGGTCGCCGGGGCGAACACCACCTACTCCGCGCCGCGGCTGGCCACCATCGGCAACTCCGTGGGGATCGTCGCGCAGGGGCCGGGGAACAGCCTGGACTACTACTGGGCCGCCAACGGCACCAGCACCTGGACCCCCGAATGGGTCGGCGGTTACAACACCACCTACTCCACCCCCGCCATCGCGGCGGACGGCAACTCCGCCATCGTGGCCGCCGAAGGGCCGTCCAACAGCCTGGAGTTCTACTGGCAGCAGGACGGCACCACCCCCTGGCATCCCGAGCTTGTGGCAGGGGCCGGGACGACCTTCTCCGACCCGGCCATCACCGGCAACGACGGCAGCGCCAACATCACCGCGGCCGGGCCGAACAACGCCCTGGACTTCTACTGGCAGCAGAACGGCACCACCCCGTGGAACCCGGAAGTCATCTCTTCGGAAACCGGTAGCCAGGAGGACCCGGATATCACGACGATGAACCACGGTTCTGGCGATGGCGTCTGCGTCGCCCAGGGGGAGGGCGTGTCGTGCGCCGTCAACGGGTCCGCGAACTGGACCTCTAGCAGCCCCGGGGTGTGGTTCCCGGGATCCGACATAGCCATCACCGAGAACGGCAGCAGCGACAACGTGGCCTTCTATTACTGCTGCGGGCCCAAGTTGTTCTTCGACTGGGACGACAGTAGCGGCAACTGGCATGGCGAGATAGTGGACAACGACGTCAGCTGACTAGCCCGGCCAGGCCAACCCCAGGTCATCACCTGGCCGAACGGCAGCACCCATACCGTCGCCCTGAACCAAGAATCTGCCGAGCCGGTTGTACCCGGTCCACGGGTACAACCGGCTCGGCTGCTCTACCGCCACCAACCCGCCCGCCGGCCAGATACTCAACATCTCCAAGGCCGGGCAGGCCGTCGGCCTGGAAAGCAGCACCGCGAACCGTTACGCGACCCTGCTGGAGGAGGCCTTCATGATCCAGCGGCTGCCCGCGTGGGGCACGACCCTGGGCAACCGGATCGCCGCGTACCCCAAGGTGCACGTCATCGACTCGGGGCCGGCCGGCTGGCTCAAGCAGGTGAGCTGGTCGCAAGAGGCAGTCACGGCCGCGTACTTCCGGACGCAGGACGGAGACGAGGCCGATCTTGTTCTTGGCCGGCTTCCTGCTCAACCTTGGGGAACTCGCCTGTCGCAAGGAAGAGAAGATCATGATCATGCCGCTGTCCGGGCTATGGTCTCTAGCCGCCAGCCAGACCTCTAGTCAGAGATCGGCGCGAAGTGTGTCATTATCGTTTGCGCGATGGCGAATGGGCACCCTCGCATATACGCCCGTGACCTGGAGGCCGGCGAGGACACCAGGTCACGATCCGCGTCCCGTATCGGAGGCGGGCAGGTCGACGCTGATCCCGCGGATCGTGATCTGGCCCACGAGCGGCACCGTGACGCAGGGCCTGGACGGTCCGAGCGCAGGCGGCGCGTCGGCTGACATTTGTCATCCGGAAGTCGTGGGCCAGGGCACTACTGGCCAGACCTGCGCCGCGCGACCCTTGTGTCATGGCCACTACCAACGCTGCCGGCGCGGGGATCGTGCTCTCGCGCCTGTCCAAGTCCTACGGCAACGTCCACGCCGTCCGTTCGGTCGACCTGGCCATCGCCCCCGGTCAGACCGTCGCCATCCTCGGCCCGAACGGCGCAGGCAAGACCACCACGATCGAGATGGTGCTCGGCTTGACCAGGCCGGATTCCGGCACGGTGACGCTGTTCGGGAAGTCGCCCGCCCAGGCGGTCGCGGCCGGCGCCGTCGGCGGCATGCTGCAGACCGGGGCGCTGGTCGAGTACCTGAGTGTGCGCGAGCTGGTCACGATGGTCGCCTCGGTCTACCCCCGGCCGCTCCCGGTCGAGCAGGCGATGCGGCTGGCCGGGGTGACCGAGTTCGCCGAACGACGCACCAACAAGCTCTCCGGCGGCCAGACCCAGCGGGTCCGCTTCGCGATCGCCCTGGTGTCCAACCCCGACCTGTTCATGCTCGACGAGCCCACCGCGGCCGTCGACGTCGAGGGCCGGCG
>JBEKGC010000477.1:0-5066 GCA_050013055.1 Streptosporangiaceae bacterium
CAGCCGGCCGGGATCACCCTGTGTCCCGGTGCCGCTGGTGAGCCCGGCCTGCATCCCTGGCTGGCGCCGCGGCGCGATCCTGTGGGTTCTCCTGTGGGCCGGCACGTGTGGTGACCAGCAGGAACGCTGGCCACGGTGGAACTAACCGACAGCCGGACCTCCCGGCCACGTGCGGAACAGACAAGGAAACGGCCATGTTTCTCACCCCACTTCAGGATCGAGCTCGCCCGCCAGCGGCAGCACGACACGCAGGCCCAGACCGGCCAGCAGCGCCTGCTGCATCAGCTCCGCCAGGACGCCCGCGTATCCCGGCGTGCCGGACAGACCGCAGAGGATGCCGGCTGGATGAGCAAGATCTTGGCGCAGTCCAAGGCGCGCGGGCGAACGGGGGTGCGCCATGTTCTTCATATCTTCGGTTGATCTCGTCATCGTCATGGCGGCCGCGGGCTTCGCCGGGTTCTATTGCTGGGCGCAGCAGGCGGACGCCCCGCCACGCAAGACTTCACCCGGCGCCGCACCTTCGTGGCGCACGCCGAAACTGTGCCGGCGGCGGCAGCTCCGCGAACGAGGCGCTCCCGATGCCCTGAGGCGCATCCCGGTGCCCCGCCGGTACGATGCCCGTGTGAGTGAGAGCCTTGCCCGGGCCTTCCCGGCCCGGCTGGCCCCGTCGGTCACCAGCGTCTTGCGGTCGCTTTCCGCGGCTCGCCTCGGGCCGTCCAGGCCGGTGACTGTTAGCAACTCGCGCGCCTGGGCCGGCCTACTCAAGGCATCACGACGGCCTTATCCGCCAGCGGGCGCTCGGCACGCTGCTGGAGTGCGACGAGCCGTCGACCGCCCTGTTCGTCGTGCAGCTCCTCAGCGAGTACGTCATCCAGATCTGCGCCGTCACGTAATCTCGTGCTACACTTATTTACGTGTGAGATCGAGCCGTCTGAGGTGGATTGTCGTGGGCAACCAGAACATCACGCTGTCGCTTCCTGAGGAGGACATCCGGGAAGCCAGGATCCTAGCGGCCAGCCGCGGCACGTCGGTGTCACAGCTGCTTGCCCGGATGCTGAGGCAACTGGTCGAGCAGGAGACCGGATATGCCAGCGCCCGTGACCGGAGCCTTGCCCGGCTGCGCGAGGGGATGGATCTCGGCACCGGCGGCCGCATCAGCTGGAGCCGGGACAGCGTTCATGAGCGGTAACCGCCAGTTCGTCGACACCAATATCCTGGTGTACGCACATGACGATTCGGCGGGCGCCAAGCGGGACCGGGCACGGGCTCTGGTCGAGCAGCTCTGGGAATCCCGTGACGGCTGCCTGAGTGTTCAGGTGCTGCAGGAGTTCTTCGTGAGCGTCACCCGGAAGATCGCCAAGCCGCTCGATGCGGAGACAGCGAAGGAGATCATCGCCGACTTGTCGCGCTGGCATGTGCATGTCCCGGCGGCTGACGACGTCCTTGGCGCGATCGGCATCCACCAGCGCACCGGGATCTCGTTCTGGGACGCAATGATCGTCCGCAGCGCAGCTGAAATGGGCTGCACAGGGCTCTATTCGGAGGACCTCAACGCTGGCCAGGAATACTCCGGGGTCCTTGCGGATAACCCGTTCCGGCCGCCGACCTCCGGCCGCGCGTAGCAGAGTGCCACAGCCGCCCAGAGCGCGAGTGCCCTTATCGATGCTCCTATTTGCGGCCCTCATCGTTCGGGCGGCGGCGCCGTTTGACGGACAGAACTGGCAGTTCGGGCGTCATGGACATCTGCCCAGGGTGCAGCAAGATGGGTCAGCCCCGACCCATTTCGCCGCTTGCTGCGAAGATGCGCGCATAGATGTCGTCGATGACGTCGTTCTTCGCCAAGCTGTAGTCGCTAGGTTGATGCGCGGTGTCCCGCGCGAGGCGCCGCTTGGTCGTGGCGTACAGGTCCCGGTCTTCTGGATGCGAGCGCAGCCAGTCGCGGAAGAGCCTGTGCCGTATGGGTTCAGGCGCAATCTGCGGCCAGACGTGAAGATTGACGTCCTCCGCAGGGCTGACGAGCATCCGGTGCCCGTGCCACCACGGCTCTCGAAGAACGAGCCGGTACCCGAGCCTTTCCAGGGCGGGGATGTAGCGGTACTCCTGCGCCGTGTCCTCGATAAGGAGATCGATGTCGATGATGGGCTTGGCCGCCAATTCGCTGGGGGCTCCCCTACCAAGGCGTCAGCCATCTGCTCGGGGGTGCCATGGAAGCGCTGCGTTACTTCCTGCGGATACTTGGCCAACTCAACCTCCGGAATAAGCAAAGTTGTCTAGCTTACAACAGTTGAGATCGCTGCGCTGGAGTGCTCCGGTTCATCCGCGGTCATGCGGCGCGGCCCAGTCCAGCAGCGGGCCGTCGGGGACGATTCTGGCCGGGTTGATGTGCGGATGCGTGGTGTAGTAGTGCCGCTTGATGTGGTCGAAGTTCGTTGTGTCCCGGAAGGCGGGCAGCGAGTACAGGTCGCGCGCGTAGCCCCACAGGTTCGGGTAGTCGGTCAGCCGGCGCAGGTTGACCTTGAAGTGGTAGTGGTAGACCGCGTCAAACCGGGCCAGGGTCACCCAGAGCCTGACGTCGGCCTCGGTGATCGCGTCACCGAGCAGGTAGCGGCGGCCGCCCAGGCGCTGCTCCAGGTCGTCCAGGGTGGCGAAGACCCTGGACACCGCGTCGTGGTAAGCCTCCTGGGAGGTGGCCATGCCCGAGCGGTACACGCCGTTGTTCACGGTCTGGTAGACGACCGTGTTGATCGCGTCGATCTCGGGGCGCAGGGCCTGCGGGTACAGGTCCGTGCCGTTGGAGAACGCGCCGAACTGAGTGTCCAGGTCGATCGTGATGTCGGGGAAGTTGTTGCTGACGATCCGGCCAGTCTCACGGTCCCACAGCACCGGGACGGAAATGTGCCCGTCGTAGCCAGGCTCGGTGACCTCATAGGCCTCGCGCAGCAGCGCGAACCCGTTGACCGGGTCCAGCGAGTGCCCGGGACCCTCGCGGAACGCCCAGCCGCGGCCGTCCCTGACCGGGTCAACCGCTGACAGCGAGATGGCCTCCTGGAGGCCGAGCAGCTGACGCACGATCGCGGTCCGGTGCGCCCACGGGCAGGCCCAGGAGATGTACAGGTGGTACCGGCCGGCCACGGCCGGATACCCGCTAGAGCCGTCCGCGGTGATCCGGCCGCGGAACGGGTAGGCGGACCGCACGAATTCCCCAGTCGCTGGCTGAGGCTGCTTCCGCCTGAAGTCGCCGTAGTCGCCGAAGGCCGCGAAGTCGACCGGGCTTGCGCCGCCTGCCTGCTGAGCGGTGGTCATGGGGAATGTAACCCGGCAGCAGCGGCGGCCATTCCATGTCGTTCTTTTACCGGGGCAGCGAATCGGGCGCGGGCCGGCCAAGCGCCCGCGCCTCGCAGTCCCCCAGATACGAGACTTCGTGCGGTGGCCGCAGACGAGCCGTAGTTGCTGAGTAGCTCATCATGAGTGCCTAGTTCGGTGATCCGGCCATCTTCGAGAACCGCGATCCGGTCGGCGTCCCTGGCGGTATGCAGGCGCTGCACGACGGCGATCACGGTCCGGCCGTGTACGACGGCAGCCAGGGACCGTTCCAGGTGCCTGGCCGCTCCGGGACTCAGCAACGAGGTTGCCTCGTCCAGGATGAGGGTGCCCGGGTTCACCAGGAGGAGCCGGGCCAGCGCCAGCTGCTGCACCTTCGCCGGGTCCAGGGCTTGCCCGCCGGAGCCGATGGCGCTGTCCAGGCCCAGCCGTTCGGCCCAGTCCCACGCATCGACGGCGGCCAGCGCGGCGACCATCTCGTCATCTCCGGCCCCCGGCCTCGCGATGGCCAGGTTGTCTCGCAGCGTGCCGCGAAAGACGTGATGTTCCTGGGTTGCCAGCGCGACCGCGCCGTGCCGCTGGGCGGCGGTGAGTTGCCCGCTTAGTGGCCGAGGTTGACCTGTGCCCTGTGGTGGTCGCCTTTCTCGATCAGGTCGATGAACCCGAGGGCGTAGTCCGCGGCGGAGATCGCGCCGCCGTCCTCGGGCTGAACCGCGACGTCGTCGCCGAGCCGGTAACGGCCGAGTCGTTCGCCGGGCATTCGTGCGCCGAACCTGAGCGCCGGGCTCACAAAGACCCAGTCGAGTGTCGCGGGCGTGGCCGGGAGGTCCTCGATGATGAGCGCCGCCCCGGCGCGGATCTCGTCGTGGAGCTCTGCGGGGATGTGGCTGAGGTCGGTGACGAAGCGATCCGCACCGGGCGCCGGGCGCAGCGAGGAGTAGCCGCCGACGACGAACAGGGGCACGCCTGCGGCATCGGCCAGGCGCGCGATGGTGCGGTAGACGTCGCGGAAGGCGCCGGCCAGCCGGCCGCGCGGGGCCAGTGCGCCTACGACGACGTCCGCGCCCTCGATGGGTGCCCAGAGCGTTGCTTCGTCGGTGGCGTCGCCTTGGACATAGGTCACGTCCGGGATGGGCGCGGCGGGGAGCGAGCGGCTCAGTGCGGTGACCTGGTGACCGCGGGCAGCGGCCTCCGCGGCGATGGCCGAGCCGGCGTAGCCGGTGCCGCCGATGACGGTTATGCGGGACATGGGGTGCCTTTCTGCGGGACGGGTGGCGTCGGACGACGCGCTGCGATTACTGTATGAGTGCTGCTCTCCGATGGGAAGAAGGCACTTTGTGGTAACCACCCAGGCCGGGCCGGTGCTCCTCGGCAGCCCCTATCGCGCGGACTGCCCGACTCGCCGGATCCTGGATCGCATTGGCGACCGCTGGACGGTGCTCATAGTGGGCGCCCTGTGGGACGGCAGCGCCCGCTTCTCAGAGTTGCGCCGGCGCGTTGAGGGCGTCTCGCAGAAGATGCTCACCCAGACTCTCCGCGGGCTCGAACGGGACGGGCTCGTGCGCCGGACCGTCTACCCCGAAGTTCCGGTCCGCGTTGAGTACGCGCTCACCGAGGCGGGCTGCACCTTGCGCGAGCCGCTGCGCGCGCTGGAGGAATGGTCGATCGCGCACCTCGGCGACGTGTCAGCGTCGCAGGAAGCCTACGACCGCGCGGATCGGCCGCCTCCTGACTCCACGGATCGC
>JBEKGC010000478.1:0-5063 GCA_050013055.1 Streptosporangiaceae bacterium
CCTTCCTTCTGCCGCTCGAGCAGCTTGCGCTTGCGGGTGATGTCGCCGCCGTAGCACTTGGCCAGCACGTCCTTGCGCAGCGCGCGGATGTTCTCCCGGGCGATGATCCGGGCGCCGACGGCGGCCTGGATCGGCACCTCGTACTGCTGGCGCGGGATCAGCTCCTTCAGCTTCGCGGTCATCGACAGGCCGTACTCGCGTGCGTTGTCGGCGTGCACGATCTGGCTGAACGCGTCCACCGGCTGGCCCTGCAGCAAGATGTCCACCTTGACCAGGTCGGCCTGCTGCTCGCCGTCGGGCTCGTAGTCCAGCGACGCGTAGCCGCGGGTGCGGGATTTGAGCTGGTCGAAGAAGTCGAAGATGATCTCGGCCAGCGGCAGCATGTAGCGGATCTCCACCCGGTCCGCGGACAGGTAATCCATCCCGATCAGCGCCCCGCGGCGGGCCTGGCACAGCTCCATGATCGTGCCGATGTAGTCGGCCGGCGAGATGACCGTGGCCCGGACCACCGGCTCGAAGACCCGGTCCACCTTGCCCTTGCCCGGCTCCGAGCCGCCGGGGAAGTCGCTCGGGTTGGTCACCCGCAGCTCCTGACCGGTGTCCATGACGACGCGGTAGACGGCGTTCGGGGCGGTGGAGATCAGCGACAGGTCGAACTCCCGCTCCAGCCGCTCGCGCACGATCTCCATGTGCAGCAGGCCGAGGAAGCCGCAGCGGAAGCCGAACCCGAGCGCGTCGGACGTCTCCGGCTCAAACACGAGCGCGGCGTCGTTCAGCCGGAGCTTGTCCAGCGCGTCCCGCAGGTCCGGATAGTCGTCGCCGTCCACCGGGTACAGGCCGGAGAACACCATCGGCTTAGGGTGGGAGTATCCCGCCAGCGCCTCTTTGGCCGGGCGGGCGGAGCTGGTCACGGTGTCGCCGACCCGGGCTTGCCGCACGTCCTTGACGCCGGTGATCAGGTAGCCGACCTCTCCCGCGCCCAGGTTCTCGGTCGGGATCGGCTCCGGTGAGATGACCCCCACCTCGAGCGTCTCGTGCGCCCCGCCGGTGGACATCATCAGGCTCCGCTCGCGCCTGGTCAGGCGGCCGTCGACCACCCGGATGTAGGTCACCACGCCGCGGTAGGTGTCGTAGATGGAGTCGAAGATGAGCGCCCGGGCCGGGGCGTCCGGGTCGCCCTTCGGGGCCGGGACCAGGCGGACGATCTCGTGCAGCAGCTCCCGGACGCCCTCGCCGGTCTTGGCCGACACCCGCAGCACCTCGCTGGGGTCGCAGCCGATGATCCCGGCGAGTTCGGCGGCGTACCGGTCGGGCTGGGCGGCCGGCAGATCGATCTTGTTCAGCACGGGGATGATCTTGAGATCGGCGTCCAGGGCCATGTACAGGTTGGCCAGCGTCTGCGCCTCGATGCCCTGGGCGGCGTCGACGAGCAGGACCGCGCCCTCGCACGCGGCCAGGCTGCGCGACACCTCGTAGCTGAAGTCGACGTGACCGGGGGTATCGATGAGGTTGAGGACATACTCCGTGTCATCGAGGCCGGCCCAGGGCAGCCGTACCGCCTGGCTCTTGATCGTGATGCCGCGCTCGCGCTCGATGTCCATCCGGTCCAGGTACTGCGCGCGCATCTGGCGTCCCTCGACCACGCCGGTGAGCTGCAGCATCCGGTCCGCCAGCGTCGACTTACCGTGATCGATGTGGGCGATGATGCAGAAGTTCCTGAGCACGGACTGGTCGGTGACGCCGGGCGCCGGGCGGGTCCTGGGGTCCGGCTTGCTGATAGGTGGCACGCGCATCCGTTTCGGGTTACTTGGGTGTTCCATAATCCCACGTCCGGCCTAGTGCCCGGGCGCCGAGCCGGTCGATGGGGGTCCATGGGGTTCGTTCTGGTGGTGAGAGCGGTTGATTGGGCTTATGGTTTGGGTGCGGGGGTGCGGCTCGGATAAGCTTCGTCGTCGCGTCACCCCACAGACAACCTGAAGGACTCCCACGCGTGGCGAACATAAAGTCTCAGATCAAGCGCAATAAGCAGAACGAAAAGGCGCACCAGCGGAACAAGGCCGCCAAATCGTCGCTGCGGACCTCCGTCCGTAAATTCCGCGAGGCCGCGGACGAGGGAAACCTCGACGAGGCAGGCACCGCGCTGCGGGCCGCCTGCCGCCAGCTGGACAAGGCGGCGAGCAAGGGCGTGATCCACAAGAACCAGGCCGCGAACCGCAAGTCGGCGATAGCCAAGCGCTACGCCGAGCTCTCCCAGCCAGCTAGCTAGCACGGCCCGCTAGCCGACGCTCGGCTCCGCTGCCTGCCCGGGGAGCGGAGCTGAGGTTTGGGTCAGTAGTCCCCTCCGCCGACCCGGCTGGCGACGATGCGGCGCACCGCCCGTTCCAGGGCGTAACCCGCGCTGCTCGCTTCCCCCTTGACTTGGGCGTCCGCTTCGGCCACGGCGTGCAGCGCGCGGGCGATGCCCTGCGGCTGCCAGCCGCGCAGCTGCTGCCGCACCCGGTCGATCTTCCACGGCGGGGCCCCGACCTCGGCCGCGAGCGCCGCGCTGTTCGCGCCCCTGGGGGCGGAGCCGACCCGGCCGAGCAGGCGCACCCCCTGAGCCAGTGCGCTGCAGATCAGCACGGGTGAAACCCCGGTCGACAGGGCCCAGCGCAGCTGCTCGAGGGACTGCACGAGGTGGCCCTCGACGGCCCGGTCCGCCACCGTGAACCCGGTCGCCTCGGCCCGTCCGCGGTAGTACCTGGCCACCACGGCCTCGTCGATCTGCCCCTCGGTGTCGGCGGCGAGCTGCTCGCAGGCCGCCGCGAGCGCACGCAGATCAGAGCCGACCGCGTCAAGCAACGCGCGGGCGGCCCCGTCGTCGGCGCGCTGGCCCGCGCGGCGGAACTCGGCCCGGACGAAGTCCAGCCGGTCGGAAAACCTGGTGACCTTCGGGCACTCGATCACCCGTGCTCCCGCGGCCCTGATGCTGGCCAGCAGGTCCTTGCCCTTGGCCCCGCCCGCATGGGTCAGCACCAAGACCGCGTCCGGGGCCGGGTGGGCAGCGTAGGCGGCCAGTTCGGCGGCGACGTCCTTGCTCACATTCTGCGCGGCCCTGACCACCAGAGCGCAGCCGCCGCCGAAGAGCGACGGCGAGACGAGCGCCATCAGCTCACCCGGCCCGAGCGCGGCGCCGTCGAGGTCATGGACGTCCTCGCCGGGGGCAGCCGCGATCAGTTCGCGCACCGACCGGTCGATGAGGAATTCCTCCTCGCCGACCACGATCGTGACGGGTTCTTGAGTGCGTGCAGCCATGACGGCAGCATGCCATGTTCGCGGCGCGCTCAGGTGACCGGCTCGCCGCCAAGCCAGACGCGACGGGGCTGCAGCCCGAACGACCAGACGAAGGCACCCTCGTGATCGGCGTCCCACAGGACCATGTCGGCGAGCCTGCCGCGGACCATCGCGCCCCGGTCGGGCGCCCGGAGCGCGTGCGCGCCGCCGATGGTGGCCGCCCGCAGCGCTTCCTCCACGCTCATCCCGAAGTAGGACACGGCCAGTGAGATGACGAGCGCCATCGAGGTGATGCCGGTGCCGCCCGGGGTGTGGTCAGAGCCGAGCGCGACGGCGACGCCCTTGTCGAGCAGCGCCCGCACCGGCGGCCTGGCACTGGTTTGCAGAGCCGTCCCCGGGCACACGACCGCGGCCACGCCGGCCTGGGCCAGCGCGGCGACATCCTCCTCGGTCGCCTCGTGCAGCATGTCGGCGGACGCGCAGCCCAGCTCGGCGGCCAGCCGGGCCGCGCCGGTGCGCGAATCGCCGCAGGCGTGCAGCCGCGGCAGCAGGCCCGCCCGGCGCCCGGCGGACAAGATCCAGCGCGCCTCGTCCTCGGAGAACCGGCCTTCCTCGCAGTACACGTCCACGCTGTCCGCGCCGACGGCGGACGCGTCGGCGCACCAGGAGCTGACCGCGTCGATGTAGTCATGGCGGCGGCCGAAGAACTCAGGCGGCACCGCGTGCGCCGCCAGGAAGGTGACGTGCACCCGCGGCATACCCGGCTCACCCTCGAGCCCGCGCAGCATCCGGACGTCGGCCAGCTCGCCGTCCCTGGTCAGGTGGTACCCGGTCTTGGCCTCGAGGGTGGTCGCCCCGGACCGCAGCCAGCGGCCCATCCGCTCGCGGACGCCGTTGCACAGCGTCCAGGGGTCGGTGCCCCTGGTCACGGTGACGGTCGAGGAGACGCCGCCGCCGGCCGCGGTGATGTCGGCGGGCGAGGAGCCGTTGGAGCGCATGGCGAGCTCCGCCCAGCGGTTACCCGCGTACACCGGATGGGTGTGAGCGTCGATGAGCCCGGGCGTGACCAGGCCGCCGCCAAGGTTCTCCACGTGGTCGACGTCCACGATGTCGTCGATCACGCCGGGAATGCGCTGCGGCAGCTCAGCCGCTGGCCCGACCCAGGCGATGCGCTCGTCTCCGGTCACGATGGCGGCGTTGCTGAGGACCTCGGATCCCGTCCAGAGACGGCCGATGTTGGTCAGCAAGCGAACAGTCACCAGCGATCCCCCCCGGGACGGGTGATCCCATGCGCCATGAGCGTTCCACCTGCCATGACATGTGCCCGCCAAGATGTCGGCGTGCACTGAATGAGCTACGCTCCGTACCCGGGCCAGACTTGGGGGCTAGACAGGTACGGCACTGTCGATCAAGACACGCTATTGCACCGCAACCACCGCAGACAAGCCTTTCCGGAAAATGCCTGAGCTTACCCAGTTGAACAGCAAAAGTAGCCTCAGGCCACCTCAGGCCACCTCAGGCCAGGCGAAATCGGGCCCCGGAGACGACGGTTATGGCACGGCCACGGTTATGGCACGGCCACCGCGCCCGCCGCCGCTTCCAGCTGCGCGGCCAGCTGAGGCAGCACCCGCGCCTGCAGCAGCGTGCCGTCGTCAGTGTGCTCGGCCACGATCACCTCGCCTTCGGCGTGGGCGCGAGCGACCAGGTCACCGCGGCTATACGGGACGACGACCCGAACGGGCACGTTCAGGTGCGGCAGCGCGGCCTCGATGGCCTCCCGCAAGGCCGGC
>JBEKGC010000479.1:0-5415 GCA_050013055.1 Streptosporangiaceae bacterium
CTTACGCAGCGCCACCAGCGCCGAACGGTCGGCGGGATGCTCGTATGCGCGGGACGAGATGCCGGTGAGCCGGACTCGGGCGCGATCTGGCACTGAAGTCATATCTCGAATCATAACCCGAGCGCCGGCCAGTTGGACCGGTACCATACGAGGCACGAAGGGGGCAGGAAAAATGCGACGGATCGGCGTGATGGGCGGAACCTTCGATCCCATTCATCATGGTCACCTGGTCGCCGCCAGCGAGGTCGCGCACAACTTCACGCTGGACGAGGTCATCTTCGTGCCGACCGGCCAGCCGTACCAGAAGGAGGTCCGTGCCGTCTCGCCCGCCGAGGACCGCTACCTGATGACGGTGGTCGCGACCGCGTCGAACCCCAGGTTCAGCGTCAGCCGGGTCGACATCGACCGGCCCGGGCCCACCTACACCATCGACACGCTGCGCGACCTGAGGGCCGCCGCCGGGCCGCAGGACGAGCTTTTCTTCATCACGGGCGCCGACGCGCTGGCCAGGATGCTCACCTGGCACGACGTGGACGAACTGTTCACCCTGGCGCATTTCGTCGGCTGCACGAGACCGGGCCACCGGCTGTCCGGGGCCGGGTTGCCTGAGGGGAAGGTGAGCCTGGTGGAGATCCCGGCCCTGGCCATCTCCTCCACCGAGTGCCGGGCCCGGGTCGAGGCGGACGAGCCGGTCTGGTACCTGGTCCCTGACGGCGTGGTGCAGTACATCGCCAAGCGGCGCCTGTATGCGAAGGAAAATGACGCCGCCGGGTGAGACAGTAGTAAGGAAGCCCTCGCGTGAGAGGGTAGAGGAGACAACGAGCCTACCTAAGGAGGCCGGAAAGCACTCGTGACAGCCACACCGAGGGCCGTCGAGCTCGTGGAAACCGCCGCGCTGGCCGCGGCGGACAAGCTGGCCGACGGCATTATCGCCTACGACGTGAGCGATCAGCTCGTCATCACCGACGCGTTCGTGCTGTGCTCGGCGTCTAACGACCGGCAGGTCCGGTCCATCGTCGACGAAATCGAGCTGCGGATGCGCCAGGCGGGCGCCGGACTGGTCCGCCGCGAGGGCGAGCGGGAGGGCCGCTGGGTCCTGCTCGACTACCTCGAGGTGGTGATCCACGTGCAGCACTCAGAGGAACGCAGCTTCTACTCGCTCGAGCGGATCTGGAAGGACTGCCCCCAGATCCCGCTGCCTGAACTGGTCAATGTTGGCCAGGGGGGACGACCCCCCCAGACCCCCCCGCCGAACCCGGGGAGGACCCGCTGAGCGACCCGGTCCGGTTGGTGTTGTGGCGGCACGGCCAGACCGCCTGGAACGCCGAGCGGCGGTTTCAGGGGCAGAGCGACATCCCGCTGGATCCGACCGGACAGGCCCAAGCCGAGCGGGCGGCCCGGCTGCTAGCCGGTCTGCACCCCGACTCGATCATCTCCTCGGACCTCACCCGGGCGACGACCACCGCCGCCCCGCTTGGCCGGCTGACCGGGCTGAGCGTGCTTCTCGACAAGGACCTGCGCGAGCGGCACGGCGGTGTCTGGGAGGGGCTGACCGACGCGGAGATCCGCGAACGTTACCCCGCCGAGCACGCGACCTGGACGCCACCGGACGGCGAGCCGACGGTCGTGGTCGCCGACCGGGTGGCGGCCGCGCTGCTCCGCATCGCCACCGCGGTCAGCGACGACTCCCAGGGGAGCGGCCTGGCCGTGGTGGTCAGCCACGGCGCCGCGCTGCGGCTCGGCATGTCCCGGCTGCTCGGCATGCCCGAGGAGGCCTTCGGCGCGCTCGGCCCGCTGTCCAACTGCTCGTGGTCGGTGCTGGGGCTGCGGTTCGGCCGGTGGCGGCTGCTCGAGCACAACGCGGGCACCCTGCCCGAGCCCGTCATCCTCAGCGACGATCGCTAACATCAGCAGATGACAGATCATTATGCCGAACGGCCGGGCCATCACGCGTCCGTCACCTGGTACGGCCAGTCGGGGTTTCGCCTCGCGGCGGGTGATGCCCGCGTGCTGGTCGACCCGTTCCTGACCGACCGGGCCGACCGTCGCTACCCGCCGCCCGCCGCCGCGGCCGACTTCGGTGACATCACGCTGGTGCTCTGCACGCACGAGCACGTGGACCACATGGACCTGCCGTTCCTGCGCGAGTTCTGCGCGGTCAACGCCAGCGCCCGGATCGTGCTGCCCGCGCCGGTCATCGAGCTGGCGGTCAGCGCCGGCCTGCCCGCCGATCGCCTGGTGGGCGCGACACCGGGGGAGGAGCTGACCGAAGGCGACGTCACCGTGCATCCGGTACCCGCGCTACACGGCCTGGGCGGTGACAAGCCGGTCGTGTACGAGTTCGCGCCGGACGGCGGCCAGGTCCGGTTTCTCGGCTACGCGGTGGAGGTCGGCGGCGTCCGGTTCTTCCACGCCGGGGACGGCCTGGTCTACCCTGAGCTTCCCGCCGCCGTATCCGCCCTGGCTCCCGACGTGCTGATGATCCCCATCAACGGCCGCGATCACATGCGCGAAACCGACGGCATCGTCGGCAACATGAACGAGACCGAAGCCGCCTGGCTGTGTTCCCAGGTCGACCCCGCCTACGTCATCCCGATGCACTACGACGCGATCGCCAGCAACACCGGCGACCTCGGCCACTTCACCTCGCTGGTACGCGAGTCCGGGTCCGCCGCCACCGTCCTGGTCCCGCCGCGGGCCAAGCCCCTGACCGTGACGGTGCCCCCGGGCTAGGACGTGGCCGGGCCGGTCTGCTGCAGCCGGGGTTACCCGGCGCGGGCGGGCTGTGGCTGCGCAGCACCGCGACGGTCACGCCCTGAAGGCCCGAAGCGCCGCACCCCAGCCGCCATCCCCACCAACCCCCGTCGCTCGCCACCCCAGTCGCTCCCCGCACCCGCAACCCACCCGTCACAATTATCGAAAAAGGTCGTGGAATATTCGGCTTACCTGGAAGATTTGGTACCGGCCCGGGGCCGGCGGCGGCTGGAAGCGGGGCGAACGTTACCTGCCGCGGCACGGGCCATTACAGTGACCCGGTGGCGGAATCAGGCGACGGCGCAGGCGCACCGGCGCCGCCGGACGTCGATGCGGCCGGCGGCGTAGCCAGCGCGGGCTACCGCTGGTACCTGGCCTCGCAGGTGCTGTCCCTGTTCGGAACGATGATGAGCTACACCGCGCTGTTCTGGCTCGCGCTGCACATCAGGTACGGCGGCGCCCCGGCCCTGGCGGCCGTCGACGCGGCGCAGTGCCTGCCGATGCTGCTGTTCAGCCGGCGGGCGGGGACCATCGTGGCCAGGCACCGGGCCGCCCGGGTCGCGATGATGACCCAGGGCCTGCAGGCCGCGGCCGCGCTGGCCATCGGCTTTCCGCTCCTGCAGGGCTGGATGACGATCTGGTACCTGGTGCCGCTCTCGTTCGTGGTCGGCTGCGTCCAGTGCGTGGACCTGCCGGCCCGCCAGACGTTCATGCTGGACCTGGTGGGCCCGGGTGAGCTGCGCCGCGGCACCTCCCTGTTCGCCACCGTCACCGGGCTGGCCAAGATCGCCGGCCCGGGCGTGGCCGGGATCATCATCGCCGTCAGCGGCGAGACCGCGGTGTTCTTCCTCGACGCCGCCTCGTTCCTCGGCGTGATCGTGGTCCTGGCCGCGCTGTCCGCCCGGATGATTCAAGCCGCGGCCCCCGGCCGCGAAGCGTCGCGGGCCAGGCGCTTCCGCTGGCTGCTCGACCTGCCGGCCGGCGTCCAGGCCGCGGCCGCGATGGCGCTGCTCGTCGGCGGCTTCGGGCTCCAGTTCGCGGTGACGAACCCGCTGATGGCCACCAAGGTCTTCCACCTCGGCGCGGTCGGCTTCGGGCTGTTCGGCACGTTCATGGCGGTCGGCGGGATCGCCGGGAACTTCCACTCCTCCCGGCGCCGGGATCCCGGCCCGCTGGAGTTCGTGGCCTGGTCTGGTGTCTTCGGCGTGGCCGAATGCGTGGCCGCGGTGATGCCCGTGGCGTGGGCCTACGACGCGATCATGGTCGCCCTCGGCGCGGCCACCCAGCTGTTCGCGGCCAGCGCGACCGTGTACGTCATGCAGGCCACCCCGGCCGCGCAGCGCGGGCACGCGCTCAGCGCCTACAACGCGGGCTTTATCGGCTTCGTCCCGGCCGGCGCGTTCGTGGTGGCCGCGATCGCCGCCACCGCCGGGACCCGCTGGGCGCTGATCGCCCCCGGCCTGGCCATCGTGGCCGGCGCCGTCGCGCTGGCCGCCCGCACCCGCGCCGCCGCCAGGACCGCGACCGCTGAGGCCGGTGAGGCCGCCGCAGCCGCGAAACACAGCTCAGGATTACCCTGATCACCATGCCCACCCCGCACGACCAGACGCCGGCCGGCCGGCCCCGGGCCCGCGGGCTGAAGATCCCGTTCGCGGGCCGCCCCGGACCGTGGAACGCCGTCACCGACGTGCCCGGAGTCGAGGTCGGCTACGTCACGCTGATCCAGGGCGACCGGGTGCGGACCGGCGTCACCGGCATCCATCCCCGCGGCCGGTCCGGGACCGCCGACCCGGTAGCGGCCGGCTTCCACAGCCAGAACGGCAACGGCGAGATGACCGGGGTCTCCTGGATCGCCGAGTCGGGCACGTTCACCGGGCCGATCGCGATCACCAACACGCACGCGGTCGGGGTCGCGCACGCCGGGATCATCGACTGGACGCTGCGGCACCACCCCGAGGTGGGGGATTCGTGGCTGCTCCCGGTGGCCGCGGAGACATGGGACGGCTACCTGAACGACATCAACGGGCAGCACGTCACCCAGCCGACCGTGATCGCGGCGCTGGATGCCGCCAGGTCCGGGCCCGTCGAGGAGGGCTCGGTCGGCGGCGGCACCGGGATGAACTGCTACCAGTTCAAGGGCGGCTCGGGCACGGCCTCGCGGCTCGTGCGGTTCGCCGCCCGCGACTACGCGGTCGGCGTGTTCGTGCAGGCGAACTTTGGCGCCCGGCACGAACTCGTGCTGGCCGGGCTGCCCCTGCACGAACTCGTGCTGGCCGGGCTGCCCCTCGGCGCCGACCTGGCGCAGGACAACCCGATGGCCGAGGTCAGCTTCGCGCCGCCGGGGGCCGGCTCGGTCATCGCCGTGGTCGCGACCGACGCGCCGCTGTTCCCGCACCAGTGCCAGGCCCTGGTCCGGCGGGTCACGGCCGGGCTGGCCAGGACCGGGACCAGCGGGTCGCATTTCTCCGGTGATCTGTTCCTTGCCTTCTCCACCGCGAACCCCGCGGCGTTCGCCCCCGGACCCGATCGGCTCAGGCACTTGTCGTTCCTGCCGTGGGAGAGCCTGGACCCGTTCTTCGCCGCCGTGGTCCAGGCCACCGAGGAGGCCGTGGTCAACGCGCTGGTCGCCAACCAGGACATGACCGGCCGGGACGGGCACCG
>JBEKGC010000480.1:0-4988 GCA_050013055.1 Streptosporangiaceae bacterium
CCGCCGGCACCGGTGACGGCAGCGTAGCCATCTCGTCGTACCAGACGCCGGCCACGTCGGTGATCCGGGCCGGCGCTCTCTCGGTGCGCGCCCTTCCTTCCTCGTCCCCGTAGCCCGTTCGCGGTCCGACGACGAGGTGCCCCCCGGCCTGCGCGTAGCCGATCAGGAAGTCCAGGTCCTGGTCGGACGCGGTGTAAAACGCGGCGGCGATCAGCACGGGATAGCGCGCGGCCACCTCGGCCGCGTCCTGCTCGCCGCCTCGCGACGGCAGCAGGTGCTGCGGCCGGACGAGCCGCTGCTGCCGTTTGGCGTCGAAGATGCCGCGGCAGAACGCCGCGACGATGTGCCGGTAGGAGTCAGGGTCGATGAGGGCGG
The DNA here is from genome assembly GCA_050013055.1 of Streptosporangiaceae bacterium. Taxonomy (GTDB): domain Bacteria; phylum Actinomycetota; class Actinomycetes; order Streptosporangiales; family Streptosporangiaceae; genus Palsa-504. Next base: position 376 of record JBEKGC010000480.1, read on the forward strand.
TACCTCGCAGCGGGCCCTGCGTCGACAGCGCGAACTTGCTGTCGGAGTCGTAAAGCACCGCGATGTCATAGTCGGGTTCGGCGGCGGCGAAGGCGCCGCCGGCCTCGCGCAGTTCCTGGCCGATCCGCGCGATCTCGTGGTAGGCGCGGCCCGGAATGCCGCTGTGCGGGAGCACGCCGCCCCAGTACGTCTCGGTGCCGAACGGCAGGGTGTTCCAGTGCCAGTACTCGATGAGCCGCGCTCCGCGCGCGACGAGCAGCCACGCCACCTGGCGCCACTGGCCGTCGTAGGGCGACTCGTTCATCGAGGAGAAGCCGATCGAGCCGGCGTTGGTCTCGGTGACCAGGAACGGGGCCCGCTTGGAGGAGTACATGAGGTCCGCGAGCTGGCTGACCGCCCAGGGTCCGCGGACGACCCAGCCCATCGGGCCGGCTGAGCGCGGCAGCGTGTTCGGGTGGGCGAGTGAGTCCTGCATCTCGTAGTACGCGTTGCCGGACGCCACATCGAGGGCACGGCTCAGCTCGGCGTCCTCGACGCCGGGCTGCTCGTAGGAGATGCAGGTGGTGACGAACCCGCGGCCGCCGGTGACGTCGCGGACGATGCCGGCCTGCCAGCCGATGAACTCGGTGACCAGTTCGGCCTGGAAACGCCGCCAGGCCAGGTCGTACTGCGGCTGGAGGTTGCCTTCCGGGCGCCACAGGTCGCTCCATCGCGACAGCCGGTGCGACCAGTACACCAGGCCCCACTCGGAGTTGAGCCGGCCGACGGTGCCGTAGCGGTGACGCAGCCAGTCCACGAACTTCTCGAAGACGTCGGTGTTGTACAGCAGCCTGGGGCCGGGTTCGTTGTCGACCTGGTAGCCGGTTATGGCCGGGTGACCGGCGTACCGGCCTACCACCTGCCGGATCACCCGCTCGGCGTGAAACCGGTAGGCGGCGTGCGCGACGTTCACTTCCTGCCGCGCGCCCCAGCCGACCCGGTGCCCGGCCGCCGTCTCGGCGGCGATCTCGGGATAGCGCCTGGTCAGCCACATCGGGACGGCGTAGGTCGGCGTCCCCAGGATCACCTTGATGCCGTGCCGATGGGCAGCATCGAGGACCGGTTCGAGCCAGTGGAGGTCAAACCGTCCGTCTTCCGGTTCCCAGGTCGACCAGACCGACTCGCCGACCCGGATCACCGAGAATCCGGCCTCGGCCATCATGGTGAAGTCGGCTTCGAGGTCCGGGCGGCGCTGGTACTCGGCGTAGTACGCGGCGCCGAAGCCGATCCCGTCCATCAGGCCTCGGTGCCCCGGTACCGGAAGCCGGCGAAGCTGACCGTTCCCTGCGACGCGTACAGCCCGATAACCCGGCCGGTGAAGGACGCGCAGGTCTCCGCCGTCCAGTAGCGCCCGTCGAGTTCGGCCACCAGCGTGCCGGCGGCCAGCAGGCGGATGCGGTCACCGCCCAGCGCCGCGGAGCTGAAGCCGGCCGACGGCGGAGGGGTCAGCTCCAGGCGAAGCTCGACGTCCCCGGCCGGGACTTCTGCCCGCCAGCTCTGCATCAGGCCCGCCACGTGGGCCCGGGCGGTGACGACCGTGCCGCGCGCCTCCAGGCAGAACCAGTGGTCCTCGTCGTAACGGGCGGCGAGCCCGCCCGTCCCGCCGGAGGCGTCGATGGTGGCGGACACAGTGGCAGTGAGGTGCCGCTGTCGGCGCCCCACGAACTGCGGGTGCGGATCGTCCAGCCCGGCCCGGCCGGTGATGGACAGCCGGCCGCCGGTGATCGATGCGACCGACCCTGGCGTCGTGCGGATCGCCAGCCAGCCGGGCTCGTCCAGCGCGGACCGGTCGGTGAAGTCGAAGACCTCCTCATCGACACCATCGCGCGGAGCCAGCCGCACCGGGTCCGGCTGCGGCCAGCCGCCGGCCCAGGTAACTGGCGTGATAAAGGTTTCCCGGCCCAGCGGCGAGAAGGCCTGGGTCAGGCCGAACGGGCGCTTGCCCAGCAGGACAAGCGCCGTGCCGCCGTCCGGCGTGGCGACCAGATCCCCGTGCCCGGTGTTCTGGATCGGGCGGGAGGTGCTGCGCGCGCTGAGCACCGGGTTAGCGGGGTGCCCCGCAAACGGGCCTTCCGGGGAGGCCCCGCGGGCGACGCTGACGCTATGCCCGCGCTCGGTGCCGCCCTCGGCGATCACCAGGTACCAGGAGTCGCCGCGCCGGTACAGGTGCGGCGCCTCAGGGAACTTCAGCCCGGTGCCCGACCACAGGGAGCGCGGTGCCTCCAGCGCCTTGCCGGCGGCGAGGTCGACCCGGACCTGCTGGATGCCGAGGTGCTGTCCCATCTGCTCGCCGCTGGTGTGCAGGCCGGAGAAGGTGACGTACGCCGTGCCGTCGTCGTCCCACGCCAGATCGGGGTCGATGCCGCCGACGCCGTCGATGGTGATGCCGTCGCTCCATGGGCCGGCCGGGTCGGTCGCGGTGAAGACCACGCAGCCGCGGGGGCTCATCGCGATGGTGACGATCACGTAGAAGACGCCGTCGCGGTACCGGATGGTCGGCGCCCAGACACCGCCGCCGGTGGCCACGTCGTCCACTCCGGCCTGCTCGGGCCGGGTCGCCACGTTACCGATGTGCGTCCAGGTGACCAGGTCGGTGCTGCGGTAGACCGGTATCCCTGGCAGGTACTCAAAGGTCGAGGTGACCAGGTAGTACACGCCGTCGGCCAGGACGACGCTGGGATCGGGGTTGAAGCCGGGGATCAGCGGGTTCGGGAACGTCATGCCAGTTCCACCTTCGCGGCCAGCGGCAGGTCGACCGCGGAGGTGCCGGCCCGGAGCTGGTAGGAGCCGGGCTCGTAACGCCAGCCGTCCTGCCAGTAGGCCAGCAGCCGGGTTGGCACGCTGAGCAGCACCTGTGCCCTTTCTCCTGCGGGCACGCGGACGGGGGCGAAGCCGACCAGCCAGCGCACCGGGCGGTCGACGACGGAGTCCGGGCGTTCCGCGTAGACCTGCACGACCTGTTTGCCGTCGCGGGCGCCGCGGTTCTCGACCCCGACGGTCACCTGGATGGCTTCTCCGGCGGTGGCCAAGGCCGGCGCGTGGATGCTGACCAGGGCGATGTCGGCGTAGCCGTGGCCGCTGCCGAACCAGTACGCAGGCCTGGCGTCGTGCCGGAGCCAGGCCCGGTAGCCGATGTGGATCCCCTCGGCGTACTCCAGCGTGCCGTCGGCCGGGGTGGTGGACATGACCGGCACGTCGGCCTCGGCGGCCGGCCAGGTGGTGGGCAGCCGGCCGCCCGGCTCGGCCGCGCCGAGCAGCATGTCGGCCACGGCGTGGCCGAATTCCTGCCCGCCGAAGTAGCCGACGAGGACCGCCGCGACCTGATCGCGCCAGGGCATCAGCACGGGGGAGCCCGCGTTCACCAGCACGACGGTGCGCGGATTGGCGGCGGCGACCGCACGGACCAGGTCGTCCTGGCGGCCGGGCAGCGCCAGTGAGGTGCGGTCGTAGCCCTCGGACTCCACCGCGGAGTTGGTGCCGACGACGACCAGCGCGACGTCAGCCTGCGCGGCCGCGTCCGCGGCGGCGGCGATGAGCGCGTCGGAGTCCGCCGCGGCCGGCTCGGTGCCGAAGCGGAGTGACAATAGCTCGGCCAGCGGGCCGCTGCGGCCCGCCAGGTCGTACTCCAAGCGCAGCTCCACCGGCGTACCCGCGGTGAGGTTGACCTCCGCGGCGGCCGTCGGCGGGGCCAGCAGTGCGGCGCCGAGGTCGGTGTGCTCGGACTCGGCGATCTCGTCGACGATGAGCTCGCCGTCGAGGTACACCTGGCCGTGGCCGACGGTGGCGAAGCCGACGCGAACGGGGCCAGAGGCGGCCGGGGTGAACCGAGTGGCCAGCTCCACCGTGGCGGACCGGCCGATCGGGGCGTCTCCGCCGAACCAGACCAGCGCGCTGGCGCGGCGGTCCTCGGCGAACAACTCGGTGCCGCCTGAGTCCAGGAACCGGGCTCGCAGGCCGGGCCCGCCGGTGACCGGGTTGGTCAGCTGCGCCAGCGGCAGCTCGACCACGCCTTCCTGCACGACGGCACCCCGTGAGTAGGTGATGTCCACGCCGGGCAGCGCGGCGCGCAGGCCAGCCAGCGGCGAGACGGTGTACTCCGGCACGACGGTCGCGCTGCCGCCGCCCTGGGTGCGGGCGTGGGCGGCGTTGTCCCCGATCACGGCGACGCGGCGCAGGCGGCCCTGGTCCCACGGCAGCTCGGCGCGGTTCTCGAGCAGCACGGCGCCCTCGATGGCGGCGTGCCGGGCGAAGGCGGGACCGTCCTCAACCCAGACGGGCTCGGCGGCGGGGACTCCGTCCAGCGCACCGACCCGGCGCGCCAGGGTGAGGATGCGGGCCACCTTGCGGTCGACGGCCGCCTCGCCGATCTCGCCGGCCCGGACGGCCTGCACCAGGGCGTCCGCCCATGGTCCGTCCGGCCCGGGCATGACCAGGTCCTGCGAGGCCCGGGCGGCCTCCAGCGACCGGACGGCGGTCCAGTCGCTGATCACCACGCCGTCGAAGCCCCACTCGCTGTTCAGCGGGGTCTCCAGCAGGTCGTTCTCGGTCGCGGTGGTGCCGTTGACCGAGTTGTA
>JBEKGC010000481.1:0-4982 GCA_050013055.1 Streptosporangiaceae bacterium
GGCCACCGCTGTCACCGTGCAAGGCCCGCCGGACCAGCTGCTGTGCCACGCTGCCAACGGCAGCTTCCTGGTCAGCGGGGCCTGCGTGCTGCCCGACGCCGTCCTCGGCCAGCCTTACCAAGAGCACCTGCCCACCAGCCACAACGCCGGCGGGACGGTCAGCATCGTGGCCGGTGCCCTGCCTCCCGGCCTGACCCTGCCCGCCACCTTCGGGGTCTCCGGCGACGTCGTCGGCGGTACCGTCACCCAGCCGCTGGGTGACGACAACACGTACAACTTCACCGTGCAGGGCACCGGCGACCAGGGTCAGCCCCTGTACCAGGCCTACCAGATCACCGTGGACCCGGACCAGCCGCTGACCGTCGTGCTCCCCTCCGCCGGGTCAACCCTCTCCCCGGCGATGGCCGGCGGGGCGTACGCGCAGAACTTCTTCCTCAGCGGCGGGGCCGCACCCTACACCTGGGCCGTGGCCGCCGGGCAACTACCGCCCGGCCTCACCTTGCAGACCTTCGGCGACCCGCGCGACGCCGGCAATGAGCTCGCCGGGACACCGGCCACGGCCGGCACCTACACCCTCACCATGCGGGTCACCGACTACGCCGGCCAGCAGGCAACCCAGCAATTCAGCCTCACCGTCGATCCGCCGCTGCAGATCACCCCGACCACGCTGGCGGCCGGAACCGTGGGCGTGCCGTACAGCCGCGACCTCCCCGCCCAAGGCGGCGCAGCTCCGTACACCTGGTCCGTCGTCAACAACATCAATGAGCTGCCGCCCGGCCTCACCCTCGGTGCGACTCCCCCGGACTTCAACAACGTCCTGACCGGAACGCCGACCCAGGCTGGCACCTTCAGCTTCCCCATGCAGGTACAGGACTCACAGGACAACACGGTGACCGGGACGCTGACTATCACCATCAAGCCGTAAAGCTGAACCACGGCCACGTCCAGGAGCCGTGTAATGAGCGATGCCGTGACCGGCCGGGCGGCGATGGGTGATCGTTTGCCTGTCAGCGGCAGCCACGCGGGAACACCCGGCCGTGACCTGGCAGATCGGGTCACGGCCGGGCCCGGCGTTGACCTGACTGGCGACCTCGGCAGCCACCATGCCAGAACCGCCACTCCGCCGGCCGCGCAGGACGGCGGCCGTATCCTCCTGGGCCCGGTTTCCCGCCTCGTGACCGGTGGCGTTCATCAGGCCGATCATGTCGCGGAGGCTTTGAACCCGCAGGCCGGGGGCAACGTGTTTTGTTACGGGAGGAAGGTAATGGTGGCGGGCAGACATCGGAAGGGCGAGCCGCCCGGCCGGCGGCAGCTGCGGCTGCGGGTCGCGGGAGCGGTCCTGCTTGCCGTGTCGGCCTGTATTCACCTGGCCCTGTACCTGACCGGGTACCGGTCGATCCCCACGATCGGCTGGCTGTTTCTGCTGCAGGTCATGGTGGGGTTCGTTCTGGTGGCCGGGGCGCTGGGGACGTACAGCCGGCTGGCCGCGGCCGCGGGCGCGGCGTTCGCGCTGTCCACGCTCGGCTGCTACCTGCTGGCGGTGTGGACCGGGCTGTTCGGGTTCAGGGAGGTCCGGACGAGGGCGGGGATCGCGGCCGGGCTGATCGAGGTGGCCGCCTTCGCGACGCTGGCGCTGGCTGCGCTGGCCACGGGTACCGTGCGTCAGGCCGCCAGGCCGGGTACCAGGATACGGACGGGGGTGCACGCGGCCGCGTCGATCGTGATCGCTGCGGTCGGTGCCGTCTCGGTGCTCGCCCTGGTCCTGTTTGGCGTCGCGCTGGCCAGCGCGGGCGGGGCGCCTGCGGCCGCGGCGGGCGCCTGGGTCACCTTGAAGACCGCGAAAATCGGTGGCGTCACCGTGCTCACGAACGCTACCGGCCTCACGCTGTACTGGTTCGCCCCTGACACCCCGGCGGCCTCCGCGTGCACCGGGTCGTGCACTGCCTACTGGCCGCCGGTGACCGGGAGCCCCGAGGCCGGGCCGGGCGTCACGGGCAAGCTCGGCACCATCAACCGGCCTGACGGCACCGTGCAGGCGACCTACGACGGCCATCCCCTGTACACCTACATCGGCGACAGCGGCCCGCGCCAGGCGCGTGGCAACAACCTCGATCTCAACGGCGGCCTGTGGTATGAGGTCCGCGTGTCCGGCTGAGGTGCAGAAGCTCACCGGGAAGGCAACTTCGCCTTGCTCCGCCTTACCGGCGAACGCGCTGGCCCGGGTCACCACATGCTCGCTGACCTGCCGGCGTCGCTGAAGGTTAGCTAAGTGTCACCACCGGGAGGTGAACCGGCCGGGCGGCTGATCCGTGACACGGGTGCCAGGCGACGTGCTCACGGTGACCGTCCCTTCGTGCGGCGCCGCCGGGATGACTGTCGCGGCGGCCCGGGCGGGGCAGCGGGGAGGCGTCAATGCGGTTCGCGATGGGCATCCGGCCTGCGTCTTCCTTCCCGGACTCCGGCTGAACGCGGCGAGCAACCTCAGATGTCAAGGAGGACATCATGCAGCATGCTCAATCGCGCCTACGTTCACGCCGGTGGATCGGCCGCGGTGCCCTGGCGGCGGTGGCGAGCCTGATCGCGCTGGGGGCGCAGCCCGCGCTGCCCGCCCTGGCGGGCACCTGGCTGGCGCCGGTCCCGCTCCCGGGGTCCTGCGGCAATGCGGTGGCGGTGAACCAGGCCGGGGCCATGGCGGCCGGCGGGACCTTCACGGCCGCCGACGGCACCACGCACGTGCAGGTGTGCACCAGCCCGGACGGGAAGACATGGCAGGCGACCGACCTGGGCCCCGGCGGCACCGAGCCGCACGGCGGGCAGCACCCGGTCATGGCGCTGAGCCCGGACGGGCACGCGGTCGCGCTCTGGGGCGGCACCGCGGGCTGCCCGGCCGCGTGCGACTATGTCGTGCAGGCCGCCGTGCGGCCGCCCGGCGGTAACTGGGGCGCGCCGGTGACCCTGAGCACCGAACTCTACTTCGGCGGCGGCGGGCTGGTACTCGCCATGGACGGCGCCGGCGACGCGATCGCCGCCTGGGTCGGGAGCTTCGCCGACGAAAGCCATTACGCGGTTCTCCCGGCCGGCGGCAGCTGGGGCCCGGCCCAGACGCTGTCGAACGGCAACGTCCAGGGAGCAGCGCATAACCTGAGCCTGGCGGTAAGCCCGGACGGCAGCGCGGTGGTGGCCTTCGCCGGGGGCAACGACGGGATCTGGGCCGCGTCCGGCAGCATCAAGGGCGGGTTCTCCGCTCCGGTCTTTGTGGCCCCGGGAGATTACAGCAAGGATTCGGCCCCGAAGGTCGCGCTCGATGACGCCGGGAACGTATCCCTCGTCTGGTCGCAAACGACGCGCACCGAGGCGGCGACCCGGTCCCCGAGCGGGACCTGGAGCGCGCCGACGATGCTCGCCAGCCAGTCCTCCAGCTCGCCGGCCACCGCCATCGACGGCGCCGGGAACGCCATCGCCGTATTCGGGTCGTCCTACTCCTGGCACCTGGCCGGCGGTGGCTGGGAGACGGCCACGCCACTGCCGTCCGGATCGTCCGGAGGGCTGGTCGTCGCCGACCCCGCCGGCACCTTCGTCTACGCCGATAGCGGAGGCAACGCGTTCACGTTCGCGGCCGGCGCCACCAGCTTCGGCACCGGCAGCGGCTCGCGCGGCAGCCTGGGCGACCTGAAGATCGTCCCCGGCCGGGCCGTGATGCTCGCCGCCAACGCCGTATCCAGCGAGACCGTGAGCTGACCGCCAACGACCTGCGCAATGACGCCGTTTCGCTGTGCTCAACTCCGGCCCGGCCGGCGACCGAGATCGCCGGCCGGGCCGGGCACGGCATCGGGATCCCGCTAAAGATCCACGCGAACTGCACCGACGGGCAGGCTCATGCTGCCAACCACTCGGCCGGTCGATGTGCGTGCCGGGCGAGAGCTGCGCCTGTGGTGTCCCGGCCGGTTAGGCGGTGATGACCGGCTGCGCGGGCCGTTCCCGGCGCCACTGTCGCAGCAGCGCGGCAGCCTGCGCGGCGAGCTGCTCGCTGTCCTTGCCATACGCGGCTACGCCCAGCTCGCTGGTGGTCTCGCTCTCGGGCCGGAGGGTGAGGTAGGCGATGGCCGTGCCGTTGTGCACGGCGACGCCGACCCAGCGCCTGGCCGGGGCGATGATCGGGGCGGCCTGGCCGGGACTGGCGGAGATCCGGCCGAAACGGCTGTCCGTGGCGGTGGCGAGCCACAGATCCAGGTGGGGCGCGTCGGGGTGCTGTCGCTGATGGTGATGCCGGTCCACAGCTGGAGCGGGGGCTGGCCGGCCACGCCGTCCAGGGCGGCCTCGCCGGCGTCGTCGCCGGCGTCGGCGTGCAGGGTGATGCCCTCGGCGAGCGGCAGCGAGCGCCCGGAGCCCGCTGTACTGCCGCGCATCGGCACGAAGCCGCACATCAGGGCCGAGTCGCTGGCCAGGTGGCCGGCGGGGCGCCGGCTGAACGCGATGGAGCGGGTCAGGCCGCTGCCGTGCAGGGTGAGCGGGACGACGATCCGGCCGGCGGCGGCGAGCTGCTGCCACTAGGCGGCGGGCAGGTCCGGCGCGCCGGCGGTCACGATGATCCGGTCGTACGAGGCGTCTGCGGGATAGCCGTCGGCGCAGATGACCTGGACGTGCCCGTAGCCTGCCTCGTTGAGGCTACGCCTGGCCGCGTCGGTGATGTCCTGATCGATGTCGATGGTGGTCACGTGGCCGCTGGTTCCTGCCAGCTCGGCGAGCAGGGCGGCGTTGAACCCGGTGCCGGTGCCGATCTCCAGCACCTGGTCGCCGGGGCGCACGGCCAGCTGCTCCAGCATCGCCGCGACGCGGCACCCCGATGGCAGCCTGGAACCCCTACCGCAGCCGAGCGTGGACACCGGGATGGGCCTGGAACGGCTGCTGATGGTCGTGCAGGGCCAGCCCTCGGTATTCGGCACCGACGTGTTTCAGCCCTGGATGAGCACGCTGCCCGGCTT
>JBEKGC010000482.1:0-8898 GCA_050013055.1 Streptosporangiaceae bacterium
GTTTCCCGGCGCCATGCGGAATTGCGCAAGTCGCCCACGGGTAACTACGAGATCGTTGACATGAACAGCCATAACGGTGTCTTTGTCAACGGCCAGCGGGTCGCCTCCAAGCTGCTGACCGAACAGGACCTGGTCAGCATCGGGCACTCCACCTTCCGGCTCAAGGACGGCGAGCTCAGGCAGTTCGTCGACGACGGGCAAGTGACCTTTACCGCCCAGGACCTCGTGGTGAAGGTGTCGGGCGGCAAGGTGCTGCTCGACCACGTGACGTTTCCGATCCCGGAGAAGTGCCTGCTCGGCGTCATCGGACCCAGCGGCGCAGGCAAGTCGACGCTGCTCGGCGCGCTGACCGGCATGCGTCCCGCGACCACGGGAACCGTGCTGTACGACAACAGGGATCTGTACCAGGACTACGCCGAGCTGCGGTTCCGCATCGGCCTGGTGCCGCAGGAAAGCGTGCTGCACACGCAGCTGACCGCCCGCCGGGCGCTGCAGTACTCCGCCGAGCTGCGGTTCCCCGCCGACACCAAGGCGGCCGAACGGGACGTCAGGGTCGACGAGGTGATGGGTGAGCTCGGCCTGACCAAGCACTCCAACACCCGCGCGGATCGGCTGTCCGGCGGGCAGCTCAAGCGGGTCAACGTCGCACAGGAGCTGCTGACCAAGCCCTCGTTGCTGTTCCTCGACGAGCCGACCTCGGGCCTGGACCCTGGCCTGGACAAGTCGGTCATGGAGCAGATGCGGGACCTGGCCCACGACGGCCGGACGGTCATCGTCGTCACGCACAGCGTGGCCAACTTGGACACCTGTGACCGGCTGCTCGTCCTGGTCCCCGGCGGGAGGATCGCCTTCTACGGGCCGCCCGACGAGGGGCTCAACTACTTTGGTCTGCCCGGCTGGGCCGAGGTCTTCCAGGCGTTCGAGGCCTATCCCGACCGCGACTGGGCCGCTGAGTTCGCCGCCTCGCCTGCCCACGCGCAGTACGTCCTGGGACAGCGCCCGAAGTCAGCGCCGCAGCCGAACGAGCTGTCCCTGCCCGCCACGCCGCCGCCGCAGCGGCGCGGCGCGATCCGGCAGATGACCACCTTGACCCGCCGGTACGTACGGGTGATCTCATCGGACCGCGGTTACCTGGTCTTCATGGGGCTGCTGCCCATCGTCCTCGGCGCCCTGATCCATTTCGTCGGAGGCAAGCAAGGCCTGGCGGGCGCGCCGGGCAGCAATCAGAACGCAGAAGAAGTACTGCTGATGCTGACCATCTGCGCCTGCCTGTCCGGAGCCGCGAGCTCGGTGCGGGAACTGGTCAAGGAACGCACCATCTACGTCCGGGAACGAGCGGCCGGGCTCTCCTCAGGCGCCTACTTGTTCTCCAAGCTCATCGTGCTCGGGGTCATCAGCATCGTGCAGTCGGCGCTGCTCGTGCTGATCGGGCTGGCCGGCCAGAAGATGCCGGCCAAGGGTGCTTTGATCGGCGTCCCGCTGCTCGAGATCCTCATTGGCATCGCGGTACTCTCGCTCGCCTCGATGTGCCTGGGCCTGCTCGTCTCGGCCCTGGTCAGCACGTCGGAGAAGGCGATGCCGTTTCTGGTGCTGCTGACCATGGTCCAGGTCATCCTGTCCGGCGGCGTGGTGTCGCTTGTCGGCAAGCCGGGACTGCAGCAGCTGGCCTACATCTCGCCGTCGCGCTGGGGGTTCGGCGCGGTGGCCTCCACGGTGAACCTCAACGTCATCGGCGTCGTGGCACCGGGCAGCTCCGACCCGCTCTGGAAGCAGTCGGCCGGAAACTGGCTGCACGACATGGGCCTGCTGATCGCCCTCGGGGCGGTCTTCGCGCTGCTCGCCTACCTCCGCATGCGCCGCCTGGGCCCCCGTCGCCGCAAGGCCTAGTCGCGCGGGCGCACGTTGAGGTGACCGTGAAACTAGGCGACGTCGCGGCGCGCGGGCCGCTCAGGAGTGTGTCGCTGGTATGTCCCGTCGCCAGCGAGCCGGTGGCGCGTCGTAGCGGTGCTTGAACGCGCGGCTGAATGCCGCCTCCGAGGTGTAGCCGACGTTCTTCGCGATGAGCGCGACCGGCAGGGAGGTGCCGCGGAGCAGGCCGGTGGCGGCGTCCAGGCGCACGTGCGCGAGATAGGTGGCTGGTGGCTTCCCGACCCGGGCGACGAACCGCGCAGCGAACGCGGACCGGGAAAGGCTGCACGCCCGGGCCAGCTCCTCGACGGTCCAGTCGTGGCCGGGGTGCCGGTGGATAGCGCTCAAGGCCAGACCGATCTGCGGGTCGAGCGCACCGGCCAGCCAGTTCGGTTCGGCGTCCGGGCCGGCGGCCCAGGTGCGCAGAATCTGGATGAAGATCAGATCGAGGATGCGGGCGACCATCACCGCCGATCCTTGAGAGGGCGATTGCATCTCGAATACGAGCATCCTGCGGGCCACTTCGAGCCCTTCGAGCGCTGGGCCGCGGGCGCCGCTCAGGATGATCACGGCCGGGAGGCTCGCGAGCAGGTGGCTCGCCTGCGGGTCGCCGATCGTGAATGTTCCGCAGAGCCAGCGGGCCGGCTCGGCGGCGTCGTTCCCGGCTGGGCCGGCCCGCACGATCGCGTCCGCGCGGTTGCCTGCGTCGCTGATGTGGTGCGGGTCGCCGCGCGGGAGCAGCACGACATCGCCGCAGCTTACGTGCTCGACGTGCGGATCGCCGTCGATCCGGAGCGCGAGTTCGCCCGCTTCGATGATGTGCAGGCTGCCCACATTGGCGAAGCCGATCGAGAAAGTCCGCAGCGGAGCGTACGCAACGATCCGTTCTCCGCTCAGCCGGACGCTCCGGAGCAGCTCCGAGAGCAGGTCGTGCGGCTGACTATCGGCGTCGAGGCCAAGCGCGGCTTCCTCAAGCGCCGGCGGATCGGCGAACTCTTGCGGCGATCGGAGCACATCGGCTGGCGTCGCTGGACGATCGGCAAGATGTCCCGGCGAATCGGTCATGGTCGCTGCCCATTCCTCTGACTACAGTCGACAGACAGTGAGTGGTGCCAACAATCGGACGGAATCAGGACCGCGCGGGGCGCTCTGTCATGTCCCGGCTTCTTCCGCCGGCGGAGCCGGCGTCATCGTCCAGGTCTGGGTCCGCTCGCTTGCATCAACCGAGACTAACAACCAGGAGGTCATCCATGACTGAGCACGGCAGGCCGACCAAGATCAGCTTTATCTATTCCAACCCCGCCGACCCGGACGCCTTCGAGACGGCTTACCCGGATCAGATCGCGCTCGCGCGCAAGCTCCCCGGCCTGACCCGGCTGCAGGCGTCGAAGGTCTGGCCCAAGGAAGACGGCAGCCCGACCCCGGCGTACCGGCTGCTTGATTTGTACTTCGCCGACTACGCGGCGGCCAGCGCCGCCGCCGCAGAGGCGGGCCCCCTGGTCGCCGCTACCGTCGAGCACGCCACCGGGGGCGTCGCGATCGCATTTGCGGAAGTCATCGAGGACGCCTAGGCCGGACAAGACGGATTCCAGTCCCGTCGTCACGGCAGCAGCCAATTGCCCCGGAGGGGGACGGGTCCCCCCTCCGGGTCATCACCTCACTGGCACGGCAGCTCCGCGGACGAGGCGACGGTGAACCTCTGCCGGGACACGCACCACGAACCTGCCTGAGCAGGTGCGTTCCGACAACGGCTCGGGGATCGGCTCACCGGCTACAGCCAGATCGGTGAGTACGTCACGCACGGCATTGGCCAGACCCGAGAGTGCTTCCACCGGGGTGGGCGCGAGCCAGGACAGTGACGGGAACTCCGCAACGGTGGCGACATGCTCGCCGTCCTCAACGGACCACACGACTCGGTAGGTGTAGTGGGTTGCGTCAGGCATCGTTGTTATTCTCGGCTTCCAGCCTGGCGATGGCATCCAGCACCTGCCGTACTTGGTACGCCTTGGCATTTCCGTCCTTGCCGCGCTGGATATTCACGCGGGGATCGCCTGGCCAGGGCGTTTTGAATACCTTGTGCGAGGTGCCGTCCTGCCGGGGCTCACCGAAGTGGCCGGCGCAGACCTTGACTAGTGCCACGGCAGGTACCGTTCGCCCCGCTTCCTGCCGCCGTCGGCCCAGGGTCCGGCCCACGACGATGGTCCGTTGCTGTTGCGGGGGTTCGCTGGACAGGCCCGGAGGCGGGTCCGTCGCGGTCGTGCTGGCGGCACGGTGGCGGCTGGGGGTGGTGATGCGTGGTGTATGCCGTGCCTGGTCCGGCCGGGCGTCAGGCGGGCCGGGCCGCCGGTTTCGCGTGGAAGATCGGGCTCCCGCGGATAGTTTGGTGCCCGATAGGGTACCAAACTATCCAGTTGAGACGAATATTCCATGATCTTTTTCGATAGTTGTGACGGGTGGGTTGCGGGTGCGGGGAGCGGCGGGGGTGGCGGCCGGGGTACGGCGCTCCGGGCCTTCAGGGCGTGACCGCCGCCTCGGTCGTGAGCCGTCGCGCGGGCCGGTGGTCACGGTCGGCAGAGGGCACGGGAACGACAATGAACGGAACATCGTGGCGCCTCGCGAGCGGGAGCAGGGCAGAACGGGTGTGCAGGACGGGCTCACGGGGCTCACGGGGCTCACGGGGCTCACGGGCGGGTCCGCAGGACGGCCAGTCGTCGCCCGGGCGCGACCCTTCGCTACCGGTAACCGGGCCAACGCTGACTGATGCGGCATTAGCTCATCGAAGCGGACGTTCTGCGGTGAACGTTGCATCTGGTCGATGCGCAGCGGCGGACCAACGACCGGGCAGCGCACCAGAGTCCCGAGGCTGAGACGCGAATGGCAGTCTTGACGACTCCGCGCACGGCTGGCTCGCCGACGCACGACCGCGGCGGCGGCCAGCTCCTGAACGCCCGCCGGCGTCATAGGCTGTCCGGATGAGCGAGCTCAGCCAGCAGGCGCGGGACCTGCTCCGCCGGTTCCCGCTGATCGACGGGCACAACGACCTGCCGTGGACGCTGCGGGACGTGGACGCTGCGGGACCGGGCGGGCGGCGACGCCGACCTGGTCCGCTTCGCCGCGCCGGGCCAGACCCCGGCCGGCCCGGCCGAGGTCAACCTGGCCGCGCCGGTCGAAGGCGTGCACACCGACCTGCCCAGGCTCGCGGCCGGCCGGGTCGGCGCGCAGTTCTGGTCCGTCTTCGTGCCCGCCACGCTGGCCGGGGACGGCGCCGTCACCGCCGTGCTCGAGCAGATCGACGTGACCCGCCGGATGATCGCGGCCTACTCCGGGGCCCTGGAGCTCGCGCTGACCGCGGACGACGTGGAGCGAATCTTCGCCTCCGGCCGGGTGGCCTCGCTGCTCGGCGCCGAAGGCGGCCACGCCATCGCCGGGTCGCTCGGCGTGCTCCGGATGCTGTACGCGCTCGGCGTCAGGTATATGACGCTGACCCACAACGCCAACGTCGGCTGGGCCGACGCGGCCACCGACGAGGTGGAGGCCGGCGGCCTGACCGACTTCGGCCGCGAGGTGGTCAGGGAGATGCAGCGGATCGGCATGCTCGTCGACCTGTCGCATGTGTCCCCGGACACCATGCGGGACACCCTCGACGTCGCCGCCGCGCCGGTGATCTTCTCGCACTCGTCCGCGAAGGCGGTCTGCGACACCCCGCGCAACGTTCCCGACGACGTGCTGGCCCGGCTCGCCGCCAACGGCGGCGTCTGCATGGTCACGTTCGTGCCTGGCTTCGTCTCCCAGCCGTGCGCCGACTGGACGGCGGGACTGAAGGCCGAGGCCGCGCGCCGCGGCCTTGACCAGAAGGATTTCGCCCAGCTGTTCAGCATCAAGGACGAGTGGGAACGTGGCCACCTGCTGCCGCAGGCGACGCTGGCCCAGGTCGCGGATCACGTCGAGCACGTCCGCACGGTGGCCGGCGTCGAGCACGTCGGCCTCGGCGGCGACTTCGACGGCACCCCCGACGTCACGGCCGGGCTGGCCGACGTCTCCACGTACCCGGCCCTGGTCGCCGAGCTGCTGGCCCGCGGCTGGACCGAGTCCGACTGCGCCGCCCTGGCCGGCGGCAACCTGCTGCGCGCCCTCCGCGCGGCCGAAGCCTTTGCCGTCGGCGATGACCCTGGACCTGCCCAGGGCTGAGCCGCCAGCGCTCCGGCCAGCCACCAGGACCAACCGGCTCGATACCCCCGCTAAGCTCTCACCCGATGACCTCCCATGCCAAGTCGCGGTCGGCGAGCACGATGCCCGCGGGCCCCACCGTGCTCCGCGAGGCCGGCGCCCTAGGGTTGCTGACCTGGCCCGCACTCGACGCGTCGGGGGCGCAGGCTGCGGTCACCACCCGATCCGGCGGGGTGTCGTCCGGGCCTTACTCGTCGCTGAACCTGAGCCTGGGCGTGGGCGACGATCCGGCGGCCGTGCTGGAGAACCGGCGCAGGCTGGCGGCCGGATTCGGCGCCCGGCTGGCTGATTTCGTCTTCGCCGGCCAGGTGCACGGAGCTGGCGTCCGGGTGGTCGGCCAGGCCGACGCCGGGAGCGGTGCGTTCTCCGGCGGGGACGCCATCCCGGCCACGGATGCCCTGGTGACAAGCACCCCCGGTGTGGTGCTGGCGATCCTGACCGCCGACTGCGTGCCGATCGTGCTGCACGACCCGGTAGCCGGCGTGCTGGCCTGCGTCCACGCCGGCTGGCGCGGCACCGTGGCCCGAGTCTGCGCCGCGGCCGTCGCCGCCATGCAGACCCTGGGATCCCGTCCCGCCGACGTCGTCGCCGGAATCGGACCGGCGATCGCCCCCGCCCGCTACCAGGTCGGCCCGGACGTCCATCAGGCCGTCACCCAAGCTTTCGCGCCCGTCCCCCAGGCCGCCCCCGTCCCGTTCCTCCAGCCGGACTCGGCCCCTGGCCGCTGGCGATTGGACCTGTGGTCAGCGAACCGCTTCGTCCTCACCGAGGCCGGCGTCCCGGCCTCCCAGATCTACGTCACAGACGTCCCCACCGGTCCCACGGATCCCCCGGACCCGGCCGGCCCTGCGGACCACCGTGGCCTCGGCTCCTTCTTCAGTGATCGCACCGCTCGCCCGTGCGGTCGCCTGGCCCTGATCGCCCGCTTGCGAACCGGAGGTCACCGGTGAATCCCGCCCACCCACGCGGCCGGGTGTTCCGGTACCTGTCCCATCTCGCCGACGCGGACAGCGGCTCGCTGACCTGCCGGTACGAGCTAGACGGGCGGGAGTTCGCGGAACGTTTCACGCTGCCGCCCGGCCCGCGCTGGGGCACCGAGGCGGCCCGGGCGGCGGCCCGCCTGGTCTTCCTGCTGGCCGGCGTGTCCTACTACAAGACCGCCGCACCCCCCGTTATTGACCTCGGCGCGACCGCGTTGACCGACGCCGAGCTGGCCTTCCTCCGCGAGTTCTACCTGCAGGGGCTGGGGGAGTTCGGCTACCGCAACCACCTTGACCTGACGTCGCTGCGGATCGAGGCCCGCCGCGGCCAGGCCCGCGATCCCGCCACTCCGCACGCCGCCACCCCGCACGCCGCCACTCCGCACGCCGCCACCCCGCACGCCGCCGCGGCGGAGCCGGCTGGCCAGCGGCGCGCGCTGGTGCCGTTCGGCGGCGGGATCGACTCGATCGTGGTGGTGGAGCGGGTGCGGCGGCTCGCCGATGTGGCCTTGTTCGTGGTGAACCGGCCCGGTGACCGGTTCGACGCGATCGAGGCACCGGCCGCGGTGACCGGCCTGCCGGTCGTGCGGGCGGAGCGGGAGATCGATCCCCAGCTGCTGCGCTCCGCCGAGCTCGGCTTCCTGAACGGCCACGTGCCGGTGACAGGCATCTTGTCCGCGATCGCGGTGCTGGCCGCGGTGCTCGAGGACCGGGACGCGGTGGTGATGTCCAACGAGTG
Organism: Streptosporangiaceae bacterium; assembly: GCA_050013055.1. GTDB lineage: Bacteria > Actinomycetota > Actinomycetes > Streptosporangiales > Streptosporangiaceae > Palsa-504. The sequence goes on from JBEKGC010000482.1 coordinate 7,855, forward strand.
GTCGGCGTCGGTTCCGACGCTTGAGTACCAGGGGCACCCGGTCAATCACCAGTTCTCCAAGAGCGACGTCTTCGAAACGGCCTTCCGCCACGTCCTGGCCGGGGCGGCGCCCCGGATGCCTGAGTACTTCTCCTGGCTGCGAGACAGGACCGAGCTCTGGGTCGGGCGGGAATTCGCTGCCCTGGAGCAGTACCACGGCTCGTTCCGTAGTTGTAATAAGGCTTTTTACAGTGACCGGACCCGCCGGCTTGATCACTGGTGTGGCCAGTGCGACAAGTGCTGCTTCATCGACCTGATCCTCGCGCCCTTCCTTCCGGCCGGGGCGTTGCGGCGGATCTTCGCGGTGACCGGCGAACCGCTGGCGGATCCCGCGCTGGCCGGGAAGTTCCGGGCGCTGGTTGGCGCGGGCGCCAAACCGTTCGAGTGTGTCGGCGAGGTCAGCGAGTGCCGGGCCGCGGTCCTGCTGGCCGCGCGGCGCGAGGACCGGTCCGGTTCCGCGCTGCTCCAGGAACTGGCGGTCGAGGTGGCCGGGTGGCCGGACGCGCCGTCCGCGGCGGACGCCGACGCCATGCTGACGCCGGTGGCCGCGAACTTCATCCCGGCCGGATACCGATGACCAGCCCGCGGTCCAGGCCGCGAACTTCATCCCGGCCGGATACCGATGACCAGCCCGCGGTCCAAACTCTCCTGGTCCGACCTGGCCGGAGCCCGTGTCGGGGTCTGGGGCCTGGGCCGCGAGGGCCACGCCAACCTGCGCAAGCTGGCCTCGCTGGGGGTCGAGCCCGTCCTGGTGGACGATCACCCCGGCGACCGCCCGGTGCTCGCCACCGACGCGGGCGGGCTCGCCGCCCTGGAGCGATGCGACGTGGTGGTGAAGACCCCTGGCCTGAGCCGGTACCGGCCCGAGGTGGGCCGCCTGACGGGGCTGGGCATCCCGGTGGTGGGCGGCCTTGGCCTGTGGCTGGCCGAAGCCGATCTGCGCCGGGTGCTGTGCGTGACCGGCACCAAGGGCAAGAGCACCACCTCCTCGGTCGCCGGGCACCT
>JBEKGC010000483.1:0-4967 GCA_050013055.1 Streptosporangiaceae bacterium
GCCATGCGAGCCCGCGGTGCCGAGACCACCGACCTGGTGGTGCTGGTGGTGGCGGCCGACGACGGGGTGAAGCCGCAGACCACGGAGGCGCTGAACCACGCGCAAGCCGCGGGCGTCCCCATTGTGGTGGCGGTCAACAAGGTCGACAAGGAAGGCGCCGACCCGGCCCGGGTGCGGGCCCAGCTGACCGAGTACGGGCTCGTCGCGGAGGAGTTCGGCGGCGACACGCAGTTCGTGGATGTGTCCGCGACCAAGCGCACCGGCCTCGATAAGCTCCTCGAGGCGATCATCCTGACCGCCGACGCCTCGCTCGACCTGCGGGCCAACCCCAAGCAGGACGGGCAAGGCGTGGCCATTGAGGCACACCTGGACAAGGGTCGCGGCCCGGTGGCCACCGTGCTGGTGCAGCGCGGCACGCTGCACGTCGGCGACTCGATCGTCTGTGGTGAGGCGTTCGGCCGGGTCCGGGCCATGCTGGACGAGAACGGCGACCAGATTCCCGAGGCTCCGCCGTCCCGTCCGGTGCAGGTGCTTGGCCTGACCGCCGTGCCCGGCGCGGGCGACAACTTCCTTGTCGTCTCCGACGACCGGATGGCCAGGCAGATCGCCGAGCGCCGGGAGGCCAGGGAGCGTGTCGCCCAGTTCGCCAAGGGTCGGCGGCGGGTCACGCTCGAGGATCTGGACCAGGCGTTCAAGGCCGGTGAGCGCGAGGAACTGCTGCTCATCATCAAGGGCGACGTGTCCGGCTCGGTGGAAGCCCTGGAGGATGCTCTGCTCCAGCTCGATGTCGGCGAAGAGGTCAGCCTGCGCGTGATCGGTCGCGGTGTCGGCGCGATCACCCAGGACGACGTCAACCTGGCCATCGCCTCGGACGCGATCATCATCGGCTACAACGTCCGGCCGGCCGGCCGGGCGGGCGAGCTGGCCCAGCGCGAGGGCGTTGAGATCCGCTACTACTCGATCATTTACCAAGCGATCGACGAGGTCGAAGCCGCGCTCAAGGGCATGCTCAAGCCCGAGTTCGAGGAGGTCCAGCTGGGCACGGCCGAGATCAGGGAGGTCTTCCGGGTGCCGAAGATCGGCAACGTGGCCGGCTGCATCGTGCGCTCCGGCCTGATCCACCGCAACAACAAGGCCCGGCTGATCCGGGACGGCGTGGTGATCTCCGACAACCTCACGGTGGAGTCGCTGCGCCGGTTCAAGGAGGACGTGACCGAAGTCCGCGAGGGTTACGAGTGCGGTATCGGCATCGGCTACAGCGATGTCAGGGTGGCCGACTCGATCGAGACCTTCGAGATGAGGGAGAAGCCGAGGGCATAACCAGGTACCCGCCGAGCCAGACCGAACTATTCGGGCAGGAGCGGAGTTATGCGGTGTATGTCGGGGCGCTGACGCTTGACCTGCTGCTGGGTGACGTTCACTCGCTGAAGGCCAAGCGCGGCGTCGTCCGGCCACTGGTCGCTGAGCTACGCCGGTGCTATCCAGGTGTCGCGGTCGCCGAGACCGGTCACCTGGATCTGCACCGGCGGGCCGAGCTGGGCGTGGCCGTGGTATCGGCGACGGCCACCAATGCGATGAGCGTGCTCGCCGAGTGCGAGCGCATGGTGGCCGGGCACCCCGAGATCGAGCTGCTGTCGGCACGGCAGCGGCTGTTCAACGAGGAGGAGTGACGGCATGGACGCCGCGAGGGCGCGCAAGCTCGCCGACAGGATCAGCCAGATCGTCGCGGAGATGCTGGAGCGACGGGTCAAGGACCCCAGGCTCGGCTTTGTCACCGTTACCGAGGCCCGGCTGACCAATGACCTGCGTGAGGCGACCGTGTATTACACGGTGTACGGAACTGACGCCGAGCGGACCGACACGGCGTTGGCGCTGCAAAGCGCTACGGGCATCATCCGATCCGAGGTGGGACGGCAGATCGGACTTCGGCACACCCCGTCCCTTGAGTTCGTCGCCGACGTTGTCCCGGACACGGCCAAGCGGATCGAGGACCTGGTCAGCCAGGCCAGGACCGCGGATGAGGAACTGGCCCGCAGCCGCGACGGCGCGGTCTACGCCGGCGACCCGGACCCGTACCGCAAGCCCGCCGAGGACTCCGACGGGGACGACTTCGACACGTGAGCGAGCCTGAGGGCAGCGGGAAGCAGCCCATGAGCGGCCTCGTCATCGTGGACAAGCCGGGCGGCATGACCTCTCACGACGTGGTGGCGCGGATCCGGCGGCTGGCCGCGACCAGGAGGGTCGGCCACGCGGGCACCCTGGATCCGATGGCGACCGGTGTCCTGGTGGTGGGCGTGGAGAAGGCCACCCGGCTGCTCGGATACCTGACCCTGACCGAGAAACAGTACGCCGCCACGATCAGGCTCGGCCAGTCGACAAGCACCGACGACGCGGAAGGCGACGTCACGGGCAGCGGGGCGGCGGACGTTTCCGCCGCTGCGCTTACGGACCACCAGCTGGTCGAGGCGGTGGCCCGGCTGACCGGCGAGATTCAGCAGGTGCCGCCCGCGGTCAGCGCCATCAAGGTCGAGGGCAAGCGGGCCTACCGGCTGACCCGGGCGGGCGCGGCCCCGGAGCTCAAACCCAGGCCGGTGCACGTCTACGAGTTCACCATCACGGCGGTGCGTCCCGAAGGCGATTTCCTCGATGTCGACGCGACGGTGCGCTGCTCGAGCGGTACCTACATCAGGGCCCTGGCCCGTGACCTCGGGACCGCCGTGGGTACCGGCGGGCACCTGACCCGCCTGCGCCGGACCAGGGTGGGCGGCTACGGCCTCGATCAGGCTCACACCCTGGATCAGCTGGCGGAGCGGTTCGAGGTGCTGCCGCTGGCCCAGGCGGCCGCGGCGGCCTTCCCGAGCCGGAACCTGACCGCGGACGAAGCCCGCAGGCTGGCCCACGGTGGCCGTCTTGCCCCCGCTGCTGCCCTGATCGCCGACGACTCCGCCGCCTCCGCCGGACACGGCGTGGCCGATGCACGGGCTCCCACGGCCGCTTACGCGCCCGACGGTACGCTCATCGCGCTGCTGACCGAAGAGTCGGGCCAGGCCCGCTCCCTCGTCGTCTTCGCATGAGTCCGGCCACGCCGGCCGCCCTGGCCGCCGGGCCTGCGCCGCCGTAACCTGAGCGCGATCCACAGTTGGTGATGGTTAGGCTGGTGTCTGGCGACAAAGGAGGACGGGGAATCGTGTACCGCTGGTACGGCTCGGCCGACGTGCCTTCCGACTGGGGTAGGTGCGTCGCGACGATCGGCGTGTTCGACGGCGTCCATCGCGGTCACCAGCGCATTGTGGCCCGGGCCAGGGAGATCGCACAAGCGCGGAGCCTGCCGGTGGTCGTGATCACCTTCGACCCGCATCCGGCTGAGGTCGTCAGGCCGGGTTCGCATCCGCCGTTTCTCACCACCTCGCGGCGGCGGGCCGAGCTGCTGGCCGGCCTGGGCGCCGACGCCGTCTTCGTGCTCCCGTTCAACCTGGCGTTTTCCAGGCTCAGCCCGGATGAGTTCGTCCGCGTCGTGCTGTCCGAGCGGCTGCACGCCGCGTTCGTGGTGGTGGGGAGTAACTTCCGCTTCGGTCACAAGGCGGCGGGCGACGTGGCCCTGCTCGCGCAGCTGGGCGAGAAGTACGACTTCACCGCCGAGGGCGTGCCGCTGCTGGTCAGCGATGGCGTCACGATTTCCTCGACCTACATCAGGCAGTGCCTGGCGGCCGGCGACGTGACCGCCGCCGCTCATGCCCTCGGCCGCCCGCACCGGGTGGAAGGCGTCGTCGTCCGCGGCCACATGCGGGGCCGGGAGCTAGACTTCCCGACCGCGAACCTGGAAACGCCGCCGCATACGGCTACTCCCGCCGACGGCGTGTACGCCGGCTGGCTGACCAGCCTGGCTCTGGACGGGGCCGAGACCAGCCGCTGGCCTGCCGCGATTTCTGTCGGCACCAACCCGACCTTCGGGGCCGGCGAGCGCACCGTCGAGGCGTACGCGCTCGACCGTAACGACCTGGATCTCTACGGCGCCCACGCCGCGATCGACTTCGCCGCCAGGCTCCGCGGTATCGTGCGGTTCGATTCCATCGAGGACCTGATTACCCAGATGCGGCAGGACGTCATCCAAGCCCGCGTGATAACCGCCGGCTAAGCCGGCCCTTCATGTGACCGTCACCTTCTTCTCGTAGGGTCCACTCGTGAGTGTGGAGGATCGCGACCAGATCAGGCAGCCCGGCTTGGGCCCGCGGAGCCGGGCGGAGCGCCGGGGCGAGGACGGCGTGGCGGGCAATGCCCGGCTGACCGCCGCCAACGCTGCCGTGCTGCTAGTACTGCTGGCGATTGAGGGCGTCACGATCTTGCGGATCCGCCCGCTGCTGTCGCCGCATGTGTTCATCGGTGCGGTGCTCATACCCCCGGTGCTGCTCAAGGTGGCCAGCACCACCTGGCGCTTCGCCCGCTATTACCGCGGTGCCCCGGCTTACCTGCGGAAAGGACCGCCGCCGATCCTGCTGCGCCTGCTCGGCCCGGTCATCGTGGTCCTCACCCTGGTACTGCTGGCCAGCGGGGTGGGGCTGATGCTGGTGAGCCAGTCGTGGCTGCCGCTGCTGCTCAAGGTGCACAAAGCCAGCTTCGTCTTGTGGTTCGGCGCCACCACCGTGCACGTGCTCGGCCACTTGGGCGAGGTGTTCAGGCTGGCACCGCGCGACCTGCTGCGCCGGACCCGCCGCGATGTCAGCCGGGCCGGCCTGCGGTCCTGGCTGATCGCCGCCAGCCTGGTGGCCGGTGCCCTGCTCGGGTTCCTCCTGCTCTCCCGGGTCGGCCCCTGGCTGGCGGCCGGCCCGCACGGGGGTCACTGACCGCTACCCGGCTGTCAGCATGGCTTGGAGCGCGGCCCGCAGCGGAGCCAGCCGCCTGGCCGCAGCGTCGCGGGCCGCGGCGAGAGAGCGGCCCGCGAGCGGTTCAATGATCTCGATGTAGCACTT
>JBEKGC010000484.1:0-4948 GCA_050013055.1 Streptosporangiaceae bacterium
ACGCCGTGGCGGCGGCGGGGAGGTCGCCGCTGAGCTCGTGCAGGTAGCCGCGGACGGCGTGCCACCTGTGCCGCTCGCCGAGCACCTCGCGCAGCCGGTCGGTCTCGCGCAGCCCGGCGGCGGCGCCGAGGACGTGGCCGACCGCGACCGCGCGGCCGAGCACCGCGGCGGGGTCCTGGCGCACCGGGTCGTCGGTGAGGGCGACGAGGTCGTCGTACCAGGCCAGGATCTGCGCCCAGTCGGTCTCCTCGGCGCTGGCCGCGTCGTCGTGCAGGGCGGCGATGGCGGCCTCGACCTGGTAGCGGCCGGGGCGCGCCGCGGCCAGGGCCGACTGCAGGACGCGCACGCCCTCGGCGATCTCGCCGGTGTCCCAGCGGCCGCGGTCCTGCCGGTCGAGCGTGACGATGCGACCGGCTGAGTCCAGGCGCGCCGGGAGCCGGGCGTGGTTGAGGAGCATCAGCGCGAGCAGCCCGCGCGCCTCCGGTTCCTCGGTGGCCAGGGTGAGCTGGCGGGCGAGCCGGATCGCCTGGGCGGCCAGGTCCACCCGGCCCGCGTGGCCGGCCGTGTAGATGAGGTAGAGCACGCGCAGCACGACGGCGAGGTCGCCGGGTGAGTCCAGGGGTCGCCCCCGCAGGGCGCGCTTGGCCCGGCTGATCCGCTGCGCCATCGTCGCCTCCGGCAGGTAGCAGGCGTCGGCGATCTCCCGGGTGGTGAGGCCGCCGACAGCGCGCAGGGTCAGCGCCAGCTGGGAGGCGGGCGCGAGGTCGGGATGGCAGCAGCAGAAGAGCAGGAAGAGGGTGTCGTCGCCCTCCTCGGTGGCGGCGGGCCGCGGCTCGGCCCCCGTCACCTCCTCGCGGCGGTGCCGGGCGGCCTCGCTGCGGCGGGCGTCGACGAGCCGCCGGGTCGCGACCGTCGCCAGCCATCCGCGCGGGTCGCGCGGCGGGTGCTCGGGCCACACCCGCAGCGCCTCGAGCAGCGCCTCCTGCAGTGCGTCCTCGGCGGCGTCGAAGTCCTCGCCCCGCCGGACCAGGCCCGCGAGCACCCGGGGGACGAGGGCGCGCAGCGCGCCCTCGTCCAGCCATCGCGTCGGCTCGTCCATCACGCCGGGTCAGTCGGCCGAGGACGCCTCGGACATGACCTCCCGGACCTCGATCCACTCGTACAGCGGCTCCCCGCCCGGGCCGGGCTCCGAGGAGACGTAGGCCGCGAGTTCGACCGCGCGCTCGTGCGACTCGACGTCGATCATGTACCAGCCCGCCACGAGATCGCTGGTCTCGGGCAGCGGGCCGTCAGTGGCGACGGGCGCGGCGTCCGGGCCGCCGTAACGCACCCAGCTGCGGGCCGGCGTGAGCGCCTGCGCGTCGACGTACTCGCCGTTCTTCTCGAGCAGCGCGCCGAAATGCCTGAGGAAGGCCATGTGCGCCTCCACGTCCTCGGGCGCCCACTGGTCCATCGGGGGGAACGGATGGTGCGGCTCAGGGCCGCCGCGGTAGTGCTTGAGGAGCAGGTACTTCGGCATGGTGGCCTCCCGGTGTCATGGGCCGCGCCTGTCGTGGCCCGTCACCTGGTGAGCGGAGCCGGTCAGGGCTTCTCGACACGAAACCGGCCGACGCTACACATTGAAGCGGAATTCGACCACGTCGCCGTCCTGCATGACGTAGTCCTTGCCTTCGATCCTGGCCTTGCCCACGGCCCGGGCCGCGGGCACGGAGCCGGCCGCGATCAGGTCGCCGAACGAGACCACCTCGGCCTTGATGAAACCGCGCTGGAAGTCGGTGTGGATGACGCCGGCCGCCTCCGGCGCGGTCGCCCCGGCCCTGATCTCCCAGGCCCTGGTCTCCTTCGGGCCAGCGGTCAGGAAGGTTTGCAGGCCAAGCGCGCGGAACCCGGCCCGGGCCAGCTGAGCCAGGCCCGGCTCCCCCAGGCCGGCCTCGGCGAGCAGTTCCGCGGCCTCATCCTCGCTCAGCTCGGCCAGGTCGGCTTCGGTCTTGGCGTCCAGGAAGATCGCCTCCGCCGGAGCAACGAGCGCGGTCAGCTGCTTGCGCAGGTCCTCATCGCCGAGCTCGGCCACGTCCATGTTGAACACGTACAGGAAGGGCTTGGCCGTCAGCAGCTGCAGTTCGCGTAGGTGAGCCGGATCGATTCCGGCCGAGGCGGCACCGGCGGACAACGCGGTGCCCTGGTCGAGCAGTTCCCGCGCCGCGGCGGCGGCCTGGGCCACCTGGGCGCGTTCGGGATCCTTGGCGAACTTCGTCTCCTTGACCAGCCGGGGCAGCGCCTTGTCCAGCGTCTGCAGGTCGGCCAGGATCAGCTCGGTGACGACCGTGGAGATGTCCCGCTCCGGCGACACGTCGCCGTCGACGTGAGTGACGTCCGGATCGGTGAAGACCCGCACCACCTGGCAGATCGCGTCGGTCTCGCGGATGTGGGCGAGGAACTGGTTACCGAGCCCCTGGCCCGCCGACGCGCCGCGGACCAGGCCGGCGATGTCGGTGAACCGGACGCTGGCCGGGACCACGCGGGCGGAGTCGTACAGCTTCGCCAGCTCCGCCAGCCGCAGATCGGGGACACCGACCACGCCGACGTTCGGCTCGATGGTGGCGAACGGGTAGTTGGACGCGAGCGCGCCGGCCCGGGTCAGCGCGTTGAACAAGGTGGATTTGCCGACGTTGGGCAGACCGACAATCCCGATAGACAGACTCACCTGCGCAGTTTAGTGGCGCTGCGGCTCAGAACTGCACCTCGTACTGGGACGGGTCGATGCGCGCCTCCACCACCAGCGGGCGGGACCGGGAGCCGACATCGGCCAGCGCCTTCTCCAGCGCCGCCGGGGTGTCGACGCGCACGCCGTCACAGCCCATCGCTTCCGCCATCGCGGCCAGGTCGGAGCCGCCGATCCTGGTCGCGGTCGGCGGGTAGCCCATCGCCTGCTGACGCAGCTCGATCCGGTTCAGGCTGTTGTCGGTGAACACCACCACCACGACCGGCAGGCCAAGCGCCGCGGCGATCCGCAGCTCGGTCGCGGTCATCGCGAACCCGCCGTCGCCGACCAGGGCGATCACCGGCCGCTCCGGCCAGCAGAGCCGGGCCGCGATCGCCGCGGGCACACCGAACCCCATCGCGGAAAGCCCGTTGGTGATCAGCACAGAACGTGGAGCGCTGGCCGACCAGACCTGGCCCGCCATGATCTTGTGCGAGCCGACGTCGGTGGTCACGATGGCGTTCGGCGGGGCCGCCTCGCGGGCGATCGTGACCACGTCGGAGGGGTTGAGCCTGCCCGGCGCCCAGCCGGCCCGCCACGCCGCCCGCAGCCGGTCACGGTGCGCCGCCACCTCGGATTCCGTCCAGCGGGGCTCCCCCGGCCACTGCGCGGTGAGCCAGCGCAGCAGCGCCCCGACGTGGCCGACAAGCTCGTGCGCGCTGGCGTAGACCTGATCGGTGTTCGGCGTGGTGTCCAGGTGCAGCACCGGGGTGCGCACCGACCACGGGCTGATCAGCTCGACCGGGTCGAAGCCCGCGGCCAGGATCAGGTCGGCGCCGGCCAGCAGCTCCCACAGCACCCGGTGACCGGCCATGTCCAGCACGCCGGCAAAGTACGGGTGGTCCTCGGGCAGGGTGCCCTTGGCCATCGGCGAGACCACCACCGGCAGGCCGGCCCGCTCGGCCAGGGCCGCAAGCTCAGGGCCCGCGCCGCAGCGCAGCGCCGCGATCCCGGCCAGGATCACCGGGCGGCGCGCCGCCCGCAGCACCCGCACCGGGTCGCCGTCGCCGTACACGTCCAGCGAGCCGGCCGCCGCGGCCACCGGCGGCGGGGCCACAATGGCCTCGACGGTGGCCCCGACAGCGGCCCCGATGGTGGCCCCGACAGTGGCCCCGCCCGTCTGCGCGAGCCAGCTGTCGGCCGTCACGGTCAGGTGGACCGCCCCGGGACGTTCGGCGGTGGCGGTGCGCAGTGCCTTGCGGATGATGGTGTCCGCCGAGCCCGGCTCCAGCCGCAGCGCCAGCTTCGTGACCGGGGCGAACATCCGGCCGTGATCAACCACCTGGTGGGTGAAGAACTGCTCGCGGTTACTCTCGATCTGGCCGGACACGGCCAGCACAGGCACCCGGTCCAGGGTGGCCGAGGCCACCCCGTTCAGCACCGCGGTGGAGCCCGGGCCGAGCGTGGACAGGCACACCCCGAGCCTGCCGGTGACCATCGCCGCCGCCTGCGCCATGAACGCGGCCGACCCCTCCCGCACCGCCGACACCGGCTCGACGCCCCGGTGCCTGGCCGCCTCGAGGAAGTCGATGACGGACTCGCCCGGATAGCCGAAGATGTGCCGCACTCCGGCCGCGTGCAGGTAATCGGCCAGCAGATCCGCCGTGGACGCCATCGCCCCATTGTCCACGCAGCAGGGGCGGGGCGGCCAGCCACGGTCCGTTCGGCAGAAAAAAGGACGGGCGTGTCGCCACGGGGTTCGCCACTCACGGTGAGATCATGGCTGCATATGAGTGCGCTACTGACCGGATTGCTGCTGGGGATCGGCATCGGGGCAGCGATCGGGTACCTGTTCGCCCGCAGCCGGCTGGCCGCCGCCAGCGCGGAGGCCGGCGGCCACGCGCAGGCCGCGGACGAGCGAGCCCGGGCCGCCGAGGACCGGGCCGCGATGATCGAGCGGACCGCGTCCGAGCGGGCCGCGCTCGTCGAAGGGCAGCTGGCCGAGCGGTTCCAGGCCTTGTCCGCCCAGGCCCTGGACGCGAGCACGGCCCGGTTCCTCGAGGTCGCCGAGGGACGGCTGCAGGCGGCGAACGCGACCGCGGCCGGCGAGCTCGAGACCCGCCGCGCGGCGGTCGAGCACCTGGTCGGCCCGCTGCGGGAAACCCTGGCCCGGGTCGAGGCCCAGCTGCGGGAATCCGACGCGGACCGGGGCCGGTCGCACGCCGCGCTCGCCGAGCAGGTCAGCAT
>JBEKGC010000485.1:0-4936 GCA_050013055.1 Streptosporangiaceae bacterium
GCGCTCAACCAGCACGACCGCCTGCTGCCTGTGGTGCCCATGTTCCACGGCAACGCGTGGGGGATGCCGTACGCCGCCTGGCTCGTCGGGGCTGACCTGCTGCTGCCGAACCGGTTCACGCAGGCCGAGCCGCTGGCCCGGTTCATCGCGCAGGAGCGGGCCACCCTGGCCACAGCCGTTCCGACGGTGTGGTACGACATTCTCGGCCTGGACCGGGCGGGCGTCGATCTGTCATCCCTGCGCATGATCCTGGCCGGGGGTGCCGCCGTCCCGCGCCGCCTGATCGAGTCCTACGAGCAGCGATTCGGCGTGTGCATGGTCCAGGGCTGGGGCCTGACCGAGACAAGCCCGGTGGCAGCCATAGCCCATCCGCCCAAGCACGTCCCGGCGGGCGGCGCGATGGACTACCGGGCCACCGCGGGACGCGCCCTGGGCGGCGTGGAGGCCCGGGTCGTGGACGACGAGGGCAAGGTGCTGCCACGCGACGGGCAGTCCACCGGCGAGATCGAGGTGCGCGGACCATGGGTGACGGCCGCCTATTTCCGGGACCCGGCATCGGCCAAGTTCCGCGACGGCTGGCTGCGCACCGGCGACGTCGGCCGGATTGACGCCCAGGGGTACATCACGATCAGCGACCGGGCCAAGGATGTCGTCAAGTCGGGCGGTGAATGGATCTCCACGCTGGAGCTGGAGGCCGCCATCCTGACCCACCCGGCCGTGCGCGAGGCCGCGGTCATCGCCTCGCCCGACGAACGGTGGGGTGAGCGGCCGCTGGCCTGCGTGGTCCTCGTCCCTGGCCAGTCGGTGGGCCCCGAGGAGCTGCGCGCGCACCTGGCCACCCGGGTCGTGAGGTGGTGGCTGCCGGAACAGTGGGTGTTCGTGGACCAGGTGCCTCGCACCAGCGTAGGCAAGCACGACAAGAAGCTTCTGCGGGCCCGGTATGCCGAGGGCAGCCTGCCCGTCGTGGTCAGCGATGAGCCACCCCGGGCGCACCAGGCCACGTAGTCATCACATTCCCAGAGGAGGGCGTTATGTCAGAAGTTGTTATCGCGGCGATCGGCCGGACACCGATCGGCCGAGCCAAGAAGGGGTCGCTCATCGATGAGCGGCCTGACGACCTAGGTGCCTACGTCGTGGATGAGGTACTCAAGAAGATCCCGCAGCTGGACCGCGGCCAGATCGACGACGTGATCTGCGGCTGCGCGCTGCCGGGCGGCGAGCAGGCGCACAACGTAGCCAGGATCATCAGCATCCTGGCCGGAGTCGGCGCGCCTGGCACGACGGTCAACCGCTACTGCGCGTCGTCGCTGCAGGCCGTGCGGATGGCTTTTCATGCCATCAAGGCGGGCGAGGGCTCCGCGTTCGTGTGCGCCGGGGTGGAGTCGAGCACCCGCTCCCCGTTCGGCGTGTTCACGGACCAGCCGGAAACGCGCAACCCCCGGCTGATGCCGGGTAACCCGGAGGGCTTCCCCGAGGCCTTCATCAGCATGGGCGACACCGCGGAGAACGTGGCCGACAAGTACGACATCTCCCGCGCCGACATGGACAGGTACGCCCTGCAGAGCCAGCTGCGCGCGGTCCTGGCCGGCCAGGACGGGGTTTTCGCCAGGGAGATCATTCCCGTGCCGCTGTCCTCCGGGGCCACCATGACGACCGATGACGGACCCAGGGCGGACACCACCCTGGAGAGGCTGGCCAGCCTGAAGCCGGTATTCCGTCCGGACGGCCGGGTGACCGCAGGCAATTCCTGCCCGCTTAACGACGGTGCGGCGGCCGCGGTGGTGATGTCGCGGGCCCTCGCCGACCAGCTCGGGATCAAGCCGCTCGCCCGCATAATCTCGACCGGCGTCAGCTCCCTGGAGCCCGAGATGATGGGCCTGGGCCCGATCGAGTCCAGCAGGCAAGCGCTGGAACGGGCCGGGATGACCATCGATGACGTGGATGTGGTGGAGATCAACGAGGCGTTCGCCGCGCAGGTCATCCCGTCTGCGCTGGGGATAGGCGTCGATCCGTTCAGCGACAAGCTCAACCCGCACGGCGGAGCCATCGCCCTGGGTCACCCGTTCGGGATGACCGGGGTGCGCATCCTGGCCACGCTACTCAACGACCTCAGTACCCGCGACGAAACGATTGGACTAGAAACAATGTGTATCGGTGGCGGCCAGGGAATGGCCATGATCGTGGAGCGACTGTCGTGACGACCCCGCGCGGCAAGGCGCCGCAAACAGAGAACACGTCCAATGGCCGCCGGCAGGCGGCACGGCCGACCGCGGCCGTCCCCCCGGCGTCCGCGGCCGTCCCCCCGGCGTCCGGGAAGCCCGGTCAGGGCGGGGACCTCAAGGAGAACACAGCTCAGCGGCCCGCTGCCGCCAAGGCGGTCCCTGGGCCGGCCCCGTTCGGCGGTTTCGGCCTCCGGGTGGCGTCGAGCGCGCTGCGGTTTCTCGGCCAGCAGGCGGTGCGGCAGCCGCAGGCGCTGCTGCGGAATGTGCCTGAGGCCGGCGGGGAGCTGCTGCGGATCGGGCTCGGTAAGTCCGAAGTCGCCCCGGAGAAGGGGGACAAGCGCTTTGCCGATCCGGCGTGGCGTGAGAACCTCCTCTACCGCGCGACGATGCAGGCGTACCTCAGCCTCGGGGCGGCGGCCGACAGCTACGTCGATGACCTCGGCATCGAGGGCATGAGCGGCGAGCGGGTGCGTTTCGCGCTGATGCTGCTCCGGGAGGCGCTGGCGCCGACCAACACCTTCCTGGGCAACCCCGCGGCCATCAAGCGGGCTTTCGATACCGGCGGCGGCAGCGTCCGTAAGGGCATCAGCAACCTGGCCGGCGATGTGCAGCACAACCACGGCATGCCGACGATGGTCGACCGCTCGCCGTTCAAGCTCGGCGAGAACATCGCCGCGTCGCCGGGTGCGGTCATCTTCCGGAACGAGGTTTTCGAGCTTATCCAGTACACGCCGCAGAGCGACGTCACCTACGCCCGGCCCATGCTCGTGGTGCCTCCGCAGGTGAACAAGTACTACGCCCTGGACCTCTCACCTGGCCGCAGCATGTACGAATACCTGCTCAAGCAGGGCATTCAGGTGTTCGGGATCAGCTGGCGCAACCCGACCGGGGAGCAGCGCGACTGGAATTTCGACACTTACGTGCAGGCGACGATCGACGCGGTCGACGTGGTCCGCGAGGTTACCGGTTCGCCTGATGTGAACGCCACGGGCGCTTGCCTGGGCGGGATGACGCTCGCGCTCGCGCAGGCGCACCTCGAAGCGGCTGGGGACCATCGCATCAACTCCGTGACGATGACCGTCACCGTGCTCGACACCGATTCCGATGGACGGATGTTCCTCTTCGCGACACCGCAGTTGCTGAAGGTGGCCAAGGCCGTGTCTCTGCGCAGCGGGGTCATTGACGGCTGGAGGACGGCGAACATGTTCGCCTGGCTGCGCCCGAACGATCTGGTGTGGAACTACGTGACGAACAACTACCTGCTCGGCCAGGACCCGCCGGCCTTCGACATCCTCGCCTGGAACGCGGACACGACCAGGCTAACTTCCGCTTTCCACCACCAGCTGCTTGACCTGGTGGCAGACAACCAGATGGTGCACCCGGGCGGCATGACGGTCCTCGGCACGCCGATCGACCTCTCCCGCATCACCTGCGACACCTACGTGGCGTCGGGGAAGACCGACCACATTACGCCGTGGCACACCGGTTACCGGTCCACCCAGCTGGTCTCCGGTCACTCTGAGTTCGTCCTGTGCTCAAGCGGCCACATCCAGACCGTGGTGGCCGACCCGAAGCACCGAGGACTCGGGTACTTCGTCAACCCGGAGACTCCGCCCGATGCCGAGCAGTGGCTGGCGGGCGCGCAGCGGCACGAAGGCTCCTGGTGGGAGCACTGGGTGGGCTGGCTGGCCGAACGCTCCGGTGAGCAGGGCGCGGCACCTCAGTCCCTCGGCAGCACCAGCTTCCCCACGAAGGAGCCGGCCCCTGGCACCTACATCTATCTGTGACAGCCTGCGCAAACGCTGGAGGGCCAGCAGGGCATCGGCGGACAGGAACCCGGACAAGATAAAAACAAGCCCATCAAATATTGATGGCGAAAATGGTGAAAGTTACTATCAGAGCACGGGTGGCTACACAGGGCCGCCTTGCTCGAGAGGCAACATCACCATGCATCGTCTCCCCAGGTTCCTGCTCTACCCCCTGATGGCCCTCCTGCCTGCGCTGGGTCTGCTGACATGCTTCGGCTCAGCCGCGAACGCCAGCACCTCCACGTCCCCGGCGGCCAGCGCGACCGCGATCGCCCGCGCCGCGATCAAACAGCTCTCGATCGGCCAGCACGCCAGCGACCAGCGGGTCCCCGGCGTGCATCAGATCAAGGGTCTCAGCCAAGTGCAAAGCGACAACTGGTCAGGTTACGCGGACACGGGCAGCGGCTTCAGCAAGGTCACGGGCAGCTGGACAGAGCCCTCGGGCAGCTGCAGTGGCGACACGACGTCACTGGCCGCCTTCTGGGTCGGCATCGACGGCTACAGCAGCGACTCGGTGGAACAAGACGGCACGCTGATCGAATGCTACTTCGGCACCGCCTACCAGTTCACCTGGTGGGAGATGTACCCGACCAACGACATCCAGGTGGTCGGCGAGTCCCTGCGGGCGGGAGACAGCATCAGCGCTTCGGTCGTCAGGAGCGGCACGAGCTACACGCTCAAGGTCACCGACTCCACTCACACGGCCAATAGCTTCACCACCACCCAGACCTGTTCCAGCTGCGCGAACAGCAGCGCCGAGTGGATCGCGGAAGCGCCAAGCGGCTCATCCGGTGTCTACCCGCTGACCAATTTCGGCACCTGGACCGAGTCGGGCGCGACCGTGACGGAGGGCTCGACCTCCGGCGTGATCTCCTCCTTTACCGACGACGAGATCACCATGGTCGA
>JBEKGC010000486.1:0-4935 GCA_050013055.1 Streptosporangiaceae bacterium
GGGCACGGCGGCCATGATCCCGAACCGGGGCACTGGCTGTCCCGTCCCCACCGGACATGACAGGGAACTCATGACTGCCGAGATATTCGCCCAGCTTGCGGAGGCGGACGCCTGCACCGTCGTGGTCAATGACCAGGGCCAGCATGCGGTGTGGGCGGCCGGGGCCGCCGTACCGCCCGGCTGGCACCGCCGGTCCGCGGTCATGAGCAGGAGCGGGTGCCTGGCGGCCATCGAAGCGGCATGGAAGGATCTGGCGCCGGCCAGCGTCAGGCAGGGGCACGGCACCGCGGACAACGGCCGCCTTGTCCATGAGCTCTTCGCCGACCAGGCGTCCCTGCACCCCGGCACGGCAGCGGTGGTCGCCGGCCGTGGGCGAGTGACCTACGGCGAGCTGGATGAGTCGTCCAGCCGCCTCGCGCACTACCTCGCCGAGGCTGGCGTGGCGCCCGAGGTGCTGGTCGGCGTTCATCTGGAGCGGGGCATCGGCGTGATCAGCGCCATCCTCGCGATCATGAAGGCAGGCGGCGGTTATCTGCCGATTGACCCCTCCCTGCCGCCGGAACGGCTGAACACGATCTGCTCCCAGCTCCGCCCCGCGGTCGTGATCACCGCCGCGGCGGACACCTTCCCCTACCGGGACACACGGCTGGTTACCCTCGGCGGGCTCGCCGGGGACCTGGCGCGGCGACCCGCGGCGCCGCCGGGTGCCGTGCGCCCGCACGCGGACAACATCTGCTACGCCATCCACACGAGCGGATCCACTGGTGACCCCAAGGCCGTCGCGGTCAGCTACGGAAGCCTGGCCTGCACCATCGGCGACATGGCGGCCGAGTACGGGATCACCCGGGAGGACCGGATAGCGCAGGTCGCCTCCCTGGCCTTCGACACGTCCCTGGAGCAGATCTTCGTCGCGCTCACATGCGGTGCGAGCCTCATCCTGCCGCCGCCGGGCACCATGGCCCCTTCCGGCCTGCTGCGCGGCATCCAGCGCCGACGGGTCACCGTCCTGGACCTGACCCCCGCCTACTGGCACCGCATACTCGCGCTCGCCGTGCCGGGCGACGAACGGCTGCGCAGCGTCCGGCTGATGATCACCGGCGGCGAGCAGGCCGATCCCGCCGACTGCGCCGCCGCGCTGCGATCCGCGCCGTGGGCCAGGTTGATAAACGCCTACGGACTGACCGAGACGGGGATCACCTCAGCCGCGGGCGATGTCGGCACCGCCCTCGCGGCCGCTCCCGGGACTGCCCGCATACCGGTGGGCAAGCCGGCGGCCCGCGCCCGGATCATGATCCTCGACGAGAAGCTGGACCCGGTGCCCGCCGGGGCGGAGGGCGAGATCTGCATCGGCGGCCGTCAGGTTGCCCGCGGCTACATCGGCCGTCCCGCCCTCACGGCGGAGCGGTTCGGGCCCGATCCCGGCGGCGCCCGTGGCGCGCGCATGTACCGCACCGGCGACCTGGGCCGGTGGCTGGAGGACGGCAGCCTTGAGGTCGCCGGTCGGATGGACCGCCAGCTCAAGGTGCACGGCTTCCGCGTCGAGCCCGGGGAGATCGAGAGCGTGCTCGCCGGGCACCCAGGCGTCGGCCAGGTATCGGTCGCCGCTACTGGGGGTCCCAGCGGCGTCCGGCTGGTGGCGTACTACACGCCCCGCGAGACCACTGACGGGACCACGTCCCATCCTTCGGCTGCCAGCCTGCGGCGGTGGCTGCTTGACCGGCTTCCCGGTTACATGGTGCCGGCGGCGTTCGTCCCCCGCCGGCGCATGCCGTCCGGCCCGCAGGTGCCAGGGCCCCGTTCTGGTGTACGGCCCGCCTCCCCGGACGGGCACGACGAGCGGCGCACGACGATGCAGGCTAGCCTCGCAGTCCTGTGGGCCAAAATGCTCAAGCGGGACCATGTCGGCCTCGATGACGACTTCTTCGCGCTCGGCGGCGACTCGCTGCTCGCCGCAGAGATGCTGGCGGCCACGCAGGCCCTCTTCAGCATCGCCCCTGGCTCAGCGCGGCCCCTTACCCGCTGCCTGCTGCGCGACCCTACCCTGCGCGGCTTTGCCGCTGCCGCGGAAGACGCCCGCGCGGGCAGGCTGACCGCCGACAGTGACCAGCCGGAGATCGACTACGCGCGCGAGGCCCGGCTTGACCTGGCCATCCGGCTGGGTGACACCTGGCCGGACTGGCGAAACCCCCGCGAGGCCCTGCTTACCGGCGCAACCGGGTTCCTCGGCGCCCACCTGCTGCGCGAGCTGATCGACGCTACCAGCGCGCGGGTCTGGTGCCTGGTCCGGGCGGGCGGCGAAGAAGAAGCCTTCGGCCGCATCGCGCGCGCCGCCGCGCGCTACAAGCTCGCCGCCCCGCAGGCCGACCGCGTCGTGCCGCTAGCCGGTGACCTCGCCGAGCCGCGGCTGGGCTTGCCCGAGGCGGCGTTCCGTGATCTAGCCCGTCACATCGACGTCATTTACCACGCTGGCGCGCAGGTGAACTTTATCTACCCCTACCAGGAGCTGCGGGCCGCCAACGTCGCAGGCACCCGCGAGGTGATCCGGCTGGCTGGCCTGTACCGTGCCATCCCGGTGCACTACGTGTCCACCACCGCCGTCATCGCCGGCCTTGGCGTGGCCGGGGTCCGCGAGGTGACAGAGGAAACGCCGCTCGCCCACCCGGACAGGTTGCGCATGGGCTACGTCGAAACGAAGTACGTGGCAGAAGAGCTGCTCAGGAACGCGGATAAGGCCGGCCTGCCGGTCGCGGTCTACCGCCCGCTCGACATTGTCGGCAGCCTGGAAACCGGTACGTGGAGCACCGCTACCGAGATGTGTGCGCTGATCCGGTTCATCGCCGGCACCGGCCTGGCGCCCGCCATCGACCTGCCGCTCGATTTCGTGGCCGCGGACATCTGCGCGGCTGCCATCCGGCACATATCCGCCACTCAGGAGATGGCCGGGCGCACCTACCATCTCGCCAGTCCCAGGCAGGCTTCGCTTAGCTCGCTAGTCGGCCGGCTAAGGGACCGCGGGTACCGGATCACTGAGGTACCGTTCGGGGACTGGACCCGGGAGCTCGCGCGGCAGGCCGCCCGTGACCCCTTTGAGCCGATGGCAGCGTTCCTGCCGCTCTTCGTGGACCGTGACAGCGACAGCGGGCTGACGGTCGCGGAGATGTACCTCGCCCGGGTCTTTCCTGCCTACAGCCGATCGAACACCGAACACGCCCTGCTGGGCAGCGGCATCGTCTTCCCGCCCGTCGACGGCCAGCTTCTTGACCGCAACATCGACCGCCTGATGGAGACGGGATACCTGCCAGCTCTGCCGGGTAGGCACCGGCCGGCCCATGCCTGCTAGCCGCTACCCGGACTGGGGGGCCTTCAGGTTCCCGGTCGGCCGGGACGCCGCCGAAGCCGGCCAGCCGGTGGCCTTCTGCGCCGACCTGAGCCCGGGCAGCGTGCTCGCCGCGTACAGCCGAGGCCTCATCCCGATGCCGGCGGCCGACGAATACCTTCGGAGCATTAACGAGTTCAGGTACGAGAACCAGGTGGCGGCCGGGACTGTCGTTATTGTCGGCGACGAGCAGGCCGATCCCTACTGGGTGGCCTGGTGGTCGCCCGATCCGCGACCGGTGATCGCCGCGCACGGCGTGCATCTCGGGCGCAACGTCAGGCAGCGGCTGCGACGCGACGGGCTCACCACGACCGCCAACGCCGCGTTTAGCCGTGTTGCCGAGGCGTGCCGAGCCGGTCGCGAGCCACGCTGGCTCACGAACACGCTGCTCGGCACCCTGACCGCCCTGTACGAGCAGGGCTGGGCGCACAGCATCGAGGTGTGGCTGGCCGGCGACCTCGTCGGCGGTGCCATCGGGATCGCCGCCGGCAGCATTATCAGCGGGGACTCCCTATTCAGCAGACATCCGGGCGTCGCCGTCGTCGCCGTCGCCGATATGGCGGCACGGCTCGCCGAAGCCGGCGGGACCCTGGTCGACGCACAGTGGGACAGCCCGTTCCTGCGCTCGCTCGGCGCGGAGCTGGTGTCGCGCGACCAGTACCTGGCTCTGCTCGGCCAGCCGTCACAGCCTCTGGCACTCCGCGGCGACCCGCTGCCCGCCAGTCGGCTCCTCCCTGACCACCGCGTCTGAATCCCGCGGAAAGGCGCGGTCACGCGCCCAACGCAAATAGGCAACCATGGCGGATGTCGCCGTCCGTGTCTGTACCTTGGCGGCTGCCGCCGCTTGCGGTCTGTTTCCGGGACCGGAGAGGCAGCCAGGCCGTGGCATCGCGCGCGCCCGCCATCGGGGCTGCCGTCCACGGCAAGAAGATGCCCATGTTGTCGCTGTCCTTCCGGGCGGGCCAGCCAATCTGTCCATGACAAGGTGGGTGCTTGAGCAGGAAAATCAGCAAGGAATGCCGCTGCCCCGCGCAGAACTTCAGGTGCTCACGGAACCGGTGCGCGAGCGCCGGGCCACCACCACGGAGCTAGCGCGGGTAATGCAGCGGACCGACGCGGAGACCCGCAGCATCCTCGCCCGCATGGTCGAACGGGGCTGGATAGAGGCACGAGGCGAGGGAAAAGGCCGGAGCTGGCACCTGTCCGCGGCGGTCTACCGTGTGCTCGACGCCCGCGCGGGCTACGTCCGTGTGCACGGCTTCGAGCCGCTACAGCAGGAACAAATGGCCCTGCAGTACGTCGATGCCCACAGCCAGATCACCCGGACCGAAGCCGCCGACCTGTGCTCACTCACTCCGGACCAGGCAAGCCGCCTGCTGCGGCGCCTCGCGAAAGTGCGCTGGGGGGAGCGTTGGCGGCGGGGGGAGCGTTGGCGGCGGGTGCGGGACCGCCGGTCCGGGTTGCCGGGAGGTCGTCGCGGGAGCGCGGCTGCGCCGCTGCCGAATGTCGGTGGGGGCCGGTACGGTGCGGGCATGCCAGCTGAGCCTGACCCTGGTGAC
>JBEKGC010000487.1:0-10452 GCA_050013055.1 Streptosporangiaceae bacterium
TGGCCACGCCCATCCGGGATAGCTCCTCGATGTCCGCGTCCGGGATGATGCCGCCGCCGAACACCACGATGTCGGCGGCGTCCCGCTCCTTCAGCAGCTCGATGACCCGGCTGAACAGCGTCATGTGCGCGCCGGACAGAATGGACAGCCCGACCGCGTCCACGTCCTCCTGGATCGCGGCGGCCACGATCTGCTCGGGCGTCTGGTGCAGCCCGGTGTAGATGACCTCGACCCCGCCGTCGCGCAGGGCCCGGGCCACCACCTTTGCGCCTCGGTCATGACCGTCAAGCCCGACCTTCGCCACGATCACCCGGATCTTGCTCATGACCGCAAGCCTAACCCGCGGCGGCCCGGACCGGGCAGGGCCGGTACCGATGAGGACCATTCGGCCGAACGGCCGGTGGTTCCTCAGTCCACGCAGGGAATCCCGTTCTTGGCGGTGACCGCGCCGCCCTGCGCGCCGCTAGTGGGCACGGTGACCGGCGAAGCCGATGACGTCGGGGTCCCGGTGACCTCGGCCAGGCTCGCGTCCGCACCGAGCAGAACCTCGACGTGGCCGGCCGCGGCCGTGGCACTCGCCGTCGCGGTCACGTGGAACAGGGCGGCGATCTTGGCGGCGCTGGCCGAGGCACCGCTGCCGTACTGCACCTCGGTGCTGGCCAGCGCGCTGGTGTTCTGCACCATCCCGGCCCGGTAGCCGTCTTTGACCAGCGCGGTCGAGACCTGCCCGGCCAGCCCCGCGGTGTTGCCGCCGTTGTAGACGTCCACCGTGGTCTTGGCGGCATCGGCCGAGCTTTCCGGCGTGGGGCTGGGCGAGCTGGCCGGCCGCGAGGACTGCGACGAGGCCGCGGGCGGGTAGAACGTCTGCTGCACGATCTGCTGGATGTAGGCCGGGTTGATCTGGTTGGCGTCCTGGCCGTCGATGGTCTCGTAACCCACGATCGGCAGCGTGTTGAAGGTCAGGTTGCCGCTGGTCAGGCTGCGCATCTGGCTGGCGAAGTCGAGCAGGTTCCAGCCGGAGTCGGTGATCACGTACTGCTTGGCCACCGACAGCAGCGCGTTGATCTTGGTGAGGTCGCTGAGCACGCCGTCGGTGCGCAGCTGCTGCATCACCGAGTCAAGGAACGCCTGCTGGCGGTGGGTACGGTCCAAGTCGCCGTTGGCCAGGCCGTGCCGCTGCCGGACGAACGCCAGCGCAAACACGGCGTTCAGGTGCTGCAAGCCGGCGTGATGGGCGTAAAAACCCGAGTAGGAGTCGTAGGCGACCGGGTGCTTGAGGCAGACTTCGACGCCGCCGAGGACGCTGGCCAACTCGTAAAAGCCGTCCAGGTTGACCTCGGCGAAGTGGTCGATGGTCACGCCGGTGAGGCTCTCCACGGTGGCCACCGTGGCCGCCCGGCCCGCCTCATTGCCCTGGAAGGCGATCTGGTCCTGGCTCAGGCCCGAGTTCTGCGTCCTGAGCTCGGACTCCTTGGCCGCCAGGGCCAGGCCGTAAGCCTGATCGACCTTGCCCTGGGACTGCCCGTCGTAGGGGGTGGGGAAGGTAACCCAGTCGTCGCGCGGGATGGAGAAGCCGACCGCCTTCTTGCCGCCCGCCGGGATGTGGATCAGGATCAGCGTGTTGGTGGCGTTGCCGCCGACCCCCGCGGCCACGCCCGCCGCGCTGCCGGCGTGCAAGGCGTTAAGAATATTGTTAGGAAGTATGTTGCCGTTCCAGTCGGTGCGGCTCTCCAGCCCCATCAGCAAGATGTTCTGCGCGCCGATGGACGGGCCGCTGGCCGCCGATGCTGCTCACGTCGCGGACCACAAAGTAAGAAAAGCCGCTAATCGCCAGCACGGCGGCCGCGGCGACGCAGCTCAGGGCGTATCCGGCTTTCCCGGCTACCCCCCACAGCGAAGCCGACGAGCCTGACCTAACCATGGCATTTACCTCAGCAGTCCAAGCTCTGGGTCGTTACCATCCGTCGAAGCCTACCGTCACGGCCCCGTGACCAGTGCACAACGGCTAACATCCGAAGAACATATGAGCGACCCACTTTGGGGCGAACCCCGCCCAAGCAGGCCGTACGGCGGCGCACATCGCGACACGCCGGCCGCCCGCGATGCCCGGACGCCAGCCGGCGCAGGCTGGAGCGCCGGTGCTACCGCCGCGCCCCGGCACGAGCCGGGCACGCCAGGACGCGAGCCGGGGCGGCCCGAGCGCGACTCCGCCGGAATGGGGCGCAGGGCCGCCGGGACCGGCCCGCGGCTACCCGGCGGGACTGACTCCACGGTTCCCGGCGCGACCGGGCCGCGGGTTCTAGCTCCCGGCGGCACCGACCCCCGGATCCCCGGCGGCACCGACCCCCGGATCCCCGGCAGGACCGACCCCCGGATCCCCGGCGGCACCGACCCCCGGATCCCCGGCAGGACCGACCCACGGATCCCCGGCGGCACCGACCCCCGGATCCCCGGCAGGACCGACCCACGCGCACCCGGCAGGACGGGACCACGGCTTCCGGCTCCCGGCGGGACCGACCCGCGCCAACCCGGCGGCACCGGGCCGCGAGGCCCCGGCGGGACCGACCCACGGCTCCCGGCTCCCGGTGGCAGCCCACGGGGTCCCGCCGGCACCGACCCACGCGCACCCGGCAGCAACGGGCCGCGAGGCGCCGGCAGCACCGACCCGCGGCTCCGCGATCCCCGCTGGGGCGAGTCCGGCGGGAACGGGCGGGATGCAGGGGCGAGCGGTGCGCGCGGCAGCGATCCGGGGGCGGGCGCTCCGGCGCGCAGGATGCCGGCCCAGCCTGACATCAGCCCAGCCGGCCGGTCACCGTCGCCGATGCGGGCGGTTGGCGGGGGTCGGCGGGGAGCGGGAACGCGGGGCGGCGGGACGGCGGATCCGCGCAGGCCGCGGGGCGCCGGGTCGCCGAGAAGGCTGGGACCATGGGGCGCGTTCCAAGGCGGCCTCGGCGTCTGCCTCATCGTCGCCAGCACGGCGCTCGGCGCGATCGTCACCATGGTGGCCGGGAAGATACCAGGCGGCCCGCTCGGGGCCTTCGTCGTCATCGGTACTATCGCCGCCGCCTTGGCTGTGCGGCCCAGCGCCGGGCGGATGATCCTCCCGGTCCCTGTGCTGTCGTATCTGCTGGCTGCGCTGGTCTCCGGGGTCATCTACAACCGGGGCACCGGAGCCTCCAATACGGCGCTCGCCATCGGCGCGGCGCAGTGGATCGCCAA
This sequence comes from Streptosporangiaceae bacterium, assembly GCA_050013055.1. Lineage (GTDB taxonomy): Bacteria > Actinomycetota > Actinomycetes > Streptosporangiales > Streptosporangiaceae > Palsa-504. Next base: position 3,220 of record JBEKGC010000487.1, read on the forward strand.
CGGATTCTTCCCGATGGCCCTCGCCACCATCCTCGCCATCGTGATCATCGTCATCCGCTGGTTCCTTTCGCGCCGCCACCGCGGCGGCGCACCCGTCCCGGCCTGGTCCGTTCCCGCCGCCGATCCGGCCCGCAGGCCGCCGCGGCCCCCAGTGAGCCGGGACGCCCTGGCGAACCCCGGGTACCCGGCCGGCTCCCGGGACCCCGGCGCCGGCCGGGACGGCGGGGGCGGGGGCGGGGGCGGGGGCGGCTGGAACGGTCCGGCCTCCCCCGGATCACCCGGTCCTGCCGGATCATCCGGTCCCGCTGGACCGCCAGGCTCGCCCGATTACCGCCGTCGGGGGCCACGCCCTGGGTCTGGCCCGTACAACTTCTCCAACGGCGCGTAGCGCAGCACCAGGTGCTTGACGCCGTTGTCTCGATTTGGCTTGGCCTGATCGCCGTACCCTGCTGTGCTGTCGGCAGATGTCCCGCGCCGCCGCGGTCAGCGGGGACCTCCGGACCAGCCGTGACTCGGTCTGAGTGAGCGGGCGATAAAGCCGAGACGGGTAAGCCTACGCGTCCATGCTTGCCATGTACCTGGCAGAAGCCTGCCGCCGGATCAGCCTGGAGCTGGCGGGAGCTGGAGTACAGCTAGAGGTTGAGCAGGGCCGCGCTGCGGTCCCATAGCTGCTGGGCCAGGCTCGGGTCGTCGGCTTGGACGTTCGTAGTGCCCGGCTTGCTCTTGTCGTAGTACCCGCCGGACTGCCAGGTGCTGCCGGGTGTGCCCTCGGCGAGCCAGACCAGCGGTTCGGCGCCCCGGCCCGCGGAGATCGTGAACAGGCGCTTAAGCGGGGAGTGGTAGATGTAGCGCATGAGGTGCGTGGTGTCACTCGCGAAGCCGGTCGCGACGATGCCTGGGTGGAAGACGGCCGCGCTGAGGCGGTGCAGCTCGCGGGTGAACAAGATGTTCTCCAGCTTGCCGTTGCCGTAGGCCTTCTGCGGCGCATAGTTCTTCTCGTTCTGGAGGTCATCGATGTCGACGTGGCCGTACCGCTGGGCCGCGATGCTGGAAGTCTGGAGCACTTTGGCCCCGCCGGGGATCAAGGCCGGCATGAGCAGGTGCGTCAGCAGGAACGGGGCCAGATGGTTCACCTGGAAGGTTTTCTCGAAGCCGTCGTTGGTCACCTCACGATCGCCCATGATCCCGCCGGCGTTGTTGGCCAGCACGTCGATGCGCGGGTACGCCGCCCGCAACTCGCCGGCCAGCTTGCGGACCTGTCCTGTGCGGCCATAGGGCCCAGGTGGGGACACTGTGCGCATGCGGTGCACTCAGTGCCGCCTACCAAGTGAACTGCCCGATCTGCCTGGCGGCTGACCAGAAAACCACGTTCAACTCTGGCTTGGAATTATTACCGGGTATTTGGTCATGGGTCCGCTGGACCTGATCCGCGGTGTCGTCTCCGCGACCCGTCCGCGCCCCCGTGCTGCCTCATCAGCCCGTCCCGTCCCGCCAAGATCATAACTCAATCACCCGTACGGCAAATGGCGATATCTAACTGGAATATTTGGCTTTAGTGGAGAGAAAGGTACCCTATAGGGTACCAAGATTACCGCGAAGGCCGGATCTTCCGTGATATTCCGGGGTTCGACTTATCAGTGAGCGCTAGCGCACCACGCACCACGCACACATCGTCGCAGGAACAGGTCATCGCGCGGAGCTTAAGTCGACTGTCCGTCGTCGGCGCCTGGCGGTAATACCACTGCCCGTCAGGCTTGCTAATGGAAAAGTCTATGGTGCATTTGACAAACTGATGAGGGCGGGATGTTCCGTTGACGAATCGCACGCCCCATGCGAGAATCCGAAGCGACGGGCCACGTTCTGAGGATTCTCTAAAGGCGCCGCTCAGCACACCGGGAGCCGATCATGCCTTTTTCGCGTCGTGTTGCGATCCCTCTCTCCGCCGCCACGCTAAGCTTGTTTTTCGCCGGGACGGCGACGGCCGCCACGGCCACTTCGCCGGGTGCGCTTGCCCCCAGCACGCTTCCCTCTAATTGCTCCTGGTACGGGATCGAACCCGCCACGGTCATTGTCCACTGCGGCGGCCTGCCAGCCAATGAGGAATGGCGGGCCGGGGCGGATTGCTATAACGACGTGACGGGCCAGTACATCTTCAAGTACGGCGGCCTCGCCACCGGGGACAGCTCCTCCGCGATCACCGCGTGCTACCCAGGGAAAACCTTGCTTTTTACCCGGTTTCATGACCTGGCCGGCCGATGACCTGCATCACCATGACGCTGCCGCCATCCGCGAGAAGCCGCGGATCACCACCGGTGCCTACAACTTCTCCAGCGGCGCGTAGCGCAGCACCAGGTGCTTGACGCCGTAGTCGGCACCGAAGTCGATCTTGGCTTCGGCCTGGTCGCCGTACCCCTCGGTGGACACCACGGTGCCCAGCCCGAACTTGACAGCGCGGGCACCGGGCGGTTCCCCGGCGATCTGGCCCCGGACCGCTTTGCCATCCGTTCCTGCGCGGGCATGGCCGCCGACATCGCCGCGGTCGCGTCCCGGCGCCACTCGATCAACCCGGCCGGGATCTCGCTCAGGAACCGCGACTGCTTGTGGAACGAGGGACGGCCCCACCAGTTCCTGGCCATCGCCCGGGTCAGGTACAGGCGCTGCTCGGCCCGGGTGATGCCGACGTACGCCAGCCTGCGCTCTTCTTCCAGTTCCTTCGGGTTGTTCAGGGAGCGCTGGTGCGGGAACACCTCCTCCTCCATCCCGGTCAGGAACACCACGGGGAACTCAAGTCCCTTGGCCGTGTGCAGCGTCATCATCGTCACCAGGCCGCCGTGGTCTTCGCCCTCGGGGATCTGGTCGGCGTCCGCCACCAGCGAGACCCGCTCGAGGAACTCCGACAGGGTGCCCTCCTCCTCGGTCGCGCCGTCGAACTCACGGGCCACCGACACCAGCTCCTCCAGGTTCTCCACCCGGCTGACGTCCTGCAGGTCCGAGGAAGACTCCAGCGAGGCGATGTAGCCGGTCCGGTCAAGCACCGCCTCGGCCAGGTCGGCCACCGGGACGGTGTCGGCGAGCTCGGAGAGGCCGCCGATGAGCGCGTTGAACGCCGCGATCGCGCTGGCCGACCGCGCGGCCAGCCCCGGCACGTCGGCCGGGCGAGCCAGCGCCTGCGCGAACGTGATCCGCTCCCGCTGCGCGAACGCGGCCAGGTAATCCTCGGCCCGGTCGCCGATACCGCGCTTGGGCACGTTGAGCACCCGCCGCAGCGACACCTCGTCGGCCGGGTTGGCGATCAGCCGCAGGTACGCGAGCAGGTCCCTGACCTCGCGCCGCTCGTAGAACCGGACGCCGCCGACCACCCGGTACGGCAGCCCGACCCGGATGAACACTTCCTCGAACACCCGGGACTGCGCGTTGGTCCGGTAGAAGACCGCGACCTGGCCCGGCGTGGCCTGGCCCGCGTCGGTCAGCCGGTCGACCTCCTCGGCCACGAACGCGGCCTCGTCGTGCTCGTTGTCGGCCACGTAACCGATGATTGGCGGGCCCGCGCCCGCATCCGACCAGAGGTTCTTCGGCTTGCGGCCCTGATTCTGCGAGACCACGGCGTTGGCCGCGGCCAGGATGTTCTGGGTGGAGCGGTAGTTCTGCTCCAGCAGGATGACCTTGGCCTGCGGGTAGTCCTGCTCGAACTCGACGATGTTGCGGATCGTCGCGCCGCGGAAGGCGTAGATCGACTGGTCCGCGTCACCCACCACGCAAAGCTCGGACGGCGGGGAACCTGGCTCGACCGTGTCCGGATCGTCCGTTCGGCCGGAAAAAAGCGGGGCACCGCCCGAGACAAGCTCTCTGATCAGGACGTACTGCGCGTGGTTGGTGTCCTGGTACTCGTCCACGAGCACCTGCCTGAACCGGCGGCGGTACTGCTCGGCCACCTCAGGGATCGCCTGGAAGAGGTTGACCGTGACCATGATCAGGTCATCGAAGTCCATCGCGCCGGCCGCGAACAGGCGTTGCTGATACTCGCTGTACGCCTCGGCCAGCGCCCTGTCCCGCGCCGTGGCCGCGCGGGAGGCGAACGTCTCGTGGTCGATCAGCTCGTTCTTCAGGTTGGACACCTGGGTGGCCATCGCCTTGGGCGGGAACTGCTTGGCGTCAAGCTCGAGCTCACGGCAGGTCAGGGCCATCAGGCGCTGGGAGTCCGCCTGGTCGTAGATGGAAAACGACGAGGGGTAGCCGAACCGCTTGGCCTCCCGGCGCAGGATGCGCACGCAGGCCGAGTGGAACGTCATCACCCACATGGACCTGGACCGCGGGCCGACCAGGGCCGCGACCCGGCCGGCCATCTCGCCGGCCGCCTTGTTGGTGAAGGTGATGGCCAGGATCTCGTGCGGCGCCACGTCCCGCGCGGCCAGCAGGTAGGCGATCCGGTGGGTGAGCACCCGGGTCTTGCCCGAGCCCGCGCCGGCCACGATGAGCAGCGGGCCACCCTCGTGCACCACGGCAGCGCGCTGCTCCGGATTCAGTCCGTCAAGGAGGGCATCTATCGCGAGGGCGGCCACCCGTACAGGGTAGGCGGTTCCGCCGACAAAAGCGGGTCCAACGCCCACCCCAGCCCCGAAAGCAACACTAGACATACTGTGTCACCACCTGCGGAAACGTATAATCGGGACATTACGACAGCAGTCGCGTCAGTATCGTTTTTCCGCCGCCGAAGGCTGCCGGTTATGGGCTATTCTGGCCGTCTTGACCGATAGTTAAAGGGCCGGGACTAGGTAACGACGCCCGGAGAACCCGTGGGGGTGCCATGGGATCGCGTAGCCGGTCCGTACGGCTCCGCATGTATTTCCTCGTGACCATCCCGCTCGTCGCCATGGCCGGGCTGCTCGCCTACGTGGCCGGGACCTCGGTCCGCAACGCCATCAACCTGGACCGCGCCCCCAACCTGATCAACGCGACCTCGCTGCCCACCGCGGTGTTCACCAGTTACCTGCAGGACGAGCGCGCGGCCGCGGTGAGCTACCTGTTCGCGCCCACGCCGGCCAACCTGGCCGCGTACCGCACCGCCGTCACGGCCACCAGCCAGCACACCCAGGCGTTCCGGGCGGCCATGACCTCGCCGGCCACGGTCAGCAGCGAGACGCCGAGCGAAGCGGCGGCCATCAACGCCGCGCTCGCCAACCTGGGCAAGCTCGGCAGCATCCGGGCCGCGGTGACGGCCCGGGCCATCAGGCCGATCGTCGCGCTGACCGACTACAGCCAGGGCATCGCCGCCGAGCCCGGGCTTTTCCTGACCGAAGCCAACAGCGAGACCGACGCCGCGGCGGTCGGCCAGGCGCTCGGGCTGATCGCCACCGTCCAGGCCAGGGAGCAGCTCTCGCAGGAATGGGCCCTGCTCGGCGGCATGCTGGCCGGAAACCGGATGACCCGGATCGACCGCGTCACGATCGCCGAGGCGGCCGCGACCCGGCAGGCCGACCTGAGTTTCGCCACGTCCATGCTGACTCCGGCCAACCTGGCCACCTACAACGCCGGGCAGGCTGGTTCGGCCGCCGCCGTCCAGCGGCTGGCCGCGGTGGAGCAGGCCCTGGCCGGCGGCGCCAACGTGGGCCAGCTGCCGACCACCCAGGCGCAGTGGCAGCAGACGGCGGGCACGCTGCTGCAGGACTACTACAACGGCGGCGTGGCGCTGGCCGGGGCGGAGCTGGTGAGCGACCATCAGTTCGGCCGGTCGGCGTGGATCCGGGTCGCCGTGACAAGCGGCATCGCCTTGCTCGGGCTGCTGGTGACCATCGTGATGACCACCCTGGTGGCGCACGGCATCATCCGGCGGCTGCGCGGGCTCGAGCGTTCCGCACTGACCCTGGCCGAGCAGCAGCTGCCCGACGTGATCGGCAGGCTCAGGCGGGGCGAGGACGTCGACGTGGCCCAGGAGGCGCCGCCGCTGCAAGCTGGTTTCGGGCCGAACGACTCAGGTGCTTCCGGCCGCATGGACGAGATCGGCCGGGTGGGGCGGTCCTTCGACCTGGTCCGGCAGACCGCGATCAGGGCCGCCGTCGACGAAGCCGGGCTCCGGCGCGGCCTCAACGACGTGTTCCGCAGCCTGGCCCGGCGCAGCCAGTCGCTGCTGCACCGCCAGCTGACCCTGCTCGACCAGATGGAACGGCGGACCACAGATCCCGAGGCGCTGGACGACCTGTTCCGCCTGGACCACCTCACCACCCGGATGCGCCGTCACGCGGAAGGCCTGGTCATCCTGGCCGGCGCGCCACCGAGCCGCGGCTGGAGCAACCCGGTGCGGATGGTCGACGTGATGCGCGGCGCGATCGCCGAGGTCGAGGACTACGCCCGGGTCACGGTGGCGACCCGGAGCCAGTCCGCGCTGTCAGGTCCGGCCGTCGCCGACGTCATCCACCTGCTGGCCGAGCTGATCGAGAACGCGACCACGCTGTCGCCGCCCTACACCCCGGTCCGGGTGTTCGGAGACACCGTGGCTAGCGGCTTCGCCATCGAGGTCGAGGACCGCGGGCTCGGCATCAGCCCGGAACGTTTGGCCGAATTCAACCAGCGGCTAGCCCGCCCGCCTGAGTTCAACCCGGCCGACAGCGAGCAGCTCGGGCTGTTCGTGGTCAGTCAGCTGGCCCGGCGGCACAGCATCCAGGTGACGCTGAAGGCCTCCCCGTACGGCGGCATCACGGCCGTCGCGCTGATCCCGCCGCACCTGGTGGTGACCGAAGCGGCGATCCGGGCCGGGCTGCCCGGGGTGCCCGCGGCGATCGCCATAGCGCGTGGCCAGGACGACCGCCCCGAACTCACCGTCCGGGCCGAGCCGGTCCGGGCTGAGCCGGTCCGGGCTGAGCTGACTGGGGCCGAGTCGACCATGGTTGACCTGACCGGGGACGGGCCGGCCGGGGGCGGGGCGCGGCCCGGCCGGGACGCGTCGCCGGCCTTCGACGTGTTCCTGCCACGGCATCGGGGTCAGGGTCCGGCCCAGCCGTCCGGCCAGGAGGCGGGCGAGCCGGCGATCGGGATGGGGAGTTCGTATCTCGGGTCGCCGGCCGCCGGGGCCGGGCTGCCGGGGCTGCCGGGGCTGCCGGGGCCCCCGGGGCCGGCCGGGCCGGGGCCGACGGCCGGGTCACGCCCGTACCTGGACCCGGGCCTGGTGCCTTATCCGGCCGCCACCCCGGTGACGCCGGCCGCCACCCCGGTGACGCCGGCCGCCTCGCCTGCGCCGGA
>JBEKGC010000488.1:0-4928 GCA_050013055.1 Streptosporangiaceae bacterium
AGCACTACGGCGGCGGCCGGCGCCGCGTCGTCGAGACCGTGCGCGTCACCGGTGATCGCGCTGGCCAGCTCGGCGATCCCGGTCGGCGTCCGGCAGGCACTCAGCACTCGGCCAGCGTGCCGGCCGCGATCGCCAGTGCCTGGCTGGCCTGGTCGTCGGGCAGCCGCGTCAGTACGCCTCCCCGGTGCAGCCAGTGTGTCCAGGGCCGCGTCCAGTCCTGGCCGGCCAGGCCGTGCCCGGTGAGCAGCCGGTCCAGCTCGGCCCACAGCTGCCCACGGCGGACCCGGGCGTCGTACCGCTCGGCCGGCCGGTCCACTAGGGGGCCGCCGGTCAGTTCGGCCACCACGGCGACCAGCCCCCGCTCGGCCGCGCTCGACCGCAGGGCGTCATCCAGGACGTCCAGCTTCACCTGGTTCGTCCCCGCGCGCACTGGGCGGGCGAGCAGGCCGCTGAGCCGGTCCGCGCCGTCGTCGGCCAGCTCGACCGTGACCGACCCGCGAATCGCGTGCCCGGACTGCTCCAGCCGGTTCCGCAGCACCGGCCACACCCGCTCCAGGGACGGGGCGGACAGATGGGCCCGCAGCCCGGCCGGGAGGCCGCTCACGTGGTGCTGCGCAAGTGCCGGCTGTGCCCGTCCCAGTGCACGTGAGTGGTCACGGCCGAGCTGCCGCCGCTGCGCCTGACCTCGTACACGTCAAGCCGCGGGACCTGCGGGAAACAACCCCAGAGGGCATGGCCGGTCATGACGAAGTCCAGGTCGAGGGTGACCAGCAGGCCCATCAGCTCGGCCACTGTGCCCTCGTCCACCTTGCCGAACGCATCATCGAGCAAGATCAGCCGCAGCGCCCGGCCGTCGTCGCCCAGGCTCGTCGGGTAGCCGTCGGCGGCGGCGAACAGCGTCACGTAGGAGACGAACCGGGTTTCGCCCTGGGACAACTTGGCCCGCCGGGACAGCCGGCGCTGCTGACCTTCCTCCGGGCCGAGGATGGTCACGTTCACCTCGTGCCACTGCCGGTAGTCCAGCGCGGCGGCTAGGTGGGCGGCGTAGCCACTGCTCGGGTCGGCGGAGTGGAACTCCTCGACCCGGTGCCGCAGCAGCTCGGTCAGCTCGCTGTTCTGTGCCTCCGAGCGGACCACATCTGAGGTCGCCACCAGTTCGAGCACCCGGCCCAGAGCCGTGTGCTCCTCTCGCAGCCCCCAGCCCAACCGCACTCCGATTCCGTTGCTGGTCGTGATGCTCTTCACGCTCGTGCTCATGGCCGCGACCAGCCGCTGGCCGGCCTGGTTGACCCGGCGGAGCAGCTCCTCGGCGACCCCGCCGAGGACGACGCGAGTGAACACCTCCCGCTCGCGGTCGGTCAGTGCCGCCAGGCCGCTGTTCACCCGTTCCGTCAGCTTCCGAGGCGCCCCGGCCAAGGTACGGCTCGTCGCCCGCCCCGGCCACTTTCCTCCGCTCCCAGGCCGATGTGCTGATTGCCTGCGACTTTCTTCGAGACGTCCAGACCTGAGGCGGCGGTGCGGAGATGTTCGAACATCAGGATCGGGCCGGCGACCTAACGGGAGAGGTCGACCAGGCCGTCCCGGCTGATACTCGGCGGCCTCTGAAGCATCCATCGCCGCGATCTGTGCTCGCGGCTCTCCGGGAGCCGTCCGGCTAACCTTGTCCGTCAAAGCGGGCAAGATACTCTCAGTAATACTGAGAGTTACTGCGCATTGCTCATCAGCCTTTTGCGGCCGGAAGCTACCTTTTTCGGTACCGCATCCGGTCCGCCGTCTTGGCGTGATTCTTGCAGGCCGTAAATTGAGGACTTGATAAAATCAGGAGTCCTTTCACCTTGGTTTTGGTGTACCGTTGCGCCAGCAGCTAGATGCCCTGGGCTCTTTTCCCCTGCCGGAACGTCCCTATTTCACGCCAAGCGGATCTGTTAGCACGAATTGCCGGAATCTCTCAAAACTCATGTTCTAGCTAGTGCTGCCGAGACCTTTGGGTATGCCTGGGCTATGCCTCTATGTACCTTTTCGGGAGATGAAAGGGCTGTTTCCATAACCCTGCCCTCTGGATCAAATCAATCTTTCGGCATGCACGACACATAGGATGAAGGGTCGGCGATGGCGACGCGTATTCGCGGACTGAGGCTTGTTTCTGTAACGGTGGCGGGGCTGTTCACGGCATTTTCGGTGCTCACCCCGGCAAGCCAGGCGGACGTCAGCTCCGTCGCGGCGGCGAGTAGGGCCGTGCCGCCGCATCCGGCCGTGCCCATCATGTCCCCGGCCCGTCACCCCAGCGCTGCACCCACGCACGTCCTCGGGCCGAAAATCACGTACCACCGTCCGGCCGCGCCCGCGCGTTCCCGCCTGACCGCCCGTCAGCAGGCCGAGGTCCGGGCCAACAGGCTCTCCCTGGCCTGGTCGCATGTCTTCCACCCCAAGGGCGCTACCCGCGGCGTCGTGGCGCTGCGCGCCGAGCCGCTGCGCAACCCGCCCCGTCAGTCTGGCTCCCGCCGGCCGACCCCCGTAACGCAGGTCCCCGCAGCGCAGGCCCCCGCAGCGCAGCCGCTCCAGTGCACCGTGCCGTCCGCCCCGGCTGGCGTCGGCGCCACGGTCGGCGCCAACCAAGCCACGGTTAGCTGGAGCGCGGCGAACGGCAACGGGACCACTGTCACCGGCTACGTGCTCCGCGAGGCGAGCGGCCCGGACAAGGGAGCGTCGATCGCCACCGGCGGCACCGCTCTCACCGCCACGCTGACCGGCCTGGCCGGCGGCAGCGCGGCCACCTTCACCGTGGTCGCTGAGAGCAGTTGCGGCGCGGGGGCGGCCGGCACGTCGTCGCCGGTGACGCCGACCGGATCGGCGGCCACATACGTCGGCGCCGTCCTGAGGAACTCGCCGGCGGTTTTCTACCGGCTCGACGAGCCTGCGGGAGCGACCGTGATGGCCGACTCCTCCGGCCACGCCGCCGACGGCGGGTATTCGGGCCAGCAGACCCTCGGCGCGCTCGCGCCGCTCGCCTCCGACCAGGCCACGTCGACCGGCTACACCACCTGCTGCGGTGGGCTCGGCACCGGCCAGCCCGCGCTGCCGCGGTACGCGTCCGCCCGGACGGTGCAGGCGTGGATTAACACCACCGACGCGACGACGAACCAGGCCGTGGCCGGCTGGGGCGACACCACCACCGATGAGTCGTTCATCGTCTCGGTCAGCGCCCAGAGCATCAACGTGGACGGCTGGAACGACTACCTGTCGTTCCCGGTCGCCCGACCGCTCGACACCGGCCAATGGCACCTGCTCACCGTCACCTTCGACGGCGCCAACGTCACCGCCTACCTCGACGGGCAGCTGGAGGGCACCGCCCCGTTCGCCGGCATCCCCAACACCCAGGACCCGAGCGGCATCGAGCTTGCGGGGTTCCCCGGCTACAACTTCTTCCAGGGTGACATGGCCGACGTGGCGGTGTACCCGTCCGCGCTGAGTGCCGCGACTGTCGCGTCTGCCTTCGCCGCGTCCGGCTACACCGTCCCCACCGCGCCGGTGGACGTCAACGCCTTCTACGGCGGGCCGAACGGCGTGAACGTGACCTGGGGGCACGCCAGCGCCGGCGGCACCGCCGTGACCGGTTACCTGGTCACGGCGGTGCAGGGCAGTATCCAGGAGGATGCGATCGCGGAGACGGGGGACGCCACCGCGGCGCGGGTCACGGGCCTGGCCCCGGGCAGCTACACCTTCCAGGTCGTCGCGCTTGACGCCTTCGGCGCCGGCCCGGCGGTCAAGTCGCCGGCGTTCACCGTCGCCGGCGCGTTGTCCACGTACGCGTCCACGACTCTCGCCGACTCGCCCGCAGTGTTCTACAAGCTGGGCGACTCCGACGCTGCCGCGATGGCCGACTCCTCGGGCCATGCGGCGACCGGCTACTACACAAGCGACGCGACCCTCGGCCTGACCGGGCCGCTCGCCAGCGACCCGACCACGGCGATCAGCGACGCCAACGACGGCCCGGCCGCGGGCGGCCAGCCGTCGCTGCCGCTGTACTCCTCCGCTCGCACCATCGAGGGGTGGATCAACACCACCTATACCGGTGAGCAGTACCTCGCGTCCTATGGCGTGGAGTCGACCAGCGAAGGCTTCACCGTCGTCACCCAGCCCAATGACGTCATCGTGTCAGGCTGGGGCGATGACCTGACGTTTACCTCGCCCGCCGCGCTGGACAACGGAATCTGGCACTTCGTCACCGCGACCACGAACGGTACGTCGGCGACCGTCTACGTGGACGGGACCGCCATCGGTACCCAGAACTTTCCCTCAGAGCTGGACACCCTGCCCGCTCCGCAGGGGTTCGTGATCGGCGCGGGCGAGCAGGACTGCTGCGGGTACTTCGACGGTGACCTGGCCGACGTCGCGGTGTTCGGGTCCGTACTGAGCTCCGCCCAGATCACCGCGCAGTTCGCCGCGTCCGGCCTGGGGCGGCCGCCCGCGCCCGCCGCGCCATCGGCGACGGCGGCCGTCAACCAGGCCACCGTGTCCTGGCAGGCCCCCGAGACGGCCGGTCCGGCCGTCACCAGCTACCTCATCACGGCGATGAAGGGCGGCACTGCCGCGGTCAACGCGATCTCGGCGCCGGCTACGGCTACCAGCGCCATCGTGACGGGGCTGGCGGGCGGCACCGCCTATACGTTCACGATCCAGGCGGTCAACGACTACGGTCCCGGGACCGTGGCCACCACCGCGTCGGTCACCCCGACCGGCTCGCCCTCTAGCTACGCCTCGACCGTGCTGTCCGCGTCCCCGTCGGTGTTCTACCGGCTGGCTGACGGTTACGTGGGCGCGATGGCTGATTCCTCCGGCCATGGTGCGGCGGGTTCTTATAGCGCGCCGGCGGTGACGCTCGGGCAGGCTGGGCCGCTGGGGAACGATATAGCCCCTGCTGCGGGTGA
>JBEKGC010000489.1:0-4928 GCA_050013055.1 Streptosporangiaceae bacterium
GCCAGCGCCGACTCCGCGGCATTGACCGCGGCCTCGGCCGCGGCCCCGGCCCCGGCCTGCAGATCCGCGTACGCCCGGAGAGCGACAGCGATATCTGCCTCCACCTTGGCCGCCGCGGCCTCCATCCGGTCCAGCGCGGCGACGCTGAGGGCCGCTGCGCGCCAGGCCACCGACTCGGCGGCGCCATGGCCGGCGGCGGAGATCGCGTCCCGGGGCATCACCACCGGTTCCGGCGCCGCGGCGGGGATTCCCTCGGCCTGGCCCGCGCCGTCCCCGGCGACGTTTCCGGTCGCGGCGGCCTCGGCGGCGGTCGCGGTGGCCGCGCCGGTCGCGGTGGGGCCGGTCGCGGCGGCCTCGGCGGCGGTCGCGGTGGTCGCGGTCGCGGTGGGGCCGGTCGCGGCGGCCTCGGGGCCGGTCGCGGCGGCGCCCGCTCGGTCGGCTTCCCTTTCCGCCGTGGCCATCGACGCGTCGTGCAGGAAGCTGATCACAGCCTCTCTCGCCAGCGCGCCCACATCAGGAGGGCCGTGCGGCACAGCCTTGGCCCGCCGCCGGCCATGACCGAGATGGCGGCGGCCGCCGCCCGGTGACCCGGCAGCACCGGCCGGGCCGCCCGCGCCGGTCTCGGTGTCTCTTGTCGCGGGCATGACATCTCCTTGGAGCGAGCCAGTCCATGGACTCTTTAGTTACTATACGTGATTTATTTACTACGGAGAGGAGTTGAGCGGGCTCTATTTTCACGGCCATCCGGCCCCGGCGGGCAGGTGCGCGCGGTTATCGTTCAGTCGTCCAGGCCCGGTTTATGCCGGACGGCGGCGAAGGCAGCAGCCTCCGTCCGGCGGTGCATGCCGAGCTTGGCCAGCAGTGACGATACGTAGTTTTTCGCGGTCTTTTCCGCGAGGGCCATCCGCTCCGCGATCTGGCGGTTGGTCAGCCCCTCGCCGATTAGGTCAAGCACCCGCTTCTCCTGCCCGGTCAGCGCCGCCACCGGGTCGCCGGCCATACGGTCCCGCAGCCGCGTTATTACCTGGCGTGACGCGTACTGGTCAAGCGTCGGCTGGCCGGGCGCCACCGTCCGCACGGCGCGCACGAGGCTCGGGCCTGCCTGCTCCGGGACGTAACCGCCGCCTGCCGTGATCGCACCGAGGAGGGCCTGCTGGCCTGGGTCGGCCAGCACCGGCCACAGGTCAACGCCGAGGGTGGTGGCCAGCCCCATGTGTTCGCCGAGGGTCCGGCGCAGAATCTCCTGCACGTCGGCGGTGACATCAAGGTCGAGGACCTGCGGGCGGCCCACCTCCTGGTGGACGGAGGCGAGCAGCTGGCGGGTGAGGCTCGCCGCCCGTTCGGCGGCCAGGATGACCTGCCCGAGGTCGCGGCGGGCCGACTCCAGCCGCTCGGGCCAATCGGGTCCGGACGGGAGGGCCAGTTCCGCCGCGGCAAAGGACGCGAAGCTGAGGATCACGGCCAGAAGGTTGTTGAAGTCATGCGCGACCCCAACCGCAAGCTTGCCGAGGTTTTCCTGGCGCTGAGCCTGCTGCAACTCCGGCTGGTCCGCTGAAGGTTCCCGGCCTTCGCGGCGGCCGGTCCCTGATTTGACCTCGGAACGCTCGTGGACTTCGCGGTGCCCGGTGCTCGAATCGATCATATGGAGCCACCCTCAGTTGCTGCCTAGAAGGCACCGCGGGGGCAGCGGCCACTTGCCAGCACGATCTAAATAATCGCTAAGAGTAACGATAACACACGTTGAGTAGTTGTAACATATTTGGCCCCAACAGCCACACCCGCCACGCGCCGCTGCGCCTTCCCCAGGCGGATGCCCGGGGAAGGCGCTGGGACCGGAGGCAGGCTAGCTGCCGCTGATCATGGTGGTGTAGGTGGTGAAGGGTATGGTGCCGTCCCACAGGTGGATGTCGTGAGCCCAGTAGAAGACCTTGAACCCGCAGGAGCGGGCCTGGGCGAGGGCGGTAGCCATCATGCCGGTGGAGGTGGTGTTGGTGTAGAAGGCTTCCAGGCTGGCGGGCAGGCCGTAGCCGGGGTTCTCCCCACCGGTGAGCAGGCCGTTGGCGGCGGCGATGCGGGTGATCCAGCGGGTGGCGGACCAGGAGTCCATGGCGGTGTCGGTCAGCGGCAGGGTGGTGTCGGTGGGCTGGCAGGAGTCGTTGCCGCCTGACTGGTCGGCGACGGAGGAGATGTAGGCGATGACCCGGGTCTTATCCGGGAGCTGGGCGTAGTACAGGTTCCACACCGCGCCGACGCCGGTGGTGCCGTCGTTGTTTAGGTTGCGCTTCTCCGTGGTGGCCAGGGTGTCGGGGCGGGTGCCGGATCCCGGGGTGGCGGTTTCGAAGTAGCCGGTGAACCCCAGGCCGTTCAGAGTGGTCATTTCGAAGTTGGTGACGTTGTCCAGGCCGCCGATGTACCAGCTGACCCAGGCGGCGATCTGGGTCTGGGTCAGCCCGGCGGTGCCGGGCTTCCAGGTGGGGTCGGGGTTGGGGGTCATGCCGGTGGCCAGGCCGGTGCCGGTCAGCGCGGCGGCGCTGAAGGCCATGTAGGTGCCGTTGCCCGGGTAGAGCATCTCGCCGTCGCCGTTGCCGGCGTTGAGCCGGATGGCCCAGAAGTCAGCCAGCGGCAGGTTCGCCGCAACCAGGGACAGGTACTGGGCGGCGGCGGCGCGGACGGCCTGGCTGTAGACCAGGTCGGCGGTGTTGGCCGGGACGTTGCCTTTCTGGTCGGTGTAAGTGCTATTGGCCAGGCTGAACACCCAGGATGGGGTGTTCTCCATGCCCAGGCCAAGGGTGACCTGCTGGCCGGCGGCCCGGTAGGCGGCCAGCTCGGATTTCATGGTGGCCAGGTAGGAAGCGGACACGGTGCCCCGGCTGGGTTCGAAGCTGTTCCAGGCGAGTTCGAACATCGCCATCGTGACGCCGGCGTGGTCTTCTGTGGCGGCGGTATTAGTCTGGGTGTCCAGGGTGCCCCACAGCGGGGGTGCGGTGGCGTGAGCGTTAATCACCAAGGCCAGGATGCCCAGAATCAGGGCCGTAATGAGCGCCGCGATAATCTTGGTGAGGCGTCGGCTGTGGTTGCGTAGCGCACGCGCGAAGAATTCTTTCGGTGTGCTGCTTGTCTGGTCGAGGGTCATGGCTCTTCCTTCTTACGTCCACTCTAAATTCATTCCGTGAACCAATTACCACTCTCCGCGTTTTCCGGGACGCGCGCCAGAGGCGTATTCCCTAGGTATGGCCTGTCATTGCCCCGTCTTTTCGCCCTAGGCCATTCGGCTCGGGGCCATTCGGCTCGGGGCCATTCGGCTCGGGGCCATTCGGCTCGGGGCCATTCGGCTCGGGGCCATTCAGCTCGGGGCCATTCAGCTCGGGGCCATTCAGCTCGAGGCCATTCAGCTCGAGGCCATTCAGCTCGGGGCCATTCAGCTCGGGGCCATTCAGCTCGGGGCCATTCAGCTCGGGGCCGCGCTTGCTGGTGTGGGTGGTGGTACGCCAGCGCTCCATGGCGCGAAGGACCCTGGGGAACTTACGGAAGATATGGCTTTCGCGGTGAGTTTGGTACCCTATAGGGCACCTTTTTCTCCACTAAAGCCGAATCTTCCACGAGAAATGTACTAGTTATCGAACTGGTGATCGAATATGATCCCTGAGGGGCGGGACGGGCTGGTGGGACGGCACACGGGCGCAGGCGCTCCGGGCGGGCACGGCACCGGCGGGCGGGCACGGCACCGGCGGGCGGGCACGGCACCGGCGGGCGGGCACGGCACCGGCGGGCGGGCACGGCACCGGCGGGCGGGCACGGCACCGGCGGGCGGGCGGCTTGACCTTCTTTAGTTGGCGGTCAGGGCGGCGTAGCGGGTGAAGGGGAGGAGGCCGTCCCACAGGTCGACGTCGTGGGCCCAGTAGAAGACCTTGAAGTGGCAGCTGCGGGCCTGGCGGATGGCGGTGGCCATCATGCCGTCGGAAGAGGTGTTGGTCTCGAAGGAGCTCAGGTCGGCGGGCATGCCGCGGCCGGGGTTCTCGCCGCCGGTGAGCAGGCCGTTGGCGGCGGCGATGCGGGTGATCCAGCGGGTGGCGGACCAGGAGTCCATGGCGGGGTCGGTCAGCGGCAAGGTGGTGTCGGCGCCCTGGCAGGAGTCGTTGCCGCCTGACTGGTCGGCGACGGAGGAGATGTAGGCGATGACGTTGGCTTTGTCCGGGAGCATGGCGTAGTAGCGGTCCCAGACGGCGCCGACGCCGGTGGTGCCGTCGTTGGACAGGTGCTGCTGTTCGGTCTGGGTGAGGATGTCGGGGCGGGTGCCAGAGCCCGGGGTGACGGTCTCGTAGTGGCCGGTGAAGCCGAGCCCGGACAGCGTCCGCATCTGCCAGTTGGTCACGTTGTCCAGGCCGCCGATGTACCAGTTCACCCAGGTTCCGAGCTGAGCGCGGGTCAAGGGGTGCAGGCCCGCGGTGCCAGGCTTCCACCGGGGGAAGGGGTTGGCGGTCATCCCCGCGGGCAAGCCCCGGCCGGTCAGCGCGGAGGGGCTGAAGGCCCAGTAGGTGCCGCCGGCCGGGTAGAGCATCTCGGCGTCGCCGCCTGAGGTGAGCCGGATCGCCCAGAAGTCGGTCAGCGGGAAGTCGGCGGCGACCTGGTCGAAGTAGCCGAGGGCGGCGGTGCGGACCGCGGCGCTGAACACCCAGTCGGCTTCGCCGGAGACGGTGCCGTCCTGGTCGATGTACCTGCTGTCGGCCAGGGAGAACACCCAGGACGGCGCGTTCTGCGTGCCCAGGCCCAAGGTGACCTGCTGTCCGGCGGCGGTGTAGGCGGCTAGTTCGGACCGCAGGGTGGCCAGGTAGGAGGCGCTGAAGGTGCCCTTGGACGGCTCGAAGCTGGCCCAGTTGAGTTCGAACATGGCCATCGTGACCCCGGCGGAGTCCTCGGTCGCGGCGGTC
>JBEKGC010000490.1:0-4926 GCA_050013055.1 Streptosporangiaceae bacterium
GCTCCCCCACCAAGTTGGTGAGGACCACCGAGTCCGCATCGATCCGGTGAAACCGCAGCGGCAGCAACTGCCAACCATGCGCGGGCAGCGTCGTCGCCGCCCGCTCCAGTTTCATCACGCCGATTCCTCAGTTTCGACTAGGCCGGTCTGCGAGAACGCCAGCGCGAAGACTAGGTTTCTCAGCGGCTCGGTCTCCCTCGCGATCCGCACCCGCAGGATCTGGTCGTTCACCTCCGCGCGGAACCGGTGCTTCAGCTCATCGTCGGCGACGTCCGGCGTACGCGGGAACAGAGTGCACACGTAGTCCGCGCCTGAGACGCGGATGTCGACTGTCATCTCGGCGGCCACCGCGTAGGCGCTCCGCTGCAACGCGTCCAGGTCCACTGTGGCCTGGTCAAAAGCCAGCGTGATCTCCACTTGTGCTCATCGTGCCTTCCCGCGCCGGACGAGACGCCTGATTCCGCTCATGAGGGCGCCGAACGGCGCGACGATAAAGAACGCGCAGCCGCCGCCGTTGCTAGTGCTCGAGGTCGGGCTGCCGCTCCCCACGACTGCCGGGCTGCCTGCCGGCGCGACGGCAGGCGACCCGCTCGAGCCGCTGCCGCCGACCGGGGCCGGGCTGACGGCCGACGGAGGCGGCTGGGACGTGACAGGTGCCGCGCTGGTCGGCGGTGGCGAAGGGACCGACGAGACGTGCGAGACGTGCGAGACGTGGGAATTATGTCCACCTGTGCCCGACACATGTGATGAGTGACTGACGTGGCTGACGTGAGACCCGATGCTCGCCGGCGCTTGGCCCCTTAGCGCGAGAAGCGGAAACGCCACGACGCTACCCGCATTCCGCTTTCCCGCTGAAAGCGGCGCGGCCTGTGCCGGCACCGCAGCCAGCGTTAATGCGGTTACCGCAGCGGCCAACGGGAGGATCGGTGACTTTGACACGTCTGGACGATACCAGCGATAGGCCAAGCGGAGGCCACAACGAAGCAAAATAATGGCACAGCATGGGCACCGTCCCCGGCTAAGAATTTCCGGGCAGATAATACTGAAAAACGAATACAATAACCACTGTGGGCTTGATGCCGTTGAACGCGACGGGCGACGCGTTCCGGACCTGGATTCGCCGCCATAACGAGTACGTCCGAAGGCCCGGCGCGCGGATCAATGACGAGGGGCAAGCACCACGGGTCGTTCGGTAAGCGAACTTCAATCAGGTCTAGACGGACCCGTCGCTGGTCGCCCTAGTGCGCGGCAGGTAACGTTCGCCCCGCTTCCAGCCGCCGTCGGCCCCGGGCCCGGCCTCGACGATGGTCCGCTGCTGTTGCGGGGGTTCGCTGGACAGGCCGCCGGAGGCGGGTCCGTCGCGGTCGTGCTGGTGGCGCGGTGGCGGCTGGGGGTGGTGATACGTGGTGTATGCCGTGCCTGGTCTGGCCGGGCGTTAGGCGGGCCGGGGCGCCGGTTTCGCGTGGAAGATTGGGCTCCCGCGGATAGTTTGGTACCCGATAGGGTACCGAAAGTTCCAGGTAGGTCGAATATTCCACGATCTTTTTCGATAATTGTGACGGATGGGTTGCGGGTGCGGGGAGCGGCGGGGGTGGCGGCTGGGGTGCGGCGCTCCGAGCCCTCGGGGCGTGACCGTCGCTTCGGTCGTGAGCCGTCGCGCGGGCCGGTGTTCACAGCCGGCCGGCTCGCGGAGATGTGGGGGCCAGCACGGGATTCCCGCCCACAGCTAGCCCTGAGGAGCTGCGCTCGGAGCGACATTCGTCCTAGGCACGACCGGCGGCTCTGATCACTTAGGTGCGGTAGGCGTCTGCCCGGTGCCGGATCGAGCGGACCTCGATGGCGTGCTTGCCCTCGTCGATCTGGTATAGGACCCGGTAGGTGCCGCGCCTGGCCGCATGAAGTCCCTCGTAAGGTCCGGGCAAAGGCTTGCCGACCCGCCAGGGATCGTCGGCCAGCGCGCCGGTGATCAGCTCCCATGCGGCGGCAGCGACACCTGGCGGCAGAAGGTCCGCCAGCGCCCTCCTGGCCGGCGGTGTAAGCAGGACGGCATACCGTTCGGTCACCGCCCGTCCCGGCCCAGCCGGACGTCCAGTATCGCCTGCATCTCCTCCTCGGCGGTGAAGTCGCCGCGTTGGGCGGCCTCCGCGGACTCGGCCAGGTCGGCGCGGGCCTCGGGATCAGTCAGCACTGCGATCGTCTCTTGCAGTTCGTCCCACTCCGCGACGGAGACCACCATCACGTGCGGGCGCCCGTTCCTGGTTACGGTGAAATGGTCGTGTTCGGCGGCGGCGCGGTCTGCAATCTCCGTGAACCGGTTCTTCGCCTCGGTAATCGACAGGGTCTCCATAGCCATAATTCTAGCTATTCGATGGCGTGCCCGGCCAGAGGCGGACTGAGCCGCCCAGGGCAGCTACGGGCTTCATGTGCTGGTGTCAGCTCGCTGCCGGGCCAGGGTGGCCGGGGTCAGGCCCGCCAGGGCACGGCATTCCCTGGTCAGGTGCGCCTGGTCGGCGTAGCCGGCCTGGGCCGCGAGAGCGGCCAGGTCGTGAGCGGACTGGCCGGGCGGCAGGCCGGCGTCGACCCGGGAGACGAACCGGCGGAAACGCAGCACCCGCTGCAGGGTCTTTGGCCCGTACCCGACGGCCGCGTGGCAGCGGCGGCGCAGTTGCCGCAGGCTCAGCCCGATCTGCGCCGCGACGTCTTCGGCGCGTACCCGCGGGTCGGCCAGCAGGACCGCGGCCTGGGTGGCGGCCGGGTCGGGGTCGGCGTCGGCGACGAGGGCGGCGGCCAGTTCCAGCGCGCGGGTCGCGGCGGTCGCCGGGTCCAGCGTGCCCGGCAGCCGCCGGGCGTCGCGGCGGTGCAGGTCCGCCAGGTCGACGCGCTGGTCGCGGAGCGCGCTCAGCGGGACGCCGAGCGCCGGGCCGCCCGCCTCGGGCCGGAAACGGACGCCGAGGACGACCGTTCCCGTCTTCATCACGGTGCTGACCGGTCCGGTGTCCGGGCCGGCCACGAACGCTCCCCGGCCCTGCTCCCAGATCAGGTCGCTGCACCCGTCGGGCAGCACCAGGGCGACCCGGGCCCGGCCGGCGTCCGGGGTGACCTGGGCCCACACGCACGCGATGGCGTGCCGCAGGCCGGCCGGGGCCGGCCATTCCGTATAGCCGGGCGGCAGGTCACGTACGCGCACAGGCTGATAGGCCACCCCGTCAGGATGCCACGGCGGTGGCCGTTTCGTTCAATACGGGACGGCCCGGCTGTGCTGTGATGGCCTGATGAACGCTCCTGACTTTGATGCCGCGGCCACCTTCATCGCCGCGAACGCGAGGGTCCTCGACCGGCGCCGGTTCCAGCGGCTGTTCGGCGGCGGCGCCGCCCAGCCGGTGCGGGACGCGGTGGCCGCCTACCGCAACGACGACGGCGGGTTCGGGCACGCCCTCGAGCCCGACTGCCGCGCCGCCGGCAGCCAGCCGCTGGCCGTCGAGATGGCGTTCCGGATCATGGACGAGGCCGACGCGTGGGACGACGCCCTGGTCCGGGGGGCGTGTGACTGGCTGGAGGCGGTCGCCCCGGCCGGGGGCGGGGCGGCCTTCGTGGAAACGGCGATGTCCGGCTGGCCGCACGCGCCATGGTGGCAACCCGAGGAGGGCCATCCGGCGTCGGTCACCGCCACCGGTCTGCTCGCGGGCAGGCTGCACGCCAGGGACGTCCGCCATCCCTGGCTCGACCGGGCCACCGAGGTGATGTGGACCAGGATCGACCGTCTCGCCAGATCGGGCGGCGGCGAGCTACCCGACGGCCCGGGCGGCGGCTACGAGATGTTCGGTGTGCTCGGCTTCCTGCAGCACGTGCCCGACCGGGCCCGGGCGAGGGAGGCGTTCGGCCGGGTCGGCGCGCTGATCCTGGACCGGCATATGGTGGCCCTCGATCCGGAGACACCCGGTGAGGTTCATGTCCCGCTGGCCTTCGCGCCCGAGCCGGATTCGCTGGCCCGCGAGCTGTTCGACGAGGCGACCATCAAGGGGCACCTGGACCACCTGGCCCAGGCCCAGCGCGAGGACGGCGGCTGGATGTTCAACTGGCTGGCCTGGTCCCCGGCCGCGGAACGGGACTGGCGCGGCTTCCTCACCGTTGATGCGCTGCGCGTCCTGCGCGCCAACGGCCGCTGGGGATAGCGGGTATTGACCCGTCGAGGTCAACCAGCCGCGGGCCCAGCCCCGAGGCACCGTTGCGGTCTGGGGCTGGTCACGAGCTGGGCGGCCCGGTGTGGTTCGCGGTGAAGGCCAGCAGGGGCACGGCTGTCCGCGGCGGGTCCTCGAGGTTGGGTGAGTGCCCGACACCGGGCAGCAGCTCGACGGTCGCGCCGGGAACGGCGCGGTACCCGGCGGCGGACGACGAGCGCCACCTGCGGTCGTCCTCGCCGAAGATCACGAGCAGCGGCTTGCCCATCCTCGCCAGCCGTGGTGGCTTGTACAAATGTTCCGGCTGGCCGGCCTGCATGGCATGGGGGCATGCGGTCCGGCGGGTCCGAGCGGGATGACGGGATGTTGTGGGACATCGCATGCCCGGCCAGGCCCAGTCGCGTGGAAGATGCCACCGGGCGGCAACATCAGGGCAGTGTCATGACCGGGCTCGGGTTCGGCGAATCCCTCCGCACGCTGCGGGCGGATGCCTTCGAGTGCCTGATCTGTGGGGCCGGGAGGCGGCCCGGATCAGTGAGCACCTGGGCGAGCTCTCCTGCTGGCAGGATCGCTTCGCGCTGGCCCACGCCTGGCTTGCCCGCCGATGTGCGGCGGCGCCGCAGGTCGCCCCGGAGGTGGCCTGGGCCTGGCGTGGCATCGTGGCCGGCCGTGGCATGGTCCGGATCGAGCACCTGGCGGCCGAACTCGGCTGGAGCCGCAAACGCCTGTGGTCCCGGTTCCACGCGCA
>JBEKGC010000491.1:0-5342 GCA_050013055.1 Streptosporangiaceae bacterium
GTGCCGTGGTAGGCGAGCTCGCGGCTGATCACCTTGTAGCGTTCCGGCTGGCCGATCAGCTTGAAGTACTGCTTGGCCAGCTTCCACGCCGACTCGACCGCCTCCGAGCCGCTGGTGGTGAAAAACACCCGGTGCAGGTCACCCGGAGCCAGGTCAGCCAGCCGGGCGGCCAGCTCGATCGCCTTCGGGTGGGCGTAGGACCACAGCGGGAAGTACGCCAGTTCCTCCGCCTGCCGCGCGCCCGCCTCGGCGATCTCCTTACGCCCGTGGCCGACCTGGCTGACGAAAAGCCCGGACAGCCCGTCCAGGTAGCGCTTCCCGTGCTGATCGAAGACGTAGGGTCCCGAACCGCGGACGATCACGGGGACGTCGTTGTCTTCGTAGGCGGACATCCGGGTGAAGTGCAGCCAGAGATTGCGCTTGGCGGCATCCTGGACTGCCTTGATGGCGTCTGAGGAGGTTGTCATCTGGTCCCCCATGAGTAGGTTTGCTTGCGAAGCTTGAGGTAGACGAAGGTCTCGGTGCTCGTCACGCACGGGATGGCACGCACCCGGCCCAGAATCTCGAGCAGGTGGTCGTCGTCCTCGCAGACAGCCTCCGCGAGCACGTCAAAGGACCCGGCGGTGATGACGACGTAGTCGATTTCTTCCATCTCGGTGAGCAGGGTGGCTACCTTCTCCAGATCGCCGTCGGCCTTGATCGCGATCATGGCCTGTCGCCGGAAGCCCAGCGTCAGCGGATCGGTGACCGCGACGATCTGCATGACCCCCGCGTCCTGGAGGCGCTGCACGCGCTGCCGGACGGCCGCCTCGGAGAGCCCGACCGCCTTGCCGATCGCGGCGTAGGAACGCCGGCCGTCCTGCTGCAGCTGTTCAATGATTTGCTTAGAGACGTCGTCGGGGACGGCACCGCCAGGGCCTTGGCTCGGGAATGGTCTCGAGCGACGCACCATCCGGTCCCTCCCTGCCCGACCTATGGTCCATGTATGCCGACCCAGTCAACTGATTTCGTCGGTATATGTAAAGATAGCAACTGAATCACTTGTGGAGATAGTCCATCTCTGCGAAGCTCGACATCGGGATCCGAGAGGACGATGGGACTCGCGGGCGATGGACACTCCGGTGGATGGAGGCTCTGGCGATGACGGACCGCACGCTGCAGAACTTCGTGAACGGCAAGTTCACCGACGCCAGCGATGGGCGCACGAGCGATGTGATCGACCCAAGCACCGGCGAGGTCTACGCCCAGGCGCCGGTGTCAAGCCGCCGGGATGTGGACGCCGCGATGCAGGCCGCCGCGAACGCGTTCGAAGGGTGGCGGGACAGCACCCCGTCCGAGCGCAGCCTGGCCCTGCTCAGGTTCGCCGACGCGATCGAAAAGCGGGCCGGCGACATCGTGGCGGCCGAGACCCGCAACACGGGCAAGCCGGTCGCGCTCACGACGTCGGAGGAGATCCCGCCCGCGGTGGACCAGATCAGGTTCTTCGCCGGCGCCGCGCGGGTCCTGGAGGGCCGCAGCGCCGGCGAGTACATGCGGGACCACACCTCCATGATCCGGCGCGAGCCGATCGGGGTCTGCGCCCAGGTCACGCCGTGGAACTACCCGATGATGATGGCGGTGTGGAAGTTCGCCCCCGCCATCGCGGCCGGGAACGCCGTCGTGCTCAAGCCGTCGGACACCACCCCGGTGTCCACGCTGCTGATGGCCGAGATCGCCGCGGAGTTCCTGCCGCCGGGCGTATTCAACGTCATCTGCGGCGATCGCGACACGGGCCGGGACC
This sequence comes from Streptosporangiaceae bacterium, assembly GCA_050013055.1. GTDB lineage: Bacteria > Actinomycetota > Actinomycetes > Streptosporangiales > Streptosporangiaceae > Palsa-504. The sequence goes on from JBEKGC010000491.1 coordinate 1,781, forward strand.
TGATCTCCCACCCGACGCCGAGCATGGTGTCGATCACCGGCTCGGTCCGGGCCGGCATGGAGGTCGCCCGCTCGGCCGCCGATGACCTCAAGAAGGTCCACCTCGAGCTGGGCGGCAAGGCGCCGGTCGTGGTCTTCGACGACGCCGATATCGAGGCGACGGCGGAGGGCATCGCGGGGGCCGGCTACTTCAACGCCGGGCAGGACTGCACCGCGGCGACCCGGGTACTGGCCGGCCCTGGCATCGCCGCCGACCTGACCGCCGCGCTGGCCGAGCAGGCCAACAACACCACCACCGGCGGCCTGGACGTGCCCGACGCCTACTTCGGCCCGCTGAACAACCCGAACCAGCTCGCCCGGGTCGAGGGTTTCATCTCCCGCACGCCCGGCCACGCCGAGGTGGTCGCCGGCGGCCACCGGGTGGGGGAGCGCGGGTACCTGTACGCCCCGACCGTGGTGTCCGGCCTGCATCAGGACGACGAGATGATCCAGGACGAGGTGTTCGGCCCGGTCATCACCGTCCAGCGGTTCAGCGACGAGGACGAGGCGATCCGCTGGGCCAACGGAGTCAAGTACGGGCTCGCCTCCAGCGTGTGGACCAAGGATCACGGCCGCGCGATGCGGATGGCCCGGCGGCTGGACTTCGGCGTGGTGTGGATCAACACCCACATCCCGATCGTGGCCGAGATGCCGCACGGCGGCTTCAAGCACTCCGGCTACGGCAAGGACCTGTCCATGTACGGCTTCGAGGACTACACCCGCATCAAGCACGTCATGAGCTACATCGGCTCCTGACCACACCACCCGGCCGGCACTAGCCCCACGGGCGCCGGCGCTGGCCCACCCCCGTCCGCCGCCCGCCGGCCCCCAACCGCCGTCCGCCGGCCCCCAACCGCCCGTCCACCAGCCCCCAACCGCCCGTCCCCCGATCACCCTAGCCACACGTGTCCCATAAGCCCACGCGATCACTCCCCCAGCGCCGACCGCCTGGCTTCGCGCCGTCTTGGCATGATTGTGGATCGTTACCGTCGGAATCAGAAGCTAGTGCCGCGGCAAGTAACGTCCGCCCCGCTTCCAGCCGCCGTCAGCCCCGGGCCCGGCCACAACGATGGGCCGTTGTTGTTGCTGGGACAACCACGATGGCACATCGTTGTGGTTCGCGAGCGGGAGCAGGGCAGCACGGGCGTGCAGGATGGGGCAGGCGGGGCTCACGGGGACTGCGGGCGGGGACCGCGGGCGGCCGGTCGTCGCCGGGCGTGACCCTTCGCTGCCGGTTACCCGGGCCAACGCTCATCGATGCGGTACTAGCGATCCACAATCCTGGTTTGCGGTGCCCGCATGCGCCCGGAGACTCGGTTTAAAGTGTCCTGCGGCATGGCCGGCCGTGGGCTCCGGCAGGCGGCATACCGACTGAGCGGCGGCGTTAGTCCTGGGGCTAGATGTGCTGATGAGAAAAAGTTGACCTTGAGTGCTCCAGTGATTCCTACTTGTGACGAAAAAATGACGTCAGAGCAGCTTTTTGATCCATCTCCGCATTCACGTCGTTTCAGAGGGTAGGAACAGGTTGAGCGGCTACTCGACCCGGTGCCCGGCGGAACCCTGCACCGCCGGGCACCCTCCATTTCCCGGCGCCACTCCCGCGGATCACAGGGATTCAGCTTTTATAGCGAACGAACCCTGGTAGCAGCACGCACATCACGGCCACCCCGCCGACGCAGAACAACCCTCCGGACACCAGCGAGAACCTGGTGCTCACCAGGCTGGCGACCAGGCCCGACCTGAGCTGGCCGGCCGGCGGCCCCACCCCGTAACTGAGCAGCTCCACCCCGGCCAGCCGGCCGCGCAGCGCGTCCGGGATGGTCTGGTTCCACAGCGTGGACCGGAAGATGCCGCTCACCATGTCGGCGGCGCCCGCCGCCATCAGGCAGGCCAGGGCCACGTACAGATCGGGGGAAAGGCCGAACCCGGCCATCATCACCCCCCACGCACCGGCCGCAAGCGCGATGGCTACGCCGTGCCGCCTGACCCGGCCCATCCAGCCGCTGAAGACGGTCACGCCGAACGCCCCCACCGACGGCGCCGCGAACATCAGGCCGGTCGCCCAGGGCGCGTGCAGCTGTGCGGCCAGGAACGGGAACAGCGCGTTCGGGTAGGCGAAGATCATGGCCGCGAGGTCCGCCAGGTAGGAGCCGAGCAGGTCCTGGCGGCGGACGGCGTAGCGCAGGCCTGCGGTGATCCCGCGCCAGGTCGCGTGATCGTCCCCATCGGACCCCGGCAACGGGTGCAGCCGGGTCAGCAACCCGAACGATACGGCGAAACCGGCCCCGTCCAACCCGTACACCAGCCAGGGCCCCGGCGTCACCGCGAGCACCCCGCCGAGCGCCGCGCCGATCAGGAAGCTCGCGTTCTGCGACATCGACAGCAGCGCCGACGCGGCGGTGAGCTGGTCCCGGCGGACCAGCCGAGGCGTCGAGGCGTCGAAGGAGGGCCGCTGCAGCGACGCGGCCGCCATCATCACGGCCGAGACGGCGTAGAGCGGCCACCAGGCCGGCGCCGGGAGCAGCGCGTTGACCAGCAGCAGGACGGCGCACCCGCCGAGAGCAACCTCGCCCCATCGCATCAGCGCCCGGCGGTCGGACCTGTCCGCGAGCACGCCACCGTACAGCCCGAACACCACAAGCGGCACCAGTTCCACCACGCCGAGCAGGCCTACCGCCAGCGGCGAGCCGGTGAGCTGCTTGGCCTGCACGAGCAGCGCCACCTCGCTCGCCTGGGTGCCGAGCGCGGTCACCGTCCGGCTGGCAAAGACCAGGCGAAACCCGCCCGAGGCCCGCAACGGTGCCAGATCCGGCCACAGCGTAGGGCCCTTGGACACCCGGCCCACGCTAACACTGGTAAACCGTCATCCCCGCAGGGTTTTCCGGCCGCCGGGGCCGCCGGCGGACCTAACCCAGGTTGAGCAGGACGATGCCGGCCACCACGAGGACGGTGGCCGCGATGCGGGTCCGGCCGAACTGCTCGCGGAAGATCAGCGTGCCGATGATCGCCCCGAAGATCACGCTGGTCTCGCGGAGCGCGGCGATCGGGGCCAGCGCGCCCCGGGTCTGGGCCCACAGCACCAGGCCGTACGCGAGCACGCCTCGCGCCTGCGAGCCAGGGCAAACATCGGGACGCAGAGGCTCTCGAGCAGCATCAGCCACCCGATGTAGCCGACCGGGCTGCCCGCCAGCCGCACGCCCACGCCGTCCACCGTGGTGTAAGCGGCGATGGTCAGGCCCGTGCCCACCGCGGCCAGGAAGGCCGCCCGGCCCGGCCGGCGGCCGGCCAGCACGAGGGTGGCCAGGCCGGCCGAGACGACGAGCACTCCGGCGATCTGCGGCCAGGCCAGCCGTTCGTGCACGAAGATCGCGGCCAGGACCGTCACCACGAGCGGGGAGGTCCCCCGGGCCAGCGGATACACCTGGCCGAACTCGCCCACCCGGTAACACCGCATCAGCAGCAGGTTGTAGAAGACGTGAATCACGATCGACCCAAGCAGGTACGGCCAGCAGGCCGGCCTGGGC
>JBEKGC010000492.1:0-4915 GCA_050013055.1 Streptosporangiaceae bacterium
GTGCCGCTTGACCAAGATAACGCGCCGCGATTGTGGACGATCATCGATGAATCCGCGCTTAATCGCGCGGTCGGTAGTTCTAACATTATGAAGGCGCAACGTGAGCATCTGGCCACCATGGCAGGGCCAATTCAAGATCACTTTCCGTGATCTAGGTCACGCTAGGTAGTCATGAACTGGAGTGCTCTGATCTGGTCGCGGCAGACCCATTCCGTGGTTTCCTTGATGGCGTTCACGTTTTTCATGCGGAGTAGCCCGAGTGTGAGATTGCGAAGAGATGCGAGGGCCTGCGGGCCGTCTCCGGAATAGGCCTGGCTGTGGTCTTCCCGGTATACGGTGTCACGGATATAGTGGCTTTTGTTCTCTATCCCCCAGTGGCCGCGGGTAAGCCGGTTCATATCGGCGGCGGTCATCTTTTCCGCTTTCCTGCTGGTGAGGATGAGGGCGTGTTCCTTGCTGACGCGGCCGCCGGTGATCTCGAATATCTCACGGCGGATCACGGCGGCCTGGCTGGCGTGCGGGAAGTCGATTCCTTCTGCGCCGGTGATCCAGCAGGACCACTTCTTGATCCGCCCGCGGCTGCGTTCCTCCATGACGTTGCGCGGGGCTTCGCGGAGCAGCGGGAGAATCTTACCGAATACTTGCCTCTGCAAGGTCGGCTGATTTCCCTTGACCGTCATCAGGTAGTCCCAACCGGGTTTCCCGGCGACAGATTCCGCAGTTTCCCGCTGGGTGTGCGCGGCGTCGAGGGTGACCAGGACTGCTTCTCCCTCCGGGATTTCCGCTGCGTTCAGGAGGGCGTCCGCCTGGGTGATCTCGTTGGTGCCGTCGGGTACCCTGAGCTGCGCTATCGTGACAGCCTCGCGGTGGAGCATCGCGGAGAACAGCGTGACCTTGTCGTTCTCGTCAGTCCATGCGCCGCGCAGTACCTTCCCGTCGACCGCGATTTCCCACTCATCGTTCCCGCTTTTCCTGGCCTGCGCGAAAAGCCACGCGCAGGTTATCATGTCCAGTTCGGCCGCATCGATCCTGGTCAGCACGCTCCGTATCGTTGACTTGCTCGGGTACTTGCAGCGGAGCCTGAACCAGCTCCATTCAGCTCCCAGTTTCCTCAGCAAGGACTGGGGCATGTCCGCTGCATGGCCGGCGATTTCCCGGTAATTCTTCGCGCCGGCCAGCATCGCCACCACGCAGACCGCCAGCACGAATACCAGCGCGTGCTGTATTCCCTGCGGACCGCGCGGGTCGGTGACAGATGCCAGCATGCCCAGCAGGCTTGAAATGTCTGCGTTCCCAGCGCTCTCATTCCCGGTAGCTTCGGCATCACGACTTGACGGACCGCAGGCAGAATGCGACACTGACACAGGATGGCCTTCTCTCAGGATCGATGTTTGCGTGGAAACAACCATCATCCCGGAAAAGAGAAGGCCATCTTCTGGCAATTCGAGCATGTGACGGAAAATTAATTCAAGAAGCGGCTGCTGCTGCAGCACATCCGTCCGTATGATCCGTTCGATTACCCATCGTAATAACGCGACTTCCGTTAGCGATCTTGGAATCGCCCTGCTGCCTAGCAGTGGCAGAAGCGCGGGCTGGGCTGGCGGCGGCTAATGGCGTTCGAGGATTGTGATAGGTTCCGATCGAGCGGTGACCCGCTCGTGCCGTAGGGGAGATGAGCCGCATGCCTACCAATCAGCAGTACGGTTCCAGTATTCGACGCGAGACGTCACTTTTCGCCAATTGGCCGCCCAACGGACCGCGCGAGATCGGCGACTACGGGCGCGTCAACGGTGCCTTGTTCGAATTCTACGGATGCCTCGACCCCGAGGAGATCAAGGCGCTGGGAAAGCGTGAAGGCCCGTCGCCGGCCGGCTACGACGTCATGATCAACTCATCACGGTCGCTCAGCAGTCATCTGTCGGCCGAGGCGAGCGCGGCGAATGTCGCCGATGGCAAGGCGTTGCTCGAGATCAAGTTTTCGTCGGAGGAAGGCATAGTTTTCGCCGCGCCGTCGATCAAGATCACCGAGATCACCAGCATGGCGGCTCTCGGGCGCCTCCTCAACGAGCGGCGCCGCGAAGGCAACTGGATCATGGATCACGCCGTCGTCGTGCAGGTGAGCGCGGCGGAAAGTGCGACCATCCTGCTCTCTGACCAGGACGGTGCCGGAATGGAATTCGAGGTGGCTGCCGACGCTCCGGTCAACGCGCAGCTCGTTGCCCAGCTCGACGCCGGAGCGTCGCTCCTTTCCTCGCACGGCGTCGGCATCAAGATCATCGGCGAGGGTCCGCTGACGCCGCTGTTCAAGCTGGCTTACCTTAAGCGGCGCATCGTCGGCGATCCCAGGATCGTGTACCGGGAGGCGGTCGCGCCTGGGACGGACGACGAGTTCGAGGTCCACGACGTCGACGACGAGTACGTGCTGGTCGTCGGTTGAGGCGGGCGCGGTCAGGCCAGCGCGGCCTCCAGGCGCCGCGCCAGTGCCTTGTCGACCTCGAAGAGATTGAGCCTGCCGGGGGCGGGGACGGGCTGGCGGAGGCGCTCGGGTGACGACAGGTGCCAGGCGAACAGGCCCGGCTGGTAGCGGCCGGAGCCGAGATGCCGATCCCGCCACCGTTCCCATCGCTCGGCATCGATGGGCGAGATGTCCACCAGCGTGATTCTCCCGACGAAAGCGCCGCGGGGCGGATCCAGCACGTCGAAGCTGCGATCCAGGTCAGGGTCGGCCGCCTTGCCCGTGTGCAGCCAGAAAGGGCCGCGATAGTCGGTTTCCCAGGTGCGCAACTCGATCGTCTTGCGGCCTTGCAGGATGAGTTCGGCCCAGGGCTGCCGGACGCTCAGCGCCCACTCGACCTCGCTCATCTGTCTCGATCCCCCGACGCCTGGTGGACGGGCGTGGGTGCCGTGATGCCGAACGTGTCGCAGAACTCGTCCGCGAAACGCCGCAGCACGCCCGCCACCAGGGTCTCGCTCGGGCCGTCGTCATCATCGACCAGCGCCCGGGCCTCGGGCGCGAGATCGTCGATCAGCGCCGCGTCGTTCGCCGCGGTGAGCGCGATGTCGACCAGCTCGAGATAGGCGCGGAACGTCGTGCCGACCACTGGATGATCGCGGTATCGCGGCTCGCGCAGATCGAAGGCGTATCCCGGCCAGCCGGGCCAGGCATCGGCGGCGGCTTCGGCGGGCCGCGCCGTGCGGCGCACGATGCACGGGGTGCAGACGCCGCACGGCTGACCATTCTTCTTCTCCAGGCTCCCGACCTTTGGCTGGAACAGGTACCAGCAGGTCTCGGTCCTTCGGAGCAGGTCCTGGGCCGGTCCCGCACCGAGCGCGGCGACCAGCGCCTCGCCTACCTCACGCTTGGTTTTGGGCAGAAACGGATTGTCGATCGTGAAGCTGCCGCCGAAGACCGCGTCCAGCAGCCTGGCCATGCGGCGATGGGTCTCGGGATGGGCATGGCGCGTCGGGATGAAGTTGCCCGATTGCGGCACCGCGGTCGCCAGCACGCCGTTCTCATACTGGACGATACGCCGCGCGCCATAGCTCTCCGCTACGGCGGCGCCGAGACTGAGGAACATGAAGGAGCGAATGAGGTTCATCCCTTCCCGGCCGCGCCGGCCGGTCAGTCGCCACTGGGTTGGCGGGCGGTACCCCAGTGCCGCTGCTAGCTCGCTCTGCAGGCTGGCCTGGCCATGGTAGAAGGAGGCGAGCTGGATCGAGGCGTGCGGCCACTCGTCCGATCCGGCGCCGCACAGGCTGTCCATGCCCCCGGAGAATAGCGTGATCTGGTCGACGGGCCGCTCGTCCGACTCGGGGCGGACGAAATCCACGGCGTCCGGCCGCACGGTAAAGTCGAACGTCCACCGTGCGCGGTTGAGGAAGCCCAGGCAGGATGCAAGCAGCGGCCCTCCGACATCGGTCCAGAAGACGGGATCGCGAACGGGGGCGACCAACTTCCACTTCGTGGCGGGATCGGTCGCACGCCGTCTGACCTGCGACTCCACCCGGTAGATCGCGCCTGCAAGGTCGACCAGATCGTTTCCTCGGGCGGACAGGTCGCGCGGACCGAACGGGCCGCGCAGGACCCAGACCGGAGTCGCGCCGAAATCGAATCCGGCCTCGCGCGGATCCAGGCTGCTTCGCACGCCGTAGACCGTGCACGTCAGATGGCTCACGGCGTGACCTTCGCGCGGAGCTGCTTCACGGTCCAGATCGCTTCGCCGCCCAGCACCCGGATCATGTTCGGATAACTCACCTGGGGAACGTCCTTCCACGGCTGGTGACGGAACTTTCCGGCGAACGCGCCCACGATTCTGTCGGCCTGTGCCATCGCGAAGTCGTTCAGATGAGCCCTGGCCGCCCGGTTCAGATTCTTCGCCTCCAGCCGGAGGGTCTCGGAAAGATACGAGCCGAGGAACAGGTTGGCGGTCCGCCCGAAGACCTCGCTGCTGGCGGCGGCGAGGACCGCCGTGGCATCCCCGCGGTTGCGGATGGCGGGCTCGTCGCCGACCGCCCGCAATAGGAAGTCAAGGATCGCCGCCTTCAACGGCGCTTGCAGGCGGGGATTGATGGCATCGTTGCCGCTGTCGCTGGCGAGCGCCGCGGCCAGGCGCGTGAGGCAGCCGGGGCCGTCGTCGACACCGAACTCGCGCTGGATCGCGTCCCAGCTACGGTCCTGCAGGAGCGCCACCCCCAGGCGGAAGAGCGCCTCATACGCCTTGGCGACACCGGGGTCGCTGAACAGGGATGACAGATAGTCGCGGGACAGCTTGGCATAGACCTTCGCGATCGCGTCGAACGCGGCAACTGCGCCCGGGTCCGCCGAAGTCAGCGCGCCGCCGCGCAGCGTGACCGAGCCCATGCCGCCACCGAAGCCGCCGCCCCCTCCGCCCCCTCCGCTTCCGCCCCCAGCGCC
>JBEKGC010000493.1:0-5419 GCA_050013055.1 Streptosporangiaceae bacterium
CCCGTCCTGCACGCCCGTGCTGCCCTGCTCCCGCTCGCGAGGCGCCACGATGTCTCATCATTGTCGTCCCCGTGCCATCTGCCGACGGTGACCACCGGCCCGCGCGACGGCTCACGATCGACGCGGCGATCACGCGCCGAGGGCCCGGAGCGCCGCACCCAGCCGCCGTCCCCACCAGCCCCCGCCCCTCCCCGCACCCGCAACCCACCCGTCACAGCTGTCGAAAAAAATCGTGGAATATTCGGCTCACCTGGAAGATTTGGTACCCTATCGGGTACCAAACTATCCGCGGGAGCCCGATCTTCCACGCGAAACCGGCGGCCCGGCCCGCACTACGCCGGGGCCGGACCAGGCACGGCATACACCATCCATCACCACCCCCAGCCGCCACCGCGCCACCAGCACGACCACGACGGACCCGCCTCCGGGCCTGACCAGCGAACCCCACCAGCCGCGGCACTAGCTTTTGACGTCAAGTGCCGGTCAAGGGAGGCGCGGGCGGGGCCGGCCAGCCGTCCGCCGTGGAGGGCGCCGGCCACCCCAATTCGCCGTGGGGCAGTTAGGGCGTTAATCATGATCGTGAGCCCAAGGGCGTTATTTGCCCCTATTTCTGGCCGCGATCATGAAACGCCCCTAGAGCGCCGGGGCGGGCGGGGCTCCAGGGGAGGGTGCTTCTTCAAGTTTCGGCTAGCCGGCTCGCTGCGCCATCGTGCACACGGGGATGGAGCCCTCGGACACGGGGCGCGGGAGCCGCGTGACCGCTCGCCTGCCTGCCCGCGAGCCGGCGGCTACTTGACCGATGCGCTCTGGCCGCCGGCGGGGCGCCCGCGGGGCTCGGGCTGGCTGTCGGCGGGGCGCCGGGGGGTGCAGGCGGGGCGCCGGCGGGGTGACAGGCGGGGCGCCGGCGGGGCGCCGGGGGGTGCCGGCGGGGCGCAGGCGGGGCGCCGGCGAAGCTGGCTATACCTTGCCTTTACCTTTTTTGCCTGCGATTACCCGTAGCCACCCGTCACGACCCCGCCAGCAGTTCGCGCCGACACGTCTGGTTGGCCGGCCCGCCGACCTCCGAGTTCCCCTGTGTTTCCTGCGTTCGTGCCCCCTCATCTGGGGGATATGTACGGGAATGTGTACGTTTCGCGGCGCCTGCGTACCGAACGAGGCTGGCTGCCCGCGTCACCTCAGAGCCGGCATCGGGTCCGATCCCGACCGCGATGGTCATAAATTGTGTGCGATCAGGTAAAGACAGAGTCAAGGACTTTGTGATAGGTTTCACGAACAGCCCCTCTTCGGCGAATGAGAGGCCCGTGATACCTTTCGTAAACCTGACCGGATACCCGCACCACCCAGGTGGTGCGGCGACCGGCTCCTGCAACGTACGCGGGGATATCTCCCGCGTCAGCAGTGTTGCTGTCCAACCCTCAGGAGCCAGCTAATGCTCGCGAAGTACGCCACGATCGTGCGGCGCGCAGGCGCGCTAACGGCCGCCGCAGCCGCGATCATGGTCGCCGTCAGCGCCGCCGTGGTCGGTGTCAAAGGCCTGATCGGCGCGCTGATCGGGGTAGCTCTCGTCACCGTCTTCTTCGGCATCAGCGTCGTGGTGGTGGGCTGGGCCGCGCGGATCAGTCCGCCCGCCATGATGCTAGCCGCCATCATCAGCTACCTGGTCAAGATCATCGCTCTGGCCATCGTGCTCTCCGCGTTGAACGGGACGACCGCCTTCAGCACCAGGGACCTCGGCTTCACCGCGGTGGTGTGCATCCTGGTGTGGAGCGCCGCCCAGATCTTCACCACGGTCAAACTGAAGATGCTGTACGTGGAGCCTGACTCCACCGCGGTTCGGCGGGGCAGGTGAGATGACCGGCAACACCAAGGCCAGCGCCGCCGCTGACCGGGCCGCCGCGGAAGGCCGGGCCCAGGGTATCGATACCGGCTGGGCCGTGTTCAGCTACCTGATCGGCGGGATGCTCGCCTACGGCGGCATCGGCTGGCTGATCGGCCGGGCGGTTCACGTCCCGCTGCTCTTCCCGGCCGGCATGCTGGTCGGCATGGCGATCTCGATCGGCTACATCATCCACCGCTACGGCCACGGCGACAGCCGCGGCGCCAGCCGTGGACCCCGGGCCCCCGAAGGGGGTCCCCGAGGGGGCACGGGGGGAACGGTTTCCCCCCGTAATCGGGGGGTTCCGGGGGGTCGCCCCCCCGGGCTAGCAGAGCACGAAGGGATAACAGGTGACCGGTAACGTGGCGGCTCTAGCGAGCGGCGGGTGCCACCTGTTCAGCGGCTGCGGCTTCCCCTCGCCGGGGTTGCAGAGCTTTGACTTCAGGCCGCTGTTCAGCGTCGGCTCGTTCAACTTCACCAAGCCGATGCTGGTCGCGGTGATCTGCACGCTGCTGGTGGTCGGCTTCTTCTGGGCCGCGTTCCGCAAGCCCCAGCTGATACCGCGCGGCGTGCAGAACGTCGGCGAGATCGCCATCTTGTTGGTGCGTGACCAGATCCTGCGGCCCTCGCTTGGCCGCCGAGGCGACACCTACCTGCCCTTCCTGGTGTCGCTGTTCTTCTACATCTGGCTGATGAACCTGATGGAGCTCATCCCGGTCATCCAGTTCCCTGCGATGTCCAGGATCGGCTTTGTCTGGCCGCTGGTGGCGTTCGTCTACCTGCTGTACTTGTACCTCGGATTCAAGCATCAGGGGTTCCCCGGCTACATCAAGAACATGATCCCCTGGGACGTGCCGAAGCCGGTCCTGATCATCCTCATCCCGATCGAGCTGGCCAGGTTCTTCATTGTCCAGCCGTTCACCCTCGGCGTCCGGCTGTTCGCCAACATGTTCGCCGGGCACCTGCTGCTGCTGATCTTCATGCTGTCGAGCTGGTACCTGGCCAGCCTGTCCATCGGCCTGCTCTTCGCGGCCGGCTCGTTTTTCATGGTGTTCTTCGTTTTCCTGCTTGAGCTCCTCATCGACCTGCTGCAGGCGTTTATCTTCACCACGCTGACCGCCGTCTACATCGCCAGCTCGCTGGAGTCGGCACATTGACCCGCTGTCTGTACGACCTATCCGGCGGGACGTACCGCCGGTACGAAATGTAAAGGACTGAACCTATGTCTCTTGCCGCGACTCTCGTGACCGCCGCCGCTACCACGCCTAAATCCACGATCAGCCTGAACGCTGGTGCGATCGGCTATGGCCTGGCGGCCATCGGCCCCGGCATCGGCATTGGCCTGATCTTCGGTCACGCCATCGAGGCGATGGCCCGCCAGCCCGAAGCCACCGGCCGCATCTCGCTGTACATGTGGATCGGCTTCTCGCTGACCGAGGCGCTGGCCCTTATCGGCCTTGTGGCCCCCTTCATCTTCAAGTACTGATCCGGGCCGGAGGTGGTCGCACCATGTTGCACCTAGCCGCATCGTCGACAGGGCAGGACCCGCTGGTCCCCAGCGGAGCCGAGCTGATCATCGGGGCGATCTGTTTCATCGTCGTGTTCGGCATCCTCGGCAAGATGCTGCTGCCGAGGATCCAGAAGACGCTGGCCGAGCGCACCGAGCAGATCGAGGGCGGGCTGGCCAGGTCCGAGGAGGCCCAGGCCGAGGCCAAGGTGCTGCTCGACCAGTACCGGGAGCAGCTGCAAGAGGCCAGGCACGAGGCCGCCAGGCTGCGCGAGGAGGCCAGGGAGCAGGGCGCGCAGATCATCGCCGAGATGCGCGAGCAGGCCCAGGCCGAGGCACGCCGGATCGCCGAGTCCGCCCAGGCCCAGATCCAGGCCGAACGGCAGCAGGCGCTCGCCTCGCTGCGCACCGAGGTCGGCACGCTGGCGACCGAGCTGGCCAGCCGCATCGTGGGGGAGTCTCTCACCGACGAGGCCAGGCAGAGCCGGATGGTGGACCGGTTCCTCGGCGAGCTCGAGCAGGTGTCCGCCCCGTGATGCATGTCACCATAGAAGGGGCGGCCACCACGGTCCGTTCGGTAAAAATCACCGGGAGGCGATGAGCATGCGCGGTGTCAGCCGGGCTTCGTTCGCCGCCCTCACCGACCGGCTGGCGGACGAAGGCATCACCAGCGCCGCGGTGGCCACCACGCTGGGCCAGGAGCTGTTCGCCGTCGTCGGCGTGCTCGACACCGAGCATGGGCTGCGGCGCGCGCTGGCCGACCCGGGCAAGCCCGCGGCCGAGAAGGGCGCCATCACCGGCGCGCTGCTGCGCGGAAAGGTGGCCAGGCGGACCGAGGACCTGGTCGTGGCGGCCGCCGAGTCCCACTGGGCCAGCCCGGGTGACCTGGTGGACGGGCTCGAGCAGCTCGCGGTGGAGGCGATGGTTTTCGCCGCGCAGGCGGACGACGGCCTCGATGACCTGGAGGACGAGCTGTTCCGGTTCAGCCGGGTGGTCTCGGCGCATCCGGAGCTGCGGGCCGCGCTGGCCGATCCCGGGGCGCCCGCGGAGCCCAAGAGGGAACTGCTCGGTACCCTGCTCGACGGCAAGGTGACCCCGGTGGCGCTGGCCCTGATCAACCAGATGGTGGCGCACCCGCGCGGCCGGGCGCTCACCCTGGCCCTGGACCTGTGCGCGACCATCGCGGCCCGGCGCCGGGAGCAGCTGATCGCGGTGGTGCGGTCGGCGATCGAGCTGTCCGCGTCCCAGCGTGGCCGGCTCGCCGAGGCGCTGGCCGGTGCCTACGGGCACAAGGTGCACCTGAATGTGGTGCTTGACCCTTCGGTCCTTGGCGGTATTTCCGTCCAGATCGGGGACGAGCTTATTGACGGAACCGCGGTCACCCGGCTGGCCGAGGTCCGGCGCAAGCTGGCCGGCTGACCGTGAGAGTAAGACGACCAAACCAGACCTACGCACGGGAAGACGGGCAGGACAATGGCTGAGCTGACGATCCGGCCGGAGGAGATCCGGGACGCGCTGGCGCGCTTCGTCGCCGAGTACGAGCCGGAGGGCGCGGCGCGCGACGAGATCGGCACCGTCACCGAGTGCGGTGACGGCATCGCCCAGGTCGAGGGGCTGCCCTCGGCCATGGCCAACGAGCTCCTCGTGTTCGAGAACGGCGTCCGGGGCCTGGCGCTCAACCTGGACGTGCGCGAGATCGGCGTGGTGATCCTCGGCGAGTTCAACGAGATCGAGGAGGGCCAGCAGGTCCGCCGCACCGGCGAGATCTTGTCCGTGCCGGTTTCCGTGGTGCAGCGCCAGCCGGTGAAGGAGCCGCTGCAGACCGGGATCAAGGCCATCGACGCGATGACCCCGGTCGGCCGGGGGCAGCGGCAGCTGATCATCGGCGACCGGCAGACCGGCAAGAGCGCCATCGCCATCGACGCGATCATCAACCAGAAGGCGAACTGGGACTCGGGCGACCCGGCCCGCCAGGTGCGCTGCATCTACGTCGCGGTGGGCCAGAAGGGCTCCACCATCGCCTCGGTGCGCCAGGT
>JBEKGC010000494.1:0-4903 GCA_050013055.1 Streptosporangiaceae bacterium
TGCGGGACCTGTACCGCGGCAGCGCCTGGGCCGCTGCCGTCCGCCATGCGTCCGTGCGTTCCGGATTCCGGGCCGGCTTTGCCCACGGACGGCCACGGACAGCGTCGGGACCGCGGTCTAGCGGGCGAGCCGGGCAAGCCATCTACGAGACGTTACAGGCGAGTCCGATCAGGCCGCCGCCGATCGTCGCTATGACCAAGACGGTGCCGAAGGAGAGTGCCTCGACCACGCCCACCGGCGGGAACAGGATGCCGAGCACCGTCACGATGGTAGCGCCCGCGAGCGAGCCGTAGAATTCCGGTTGCGGGAACAGCTTGCCCGGCGCGGCCTGGACGTTGCTGAGGCTGCACTGGCCGCAGCCGGTGGGGTCGCTGTTGTCGACCGGGTCGTTCTGGGCGTAGTCGTAAAGGTCGGTCACGCCACCGTGGAACCCGGTCGGGTCCTGGCTGATGAAGGTGCCAGACGCCGGATCGTAGTAGCGCACGCCCATCGGGTACAGGCCGGTGCCCTCGTTCTGGGTGGCGTTGTACTCGAACGTGTTGGGCGACGCGGCACCGGTGACGGTAGCGGCGCCGCCCGGGCTGTAGCTGTAGCTGGTGGTGATCGAGCCGGAGGAGTTCGCCAGGGCGGTGGTGGAGCCGAGGAGGCCAGGCAGGAAGGAGCTGTTGGCGCCCGACGGGGTCGTCAGCTGGAAGATCTGGCCGGTGCCGCCGGTGAGGAGGTTCGCGGTGGGAGTGCCGCTCTGCTCCTCCTGGACCACGTTGGCATCCCACGCGGTGCCGTCGTAGAGATACGACGTGGTGCTGCCGCCGACGGTCGCCGACGCCTGCTGGCCGAACGGGTCGTAGGTGAAGGCGGCGGACACGCCGCCGCTGACCGAGCTCAGCTGGTGAGCCGCGTTCCAGCTGAAGGTGTCGGTCCCGTTCGAGAGTAGGTCACCGTCGCTGTCGTAGCTGTAGGCGGTGCCGCCGCTGCTGGTGAGCTCGTTGTCGGCGTTGTAGGTGTTGCTGGTGACCGCCGTGGGCAGCTGGGCGCTGGCCAGGCTGCCCGACTCGCTCGCCACCTGGCCGTCGGCGGTGTACCCGAAGTCGACCGTGCCCACCGTGGTGCTGCCGTCGGTGAAGGTCAGCGCGGTCGGCTGATTGTCGGCGTTATAGGCGGCGGTGCGCACGATGCCGTCGGGCAGGGTGAGCGAGTCCTGGTCCTCCTCGGCGTTGTAGCCGAGGCTCACCGTGGCCGTGCCCCGGGTGACGCCGGTCAGCATCTTGTCGGCGTTGTAGGTGTAGGTCGCCGTGCTCTGGCCGGGCACCGACAGCGAGATCGGCAGCCCGTCGGTGTTGTAGGTGCTGGTGACGGTGCCCTGCGGGCCCGCCTGGGTCAGGATGTCGTTCAGGCCGTCGTAGCTGAGGGTGTAGGTGCCGGTGGCCGAGTCGACCGCCTTGGTCAGCCGGTCGGCCGCATCGTAGCTGCTGGTGACCGTGATCGGGCTGCTGCCGCCCGATCCGTAGACGGCCGACGTCACGTCGCCGAAGTCGTCGTGGGTGAAGGCGTCGGTCTTCCCGTTGGCGTCGGTGTAGCTGGCGACGTTCCCGTCGGCATCGTAGGTGTGGCTGCCGGACTTCCCGAGCGGGTCGGTCTGCTTGACCAGCTCGCTGTCGCCGTTGTAGGCGAAGGTGGTCTTGTTCCCGTTGGCGTCGGTGATCGAGGTCAGGTTGCCGTCGCCGTCGTACCCGTAGGAGGTGACCGCGCCGAGCGGGTTGGTCTGCGATGACAGCTGCCCGAGCGGCGACCAGCTGTCGTCGGTGGTGTTGCCCTCGGCGTCGGTGATCTGCAGCGGCTGCCCGATCGCGTTGTAGTAGGTCCCGGTCGCCTCGCCCAGCGGGTTGGCCTCCGCCACCAGCTGGCCGTAGAGATAGCTCAGGTAGGTGCTCTGCCCCTGCGCGTTGGTGACCTGGATCAGCTGGCCCTCGTCGTTGAACGCGAGCAGCGACTGGTGGCCGGCCGGATCGGTCGCCGTCACCGTGTGGCTGGCGTCGTTGTAGGCGAGGGTGGTGGTGTTGCCCAGCGGGTCGGTGAAGTTGGTCATCCGGTGGTATACGGGGTCGTACGTCGCCGAGTAGGTGACCGCGCTGCTGGTGCCCGCGAGCTTGGTCAGGGACAGCACGTCGCCGTAGGCGTCGTAGGTGTAGTCGGTGGTGCGGCCGAGCGGGTCGGTCTCGCTGGTCAGCAGGTTGGTGGTGGGACTATAGGTGGCTGTTGTGTGCTGCGCCGACGAGGTGCCCGCCGCGTCGGTGACTGAGGTGGCTTCGCCGTCGGCGTTGAAGACGTAGTCGTCCTGGATGCCACGCGGGTCTTGCACGTCGGTCTGGGTGATCTGGCCGCTGCTGCTGGTCAGGTAGCTGAAGTTCCAGGTGCTCCCAACGCCGTCGGTCTGGCTGGTGACCCGGCCCGTCGCCGGGTCGTAGGTGTTCGCGGTGACGTGACCGTCCGGGTCGGTCGTCCTCAGCAGCTCCGTGCAGGTCATCGAGTTGGCGCACGCCGCCCAGCTGTAGCGGGTGACCCCGCCTGCGGGGTTGGTGACCGTCAGCAGCCGGCCGTTGCTGTCGTAGGTGTAGCTGAGCGTCCGGCCGGAATTGTCCTGGACCTGGCTGACGCAGACGGTCCCGGGCGACGAGGCGACGCAGTTCGCGTAGCTGAACTTCAGCCATTCGCCGTCGGGCGTGGTGATCGTCTGGATTTGGCCGCCCGCGGGGACCGGCTCGAACTCGGTCCGGTTGATCGTGATCGAGTTGCCGAACCGGTCGGTGATCTTGGTCAAGTAGGCCGGGTTGTCGAAGGAGAGCATGCTGCCGTCGGCCAGGTTCACGGTGAACGGGCCGTCCGGATCGCCGCTGTTCCAGGTCAGGGTGGAGCCGACGAACAAGGTCGGGCTGCCGACCGCCTGGTACAGGCCGGTCGTGCCGGTGGGCTGGTAGGCCAGGCTCCCCCCGTCCGGGGAGTACAGGTCGAAGTCGCCGTTGGCGGCGGCCACGATGTAGTAGTTGAAGCTGCTGCTCATGCCGATACCGAAGTCGCGGACGGTGTCGTCAAGCTGTCGGTAGGTGCGTACCAGGCTGAGGCTCTCCACATCGGACAGGCTCAGGTCGGTGGTCTGGCTGAGCATCAGCCCGCTGGCCGCGGAGACAGGGTCGGCCGGGCAGGCGTCCGGTGGCGTCGGCGGCGCGCCACCGCTGCCGCCGCCGCCACCACCGCTGCCCGGCGGGGGGCTTCCCGGGCACGGCGGCGGCCCGTTGGGCGGCGGCGGGTTAGTGCCGTAGCCGCCGAGGGAGATCTTATGCCAGCTCACACCCGGTGCTGGGGTGATCTGCCTGCCATCGGCCGTGACATGCCCGGTCCCGTACCGCCACCAGCCGTTCCCGGCCCAGTCCGGAGAATCGACGAAGTACGGGATGGCAGTGCCCGCAGGCTGGCCGGTTCCGTTGGGGTAGATGACCCTGAGCCCGGGGCCGGTGACGGTGGCGTCGCCTGGTTGCAGCGTGAAGAAGCCTGGCTGCATCCCGGGTGCGAGCGGATAGGGGGTGCGGCCGACCTCGAGCGGGGTAATCGACAGCTTGGTCACCACGTGGCCGTTGCGGTCCCTGATGACCGTGCCCCTGGGGACTTCGATCTCCAGGCCGGGGATCCTCGGCGTGCTGACGATGACCTCGTGGCTGGCCGGGGACGTGATGGCCACCGCGTGGGAGGAGTCAAGCGGTGTCAGGTAGGTGACCCAGGGCAGCACCGTCGTGCTGCCTCCGGGCAGTTCCACCGGCTCGGCGTAGACGCCGTAGGAAGGCCCGGCCACGCCGTTGCCGGAGATGATGAGCTGGTGCTGGCCCGGGATGAGGCCCGAGATCAGGAATTGCCCGTTCGCGCCCGTGACCGTGTGGCGCTGCGAGCTGCCCGACACAGCGGCCACGATGATGGCCACCCCGGCCAGCGGGCGGCCGTTGCTGGTCTCCACCAGCCCCGACAGCGCCGTCACTCCGGGCTGCGCCCGCAGCGGATGAGTGTCGCGGCCCTGGGGCGATCCGGTCCCCAGCCGGGGCGTCGTGATCCGGATGCTGGGCCCGCGGGCTGTCCCGCCCGGGCTGGTGACCCGGACGGTGCCGCCAGGTCCCGGCGGGGCGATCACCCGCAGGCGAGTCACGGACGCCCGGTTGACCTGCGCCGCCAGGCTCCCGATGTGCACGATGTCCTGGCCGGCCAGGGCGGAGAATCCGCGGCCGGTGATCGTGATGGGCGTGCCGGGCAGCGCGAAGGCCGGCCGGGCGGCCGTGATCACGGGGACGGCGGAGGCGGAACGACGGGGAACGGCCAGGGTGCCGGCCGAGCCACTACTGGCACCGCTGATGGACACCACGTTGCCCTCGGCGTCGTAGCGGTAGGCACGGGTGCCGGCCGAGGTGGTGACCGTGGCCAGCTCGCCCGCGGCGTTGTAGGCGTAGGTCACGGCGGGAATGGTGGTGCGCGGCCCCGCGGCGTCGGCCGGAATGGCTGGCTGGGAGGCGGCCACGAATACCCCCACCAGAACGGCGATCCCGCCGGGCAGCAGACGCGACCGGCGCCGGGGACGGCCACCGGGAAGAGAGGTGGGCGTCAACATCGGGCTGAGTTTCACGAGCGACCTCCGGTCACACGGCGCGAGACGGTCAAGCGCTGGGGGGTGGGGGTACGGGGCCTGCGCGCACGCCCGCCAGAGGCGCCCGGCCTGAGTCCGGCGGTGACGCCAGCCGCTACGTACTGGGCGGTGACCTGGGCGGCGGTCAGCGCGGCGGGGAACACCGCGATGTCGGCCAGGTCGCCGCTGAAGAAGCCGCAGCAGCCCTGGACATCGGCGCCCACCTCAAGTCCCTGCGAAGAA
>JBEKGC010000495.1:0-8132 GCA_050013055.1 Streptosporangiaceae bacterium
GCTTAACCGAAATGATCTTGAGTTGGGATACGAGTTTCTGGGATGCCTGGTGTGACTCACAGTCACAGAAGCATCTTGACGGCGCATGACTGTGCGCGTGTCGCCGCGCCAGAGCGGTTCACCCGGTCAGCGGAGGAGAGGCGGATGGCGGAACGGCGCGGTTCCGAGCACCGGCTCTAGCACTTATGCACCGAGTGCTTAACCAGGCGTATCTGCGGACGCTGGCTAGACTTGCCACGTGCAGTGTTCGAAGTGCGGGCAGGTGTTCGATCCGGCGAAACAAAGGAACTGGGGTCCATTCGATTGCTCGTATCACCCGCGGCATCCTCGATCAATCGGCAACACTGGCCCCCGAGGAGACTATGCCGAGCTGTGGTACTTTCCGTGCTGCGGACAAGGGCTAGTGGGCCAAATCGTAAATGGCGAAGATCAGCCTGTTCCGCGGACTCCTGGTTGTGTTAATGGGTTCCATGAGAGGGAGAAACGAAGGATCTTCCTCTCCTATGCGCATTCGGATGGCTTGTTTGCCGGATTTCTAGAGAACGAGCTTAAGCGGAGAGGGTATGCGGTATGGAGGGACGCAACTGAAATTCGGGCCGGCGAGGATTGGCATCAGGCAATCGATGCAGCGCTCAATGGGAGTTCCCATTTCATCATCCTCCTCTCCCCGCAGTCGGTGGAACGGCCCCAGGTAAACCTAGAGCTCGGCGTAGCGCTCCACGAGCGCAAGCCAATCATCCCTATTTTGCTTGAAGATTGCGCTCTGCCGTCGCAGCTTTCTGCAATAAATTACATAGACTGGCGCAAGGATCAGGACTTTACCTACAGTCCGAATTTTTCGCTTCTGGATGAAGCCCTCGATGCGCCTCACCGCGCCGAACTACTAGAACAACTGCGCAGGGAGGAGAAAGACTTACCCTGTTGCCCCTGCACAAAGAGCAGGGGCAACTCATTAGCCCGGCTACCATTTCGCTTAGCCGCCGCGTTCCAAGGCGGCCGAAATCCGCTCATGCAGTTGAGCGCGTCAGCCCCTCCTCTTGCCTGCCTGCGGGCTGGGGAAACGTCACGAGCCTGGACTGTATCGTCCGGCGGCAGGACGGACGTCAGGCATGCCGAGGTTAACGTTGGCGGGTCTGTCGGTGAAATCGCGCATCGCTCCGAGTTTCTGTGCCGCGGCGGCTATGGTGGTCTCGATCGCGGCGACCTCACCGAGCCATCCCTGATCTTTGGCCTCTTGGAGTCGTTCGCCGAGGTTAGCGTGGATCTCTTCCAGTCGAGGCATCTGGGCCGGGTCGACCCGGAGGAGGGGGCATCTGACACAAGCATTTTCATGCGCGCATGGCGTCCCGAAGTCACGGCCGCAGGTCCCGAGGGCTACTTTTCTCAGCTCGAAATGCACGAGGAATTCGTCCCATTCGGCGGCGGTGAGGTCGCGGTATTCTTCGCTGGGCCGCTCGGTGCGCCGGCGGGCGATAAACGCCCTGTGGTGAGCCACGACGTCTTCCGGGTAGATCGCGGCGTAGCCCATGGTGGTGTCCAGCAGAGCATGCCCGCAGATTTTCGCGGCGATGTGCGGCGGCAGGCCGGACCGGAGGGCGTCGGTGACGAAGATTCTCCGGAAGTCATGGGGGCGCCATTCGAGCGTCTCTCCGGCGGCGGTGATCTGTGCGGCCTGCGAGGTCGTGACCATGCATTCACGGATGTAGCTGCGGCCGATGGGCCGGTTCTCGTTGCCGTAGCGCCGCTGGAACAGGAATGGCATGGGCGGGCTCCAGGTCTGCTCGAACACGTCGTAAGCGCAGACCAGTGGCAGGGCTGCTTTCCCGGCGCGAACCCGGAAGATGATCGCGGTGAGGACCTCCGCGAGTTCCGGTGAGACAAGCAGCAGCCTCTCCGCGTCGGTCTTGGACGGGGCGACCTGAAGCATCGGGACGACCTCGCCGGTTGTGGGCAGCGTGTAGGCGATAAAGCTGTGGTGAGTGAGCTCCAGCATCTCTTCGATGCGGATGCCGGTATGCCGCAGTACCTCTACTGTGGCCCACGACCAGAACGAGGCCTCCTCCTCATGGGTGAGGTTGCGCCTTTTGCCCGTGGCAACCTCGGTCGCGTTGACGCGGCCGGCCTGACCGGGACGGTGACGCCGGAGTTCCTGCCCGGCAGCAGTGAATACGTCCCCGGCAGGCGTGCTGCGGGCAGCGGCGATGCGCTCCTTGGCGTCCGCGCGCTGCTGTCCGACGGCGCGCAGGAGCGCGGGCAGCAGCGGCAGCTGCGTCCTGGTCCGCTGGTCCATCCGTGACTTCACCCGTGATTTGAACTTCTTCTGCGTGCACTCGGTGGCCTTGACCGGGCTCGGCGCTACCCACGGCGCCCACCGGGCCGGGTCGTCGGCCGCCCATCGGGCGATGTCCTCATAGAAGGCCCGGACAAACACCAGCTCGCTGCGGTAGTTGATCCGGGGCCGCACCGGCTGTCCGCCGGCATCGCGGATGAAGGCCAGGCGTTCCTTCCATGCCTGCGCGACCTGCGGTGACAGGTGAAGCGAGTCGATGCCGGGATGATGGATCTCCAGGTCGCGCCAGAACAGTCGGCATAGGTTGCGGGCGATGGAGCGCAGCGAGGTGTGGTCCAGCTCTGGTGCCCGTTCGGAGAAGTACTCCACCAGCAGGTCCCGGACGGGCCTGCACTCGATGCCGTACCCGTCCACGATCTGCGCGATGCTGCGGCGCCCCTCGATCCGCAGCGCCCGCAACCGCGACGGTGCCCCGGCCGAGAGCACGCCGGCGTCCTTGAGCAGGGCGTAGAACAACGGCCGGCCCGCGCTGCCCCGGAAATGATGCTCCTCCAGGGCCGCCGTCAGCTCGAGGCAGTCGCCCACGGTGATGTCGCTGACCAGGCCACCCTTGCGGATCACCATCCAGGTGATCTTGTTCAGCGCATCCGAGCGGGCCCAGGCCGTCGCATGCCGGGACTGAGCTTCCAGGCCACCGAAGGCACCGGGGTCGAAGGCAGTCCGGGCCTCGGCCAGCATCACTGTCATCCGCTGGCTCAGCAGCCACCGGTAGCCGGGCCGGATGACCCGCCCGGCCACAATCAGAACGAGGCCCGCGAACAGCTCGTCGCGGTGATGACGCCGGACCGGGATGCGTCCCTTCAACGGCAATTCAGTCCAGCCGAAGCCGGCGGCGTCGGCCCCGCTGGCCAGCCACCGCTCCTGCCAGGTGTCTCCGGGCTGCCGCTGGAGCCAGTCCAGCAGCTTGGCCAGCCCTCGCCGCCGGGTCTTGTCCCTGGTCAGGCCAGCGCCCGGGTCGGTGAACAGGCCCAGCAGCCGCCCCGCCAGGTCTTCCCGGCTCTGCTGTGTCTGCCACCAGCCCTCCTCACAGGGCCGCGGCTCCCATACGGGAGACCCGCCCGCTGCCGGCGCTTCGATGACCTTGGCGGCATCGGCGGCACTGTCGCGGACCGCCGCTGTCAACGGTTCTCCCCGTCGGGCGCTGAAGTGCCGAACAGTGCCGCCAGCACCTCTGGGCGGTAGCCGGGCGCCGGCGGAGCCGGCGGCCTGCCCTGCCCGGTGCGCTGCCGCTCGTGGTGGGCCAGGACGTGGGCAATGACTTCGTCCTGGGCGGGCGCGGTATAAATCTCAGTAGTCGTGATGTGGGCGTGCCCGAGGACCCATTGCACGTCGGCGAGGGTCAGGTGCGGATCGCGCACCATTCTTTTCGCGGCGCTGTGCCGCAGGTCATGCAACGTCCAGTTCGCGCCGAGCAACCGGTTGACCCGGTTGAACACCATCCGCGCCGCGTCATAGGTGAGCGGCCGGAACGGACGGCGAAGCGTCCACCACACCGGCTCCTCCGGCTCTCTCGGGACTACGCCGAGCATCTCCTGCTGGTAGAGGCGCAGCCAGACGAACGCGTCCGCCGAGGCGGGCAGGTGCTGCAGGGCCCGGCTGCCCTTGCGGATCACGCCGATCGTCTGCTCCTCCGGAGCGACCAGGCCCTGGTGAGCGCCGAGCAGTTCGGAGGCGCGAGCGCCGGTGGAAATGTAGAACGCGATCAGTGCCCGGTCCCGGTGGCAGGCCAGCCCGGCGAACAGGTCGTTGAACGCCTGATCGGGGATGCTGCGCGGTGCCGGCTTGGGCTCTTTCGGCTGGTAGGCAGCCCGCCGCGCGGGCTGCCGGAACGGCCGCATGGGGTTATGGTGGGCATTCAGCTGCCCGTCCTCCGCGCCTTTAGCCTGCGGGAACGGGTTGACCAGCGGCCTGCCGTGCATCTCCCGGTGGTACTCATAAAACGACCGGATCACCGCTCGAGCGTGCCGGCGGGTCCGGGCCGCGTAGTTCTCGCCCGGTGTCGCCTTGCCCGTGACCGGGTTCACCGAGCCCGGAGCCGGAGCGTCAGGACGGCGGATCCGCGCCGGCTTCCTGACGGTCTTCAGCCACAACGCGAAGTCGCGGGCCTCCGCCCGGCCGGCAAGATCCCAGGCAACCCCCACCGCGTCCAGGAAACGGAACCACGCCAGCAGCTCATATGCGTACGACCTCAGCGATGCCGGGCTGGCGTCGTCGGCGAGCATGTGGTGCAGGAACTCGGCAACTGCGGGGACCTCGGTGCCCTGCTCATCAACAAGCCGGAACGGCACCAGCGGATCGCCGGTCTCCTCCACCCGGCCGTTCCGGGCCACCGCAAGCGCCCCTACGTCCCGGATCGTCGTGCTGTGCTCTGGCATCCATACCTCCCGGAGGCCGCCGTACTTCGGCGACACGTGATGACACCAGATCCACTCCACCACCCGCAGTAACCGGTGAGGCCAAAACGATCCCAGACTGGCCGCAACGTCACTATCCGCTGACCTCGGGCCGAGTCCAGACGCCACCTCAGTTGGTTCGGTCAACGGGTCCGGGCGCACGTGCCTACCGAAACCTTCCGCTTCTCGAAATGAGCGAGGAAGGCATCCCACTCTTCCTCGGTCGGAGTACGGTATTCCTCACTGGGCCTGGTTGCCCGGCGGCGGGCGATGAATGCCCGGTGGGCCTCGATCGCCTCGGCAGGGTAGACGGCCTTGTAGCCGATCGTGGTGTCAATATGCTTGTGCCCGCAGATGACCTGGGCGATATGCGGCGGAAGGCCGCTCATGATGGCATCGGTCACGAAGATTCTCCGGAAATCATGCGGAGAGAAAACGAGCGGGTCGCCGGCGGCGTCGGTCAGGCCGGTCGCGGCGAGCGCGCCGATGAGCAGGTTGCGGATCGCGTTCGGGGTGTGCGCCCGGGTCTCGCTGCCGATGTTCCGCTGGAACAGCAGCGGCATGGGCGGGTTCCAGACCCGTTCCCGGACGTCGTAGGAAACGATGAGCGGGACGGCGCCGCCGGGGCCGCGGACCCGGCTGATGACCGCGGACAAGACGTCGGCCAGCTCGGGGGACACCAGGAGAAGTCTTTCCGTATCGGTCTTGCTGGGGGCGATCTGCAGCAGGGGGACGAGTTCGCCGGTCGAGGGCAGCCGGTACTCGGTGATGCTGTGGTGGGTGAGCTCCAGGAGCTCCTCGCAGCGGATCCCGGTGAGTCTCAGGACCTCGACCGCGGCGAACGCCCAGAATGCTTCTTCTTCCTCGTAGGTCAGGTTGCGGCGCTTGCCGGTGGCGGTGTCCTCGGCCCAGACGCGTCTTCCGTTGGCCTTGGGGACCACGGCCCGGCGGAGCGTCCCGTCGGTGCCCTCGATGATCTCGCCGGGCGGTGTCGCGATGGCGGCCTGGAGCCGGCGGGCGGTCGCGTTCCTGCGCTCGGCGGCGGTGCGGGTGAGGACGGGAAGGACGGGCAGCCGCTCGCGGGTCCGCTGGTCCATCCGGGCCTTGCGGTGCCGGCGTTCCTTGGCCCAGTTGACCTCGGCGTCGCTGACCGGGCTCGGGACGGCCCACTGCGCCCAGCGTCCGGGTTCTTCAGTGGCCCACTGGGCGATGTCGAGGTAGAACGCGCGTACCCGTATCAGCTCGTTCTTGACGCTCAGCCGCGGTTTCGTGATGACGGTCTTCCGCCCGTCGGGGCCGGTGACGGCGCGCTTGACCGTCTGCAGGTCTTCCTTCCAGGCGCGTGCGACTTCCGGAGGCAGCCGCAGCGTGCTGATGCCCGGGGCCAGGGCCTCGATCCTGGCCCAGAACAGCCCGGCCAGGGACGAGCCGATGACCTGCATGCTGCCGTAGTCCAGTGCGGGCTGCCGTTCCCGCAGGTAGTCCACGAGCAGGTCGCGGACGGGCTTGCACTGAAGCTGGTAGCGATCGACGATTTCCTCGATAGTGAGCTGTCCCTGGGCCATGCCGAACGCGCGGATCGTGTCCGGGGCGTCGGCGGGGAAGATCCCGAGGGCATGCAGGCGGAGGTAGAAATCGACTTTCTTCTGGCCGCCGCGGGCCTGCACCTGCCGCTGGGTGTCGGCGAGCTCCACGCAGTCGCCGACGGTGATGTCGCTGATGAGGCCGCCCTTGCAGGCCAGGATGGTCGCGATCCTGGGGGCCGCGAGCCGGGCGTCCGTCCGGGCCGCCGCGCCGGGACCGGCCCCGGCGAGCGCGCGCAGCCGGGCGAACCCGGCAGGGTCGCGGGTCTCGGCCATGACCGGGGCCAGGTGGTGATTGACGCGCGTCAGCATCCAGGGCAGGCCGGGGCGGACGACGTCCGCGCAGGAGAGCATCAGCAGCCCCGACGACAGGTCGCCCGCGTCGCAGTAGGCGCTCTCCTCGCGCTCGCGGAACCAGGCCAGCGGCAGTTCCGTCCACGTGGATCCCAGGCCGGCCTCCACGCCGGATGCCTCCCACCGCTGCTGCCATGTGTCCCCAGGGAACGAGGCCAGCCAGCGGAGGACCTTGGCCGTTCCCCTTCGGCGCGCTGCCTGGGCCGATTCGCCTTCCGCCGTGAACGGCGGCGAGGTCAGGCGCTGCAGGACGGCTTCCTGGTCCTGGGCGGTCTCCGGCCACCACGGTTGCGCGGCCCGGGGCGGGAACTGCTCCCGCAGCTGGCTGTTGCGCCGGTGCCGTTCCGGGGCCGTCGACGGCGATTCCCCCGGTTTCCTGCGGGCCATGTGCTTGGCGACGGACGTCATGACGGCCTCCCGAACAGCACTGACAGCGACTGCGGGTCATAGCCCGGCGCGGGCGGCGGAGGCGTCGTTTCCCCGACGCGGGACTGCCGGGCGTGATGGGCGAGGACGCCCTCGATCACCTCGTCCCGGGTCGGCGTCAGGTAGATTTCCGTGGTTGACAAATGCGCATGGCCCATCACCCACTGCACGTCGGTCAGGCTCAGCGCTTTGTCACGCGACATCCTGGACGCTGCACTGTGCCTTAGATCGTGCAAGGTCCAGTCCGCCCCGAGCGAGACGTTGACTCGCTCGAACATCCGGTGCGCCCCGTGATAGCTCAGCGGCCGGTAAGGGCGCCGCAGCGTCCACCAGGCCGGCTGCCGCCGACCCTGGGGCACTCCCATTTTCAGCAGTTCCTGCTGGTAGAGCAGGTGCCAGACGAACGCGTCCGCCGACGCCGGGAGCTCCTGGACCGCCCGGGTGCCCTTGCGGACCACGCTGATCAGCTGCTCGCCGGGCCGGAAGTCGCACTGGCGCATGCCCAGCAGCTCCGCGGCCCTGGCCCCGGTGGAGATCCAGAACGCGACCAGGGCCCGGTCCCGGTCCGACGGCAGCGACGCGAACAGCTGGTTGAACCAGCCGTCGGGGATCGCCCGTCCACTCGTCCATCGGGTTATGGTGCGCGTTCGGCCGGCCGCGACGGCGGCGGGAGGCATCCAGCGGGAACGGGTTCAGCACCGGGCCGGTCCCGCCGTCGCGGTGGAAGTCATAGAACCGCCGCAGCACCGTCTCGCTATGGGCCACGGTGGACGGCGCATACCCGTCACCGGACGCGGGCTTGCCGGTCACCGGGTTCGGCGCTCCCGCCGCCCGCGAGGCCAGGCGGGCCGCCCGCGGCCGGGACGTCTGCAGCCGCTGCTTGGCCGTCAGCTGGATCCAGCAGCTGAAATCCCTCGCCTCGGCCCGCGACGCCCGGCCCCACTGGACACCGACGGCGTCCAGGAACCGCCACCACCGCAGCAGGTCGACCGAGTACGACCTCAGCGTCGACTCCGACTTCCCCGA
>JBEKGC010000496.1:0-5512 GCA_050013055.1 Streptosporangiaceae bacterium
TACTTGTAGTCGGGCGGCTAGATGGCAAAGGGCCGAGACAAGAAGCGTCCTTCCCGTCAGCGCCACGCACGGCACCTCATGTGCCCCTAGAGAATAGTCAACACCATAAACAACAATCTGATCATGAGACGCATGGTTCGCAGCTTAGCCGTCTCCGTGCCCGGATCGCCGCTGCGAACAAGGCGGTGCTTGCCGCTATCGGCGTTGGCCTCGCCGGGGCAGTTACTGGCAATTACTCTGATGGTGGCCCTATAAGCTCTATAAACCCCAATGTTTGCTCTCTTGACTATCTCGATGGAATCTATCTGACACTGGGCGCGTCCCATCTGCCGTGCACTATGTCAACTGAACAACCGGCCGCTTTGAAAAATAGGGCCATAAAGGCGGACGCCGACTCCACGCTCGGCACGTATACTCTTCAGGCTAATCCGGGCCAAACGGTGGTAGTGACAGCCATTCACGTTGTTGTGGTAAGACGGATGCCTGCGCCACAGGAGACGGTAGTTGAAGTAGCCTCACCATGAGGGCAAACGGCGGGCCAGACGACTTCCCTCCAAGACCGCCACCTCAGTTGCGATTCCGCGGGGTTCTGGAGTTAACCCGAACTGACAAGTTGGAGTCCTGCGAATGGCACTATCCTGTACAGCGCCGCGTATTTTGCCGCCGGGGCGGTAACGGCGAATGGTCCGCTGCCGGGAGCGTTAATTGATTGGCTATACGATTGTGTCCCGACAAGGTAACTGTGTTCTGGTCGCTCGGTGCGAGTTGGAGATTGAAGTCGGGAAATGACTGGCCTGTGTCAGACTTGATGACAGGATCCGGGCTATTCATGTCAGCGTTAAGTTCGAAAGCGGCGGTTCCGCCCTGGTGGGCAATCGGTATGTATGTTCCCGCAAAGGGCTGCCTATCAGCGTGGATGTGGATAATGTGTATTCCAGTTACTCGAATAGCTTGCGTGGCCACATTTGTGAGAATTATGTCGGCATGAAGGTCGCCTATCACCGCACCCGTGTAGGATTTGAGCAGGCTCGCATATGAAAGGTTACCTACTATTTCCGCATACGCAGGCCCGCTGCTCACTGGCTTTTCCAGGGCGAGGGCATCCTGGGACTGGTAATCGATAATCGTCGTGATTCCCAGCAGCCGCCGCGTTGGCGGCAGCGATTGATTCCCCGATTTCGCTGGCCGCGAGGGTGGCTGCTGTCGACCGCTACCGCCACACCCTGCGATAGCGCTGAACCCGAGCAAACCAGCAGCGACCCAGACGCTAATCGATCTGCCATACACCAGCCTCATGTTCCTTCCGCGGCGGTAGCGCTTTACTGACGGAGCAGGTTTCCGTGGATTAGGGTTTGCGTGATAGCTTCGGCTACCCTTTCGGATACGGGGTGCGGAGATATGGAGTATACATCGATAATTATATTCCTTACCCGGAAGATCATATCGTCGGGTACCGTGTATGACGTCCCGCCATACCAACCCTCGTTCCACGGACCGGGGAGATGGCAACAGTTGCCGAGGCTCGCGAGGGAATTGTCGAGTATTGTCGCGGCATCGCTGGGCGACTTCGCGTACCATGCAACGCTGATAAAAACTGAGGTGGGGCCCGACGGTACAGTATATTGGCATGTCGAATATCCGGGAAGGCTATTTGAGCCTTCATTTCCTCCCGGTATTGATGTCGCTGAGCCGGCGGCGATCTCGGCCAGTGCGTTATGCGGCAGCAGCGCACACGCGTTAGGCCAGCGCACGGGAGTGTCCGCGAAACCCGGGCCGTCGGTGGTGCTTCCGGCTGCCTGGCCCTGCGGGCTGACCACATCGAGCCCGGTGAGCCGGTCCGCCGCTACGGCCGCCATCAGCATCGACCGGCCAAAGTACTGAGTCTGGTCGGGCACGGATCCTGCGGGTAGGGGCACAGGCGACATCGAGCGGGACCCGTCGAGCAGATTTATCTGGAGCAGGCCTGCCGGGAGTAGTGGCTTAGGGAGTTCCAGTTCGAGCATCGCGGTATTGCCGGTCAGAAAAGCATTGGAAATTGAGGAACCTGGATAACCACGCAGGGCTGCTCGGTGAGTAACTTCCCCGGCCAAGCTGACCGTTACGATCGAAAAACCACCGTTGACATCCTGGTAGGCCATCAGGACGCTCCCTTGGTCGCCACTCAGGGCAGTCTGCGACTGACTTTCGATCGGAGTTGTCATGACGATCTTCCCGGACGGAGAAAGCAAAGTCGCCGATACCGAACTCGTATCCTCTATGAAACCGTTGTTCACCAGAAGGGAGGCCTCATCAGAGGGGCGCTGCCACATTGTCTTGCCGCTGATCGGGTCAAGAGCGACGATATACTCATCGGAAGGTGCGCCGCACTCCATGAGCAATGCGATGACGCTGTTGTCGGCAAAGGGAATAGCGCCATGATTGGTGATTTGGCAGTTCATCCCCCAAATCCGCTTCCATGCGACATTGCCGGTTGTGGGGGAGATAGCATAAGTGGTAGGCGCGGCATCCGGCGTGGTAAGCGACTGGCCATCGTCCTCGATTATTATGTTGCCATTGGCAGCGCCCGCCAGTTCTGGATCTATGGTGGTTGGAATGACGCGGAGCGGCTGGCCAGTGCTGGCGGACAGTATATCAAGCTGATTTGCCAAAACGGCAATGTACTGGCCGTCTGCTATGACCGAACTCTTTCCTGTTACACGGGTTCGCCATACTACTGATCCGTCTGAGACTCGCAAAGCGGTGACCGTACTCTCCGCATTTAGCTCGCCGAACGCATCACTTCCCTGACTCTCATATATAAGAAACCCTTGGTCAGGGTCGTATGTTGTTGACGCGATGATATTCTCTGGCGAGATATTATCTGTCCATGCTGCCGTAACCCGACCTGCGACCTTGACGGGTGAGCCTTTTGATGCGTGGTCGCCGGGCTGGCCGGAATTCGTACACGCGACTGCTGCGACACCTACCAGCGCTATTAAGACGATATGAAATCTCAAGAAACGCGACATCAGTTCCCTCCCGAGTCACGAGCTTGGGCTGGGCCGCTGCCAGTCCTTACCCGAAGCTTGGTCAGTATAACCCACTTGTCCTGCCATAGGTAAATCTGGGCAAATTGGCCGAAAACTAGGCATAATGCACGAAAGTCTACAAGAAGGACTTAGCCATACGTATTGAGGAGCGCCGGGCTTGTGCTTATCCGTAGGATAGCTTGATGCAACCCGGTCCGTTGCCGTAGCTACGGTCTTGTATGTCATTGCAGGAGAATCGGATGAGTAAATACGACCCTTTGCGAGATTACCTGGCTTCCCGACCCGAAGACGTGCGCGAACTCCTGATGAGTTTCGAGCAGGTCGAGGAGCTTGTCGGAAGGCTGCCGCGGTCTGCGTACGTTCATCGGGCGTGGTGGGCGAATACGGACGACGCCAGGGTAGCGGCGCTTGCGTGGCGGTCGGCTGGCTGGAATGTAAAGTCGGTCGATCAGGCTAATACGCAGGTAGCGTTTGCCCGAAACGCCCCTGATAAAATTTCACCTACAGCTCAAGAGATTTCGTTGACGCAATCAGCGGTGACCAGCGCTGGTACTACCTCCGAGACCGATGAACTAATACCAGAACCTCCGGATACATCTGGCGGCGAACTTCCCGAAGAGGATTCACGGCCAGGTAATCCGCTCTCCAGGCGTGCTTTGATGAGCGATGTCGCGGCTGCTGTCGTGGCCGCTGCCGCAGCAGGTGTGATCCAGCTAGTCGGACTCACTCATCTTCCTTGGTTGGCGCTAATTTTGCTGGTCACAGCTGTCGCCGCAGCAGCCTTTACCATGACGCAGGCCATCGTGGCACGAGGTCATGCCGATAGTGCACGGCTGTGGTGGTCTGTCAGCACGCTGCTTGTGCTGATATTGTCCGCCGCAGCGTTTACCTATCACGAGCTGTTTGACCCAGCGACCCATGCGCCTCGAACTTACCAATTCGTCGTTAACGGGAATGATGCCAACTTTATCCAGCTGTTCGGCGAGGCGGGAGGGCAGCCAGCCCTCCTCGAAACAGGAGAGGCGGGCCAAAATGGGCTTATAGGCGGTATTAGCTATACCTTCGACTGCTGGACAATCGGGCTTGACGGCGCGGAATGGCTTCGCTATGAGCGATTCGGCGAAACCTGGTGGGCTCCAAGGAAGTATCTCCACCCGCCGTTTGGGGAGCCGGAGCCTCAAGTACCGCACTGCTAGCGGTTACTTGCGACGAAGAAGAGCTGCCACCCTTGCTTGCTTCAAATATTGTTAGAATTTGTAGCTGGCGAGTTATCAGCGAGCATGCTGATCGGGGTGCATAAGTATGCGTATCGCAGCGCACTCATTTCGGCATGAGCGGTAAACCGGTCAGGGGGCTTGGTGAGGCTCTCGGCGCTGACGGCACGCGACAGAATAGTCTCCATAGGACCTGGCCCGCCGCAGGGCTCGAGGCAGCGAGAGCCGCTCGAACGCGGGTACGCGGGCGCAGGCTCCGCCAGCGATGCTCCGGCGCGGTTAGCCGCCAGGGACTGCCCATGGGGGTTCAACTCGGTTTTATGGGGGTTCAACTCGGTGGCAAGGTCATCGGGGCCGGTTTACGGGGCTGCGGCTGCGGTGCGGGGACTGGCGGGCAGCAGCGGGACGCTGTCACTGTGCTTCCCTGATGGTGAAGCGTCGTGCTGCGGCTGCCGCGGTCCGGCCCTGCGTGCGGTCCGGTCCCGGCTCACCGCCCTCGTCGTTTCCGCAGGTCACATGCCTGGACCGGTCGGGCAGGCCGGTGCTGCCGCCTCGTTTCGCCTGCGAAATGCGGGCCCGGCCGGCCTTTGCCGTGTTAGCTTGGAGTGGTCATGGATCACCGATTCGGTGATGTACCACCTCGGGCGGGGATCAAGTCCTCGGACACATAAAATCCCCATATCCGCCCGTTTGCGGGTACGGCGGATCGTCACCCGCGTGCAGGCTGCCGCCGGCGCCAGGCGATCGGCGTTCCGTGCTTTCTTATCCTTCCTGGTCAGGGCTTTGCAGCCAGAGTTAGCTTGCCTTTACGGTGACGGTCTTGGCAGTCTCGGGGACGCGCGCCTGCAGGGCCGCGGCGGCCGGGTTCCAGGTGAGGGTGATCTCGTGCTGGCGCAGGTACCCGATCACCTCGCCTGGGCTTACCGTGCCCGTTACGTCGGCTCCGGCTCGGGTCCGGCGCCGGGCCCGCGTGGCGGGGGTAGTGAGGAACAGATGCAGGGCGGGCAGGTGCGGAAGCAGCTTGTCCTCGCGGATATAGGTGTTCTTCGGCCGGGACGGGCCGGGCGCCATCGCGCTGGTACGGCCGTGCCGGCACCGGTACGCGGGCCTGCCGTTGGACCAGGCAGATTCCATCCGCCGCCCGCACAGCCCGCAGGCAAGCAGCCCGGCCAGCAGGTACCGGCGGAGCACGGGCTCATCGTGCGGTACCGGACCACGCGAGGCGCTGATGCCCTGCGCGGCGACGAAGTCGTCCTCGCTGACCAGGGC
>JBEKGC010000497.1:0-6805 GCA_050013055.1 Streptosporangiaceae bacterium
GCAACCCACCCCAGCTCACCGGGACTCTCCGCCGTCCATCAGGTCGGTGAACGCGTCCACGGACACCCGGAACTCCCGAGGCTCACCACGCCCGCTGGACGCGAGCAGCTCGGCCAGCCGAGCCGGGTCCAGGTCGGGCTCGTCCGGCAGCGGTACCGTGCCCCACTCCACCACCGACGCGCGCCGCAGCCGCCCGCCGCCGGTGACGATGTACTCCGCATTCAGCTGGCAGTCCTGGCAGGCCAGCGCGGTGAGCACCGAGGCCACCGCGGCCGGTTCCATGCGCTTCCTGGCCGCCGTCGGCATCCCGTCGTCGGTCATCTGGGTCAGCGCGTACGGCAGCAGCATGTTGGTCAGCACGCCCTTGGCCGCGCCCTCGGCCGCGAGCGACCGGCCGAAGGCCAGCAGGCCGCCCTTGCTGGCGGCGTAGGCGGACAAGCCGATGTCGCCGTGCAGCCCGCCGGTGGAGGCGACCAGGATGATCCGTCCGTATTGCTGCCGTGCAGGTTGATCTCGAGGACCTCGTCGAACTGCTCGGCCGGCTGCCGGTGGAACATGCCGCCCACCCCGATGGCCGCGTTGGCCACGCAGATGTCCAGCCGCCCCCAGCGATCCAGCGCCGTGGTGACCATGGCCTCGCCGCTGTCGGCCGCGGCCGCGTCGGCGTAGTCCGCGACCGCCTCGCCGCCGGCGGCCGCGATCTCCGCGACGACGTGGTCCGCCGGGCCGAGGCCGCCGGAGTCCACGACCCGGTTCCGGTTGTTGACCACCACCCGCGCCCCCTGCCGGGCCAGCGCCAGGCAGAACGAACGGCCGAGTCCCCGCCCGCCCCCGGACACCACTGCCACCCTTCCCGCCAGCGGCCCGCCGCCCGCCAGCGCCCTGCCTCCCTGCGGCGACGCCTTGGTCCGGGCGGTACGGAGCGTTTCGCGCACGAAGGCCTCAGGCACGACCGTTCCTCGCTTCAGCCATGACAGCTCCCATGCTCCAGGCTTGTTGCTTTCTTAGTTGTAGTAACTTTTAGCCCGGTCGGCCCGTCTCGTCAAGCGCCCGTCCCGTCAAGCGCCCGTCCCGTCAAGCGCCCGTCCCGTCAAGCGCTCGTCCCGTCAGTCCCGTCCCGTCGGGCCAGTTCGGCCCGGACCTGGTCCCTACGTACCTTCAAGCTCGCGTTGCGCGGCAGCGCCGCCGCGAAGTGCACCGCTGCGGCCGCTTGTAGCCCGCGATCTTGGTCCTGACATGCGCGATGACACCGTCCTCGACGCGGTCCGCCAGTCATCCCTGGTGGTGGCCGGGAACGGCGCAACGCCTTCGGTCATGCCCCAGACCTCGATGTACCGCTCGCCAAAGATGCCGCTGACAAAGGAGAGGGTGCCAGTGAACGCGCAGCGCCCATAGCTGCTGATACGGAACAGCGACGGCATCAGCCGGACGCACTCCGTCAGCGCCCGCTGGCTGATCATCGCGCCCTTGGGCAGGCCGGTTGTCCCGCTCGTGTACCCGACGATGGCCAGGTCCCCGTCTGATCTGGGAGTTATTTTGAGATCCGAACGGCCGGTGCTGACAAAGTCATCGAACCCGATCGCGCCCGGGGCCGGTCCGCTCCGATGGTGACCAGCCGCCGGAGCTCCGCTTGCGCGGCCGCCGCGGCCACGACCTCGCTGCGCCCGTCGGTGTGGAACAGGACTCGGCACCGGAGTCGGCCAGGATGTGTGCCACCTCGGGCGCGGCCAGCCGGTCGCTGACGTGGATGACCGGGTAGCCGCCGAACGCGGCTCCGACGTACACCTCGAGGGAGGAGATCCGGTCCTCGAGCATGGCCGCCACCGGTGTGCCGGGCGCCAGCCCAGCGCCGCGCAGCGCGTTGGCCAGCCGCGCCCCCCGCTCAAGCAGTTCGGAGTAGGTCCCCGCCTCGTCCCCGCGGACCAGCGCAGGCCGCTGCCCGAACCGCTAGCAAGCAGCCGCCAGCAGATCACCAATGGCGTTGTGCTGGCTCGCTCGCCTGCGGGGCCTCTAGCCCGGACTGCCTCGGGCAAGCTGCAGAAGCAGGCGATCCGCTCTCAGCTGGCCACGGCCGCCGTCTCCTAGCCCACCCGGTGCGACACATGCCCCGGGAACCGGTATGCTAACTCCGTTCCGGCCACAGCCTGGTGCTGCAGCCAAGGGGCTTTAGCTCAGCTGGTAGAGCGCTTGCATGGCATGCAAGAGGTCAGGGGTTCGAATCCCCTACGCTGTCTGTCTCGCTGAGAGCCGTTTCCCGGGAGCCAAACCGGGAGCCAACCGATGTTCTGCGGAGCCGACCGAGACCACCTTGCGTGCATCCGGGGTTGCCCAGCGCGCCGGTTCTGTCTGCGTGCCGTTGACACAGGCTGAGGTCAATGCCGCCAGCCCGGAGAACCAAGACCCCGCCGGATTTCCCCTCCCAAATGGCCGTTAATACGAGTCCCGGAAACTAAAGAGGGGCTCGTGAGGTAATGCTCGCGGGCAGGCGCGAAGCCATGCCGTTCGTAGAAGCGCTCCGCTGCGTGGTTGCCTGCGTAGGCGGTGACGCTGGCCTGCCGCGTCACGCGTTCGCGGGCCCAGGCAAAGAAGTGCCAGATGAGCAGGCTGCCGACGTCGGCCGTCAGGGGATCCGGGGCCGCTCGCATGCTCTCAAGCACGGCGACGGCCGCGGTCCTCACCGGGTCCGGCGCGCTGACCTTCCCGGCCAGATGGCCGATGACCTGGCCGCCGTCGCGGGCTAGTAGGAGCAGGCCGGCCGGATCGTCCATCAGGGCGGAGTAGTAGGGGTGCCCTTCGCGCGCGGGCCAGCCGATGTCGGTTAGAAAATCGTGCCGGCCCGCGTCTTCACCGAACAGGCCCGCGACTGACGCGGCGAGCGCTTCCAGATCGGCCTGCGTAGCTATGGTTCCGACGGCGGCCCTCACGTCGGCCGACGCTAGCGACCATGCCGAATCGCGTCAAACCGCGGACAGCTGCCCGCGGGAGCAAGGAAGCCAGGCGTTCACTTCCTTCCGGCGGATAGGCACGGCCCCGGCACCCGACCGCATCGCGGCATGGGAGTATTCAGGCCGAACGACGCAGTCTTCGCCTCTGAGCCCCGCACTCCTTCGACGCCCGCCGCGAGCAGCCGACCTGCCTTAGATTTTGCTGCCTGGCTCTCTGAAACACTCTCAGCGGCACCCAACTCAGGAATAGCACGTCAAATATAAGGTGCCAGCAGGCCGCATTCCAGCCGTTATAGTTACTGCTGCCTAGCACGTCACGTAACATACGCCGCCTTAGTGACGGGAATTTATCCGATATATTAGAAGTGAGCCGACCGAAAAAATCCGGTTTTAACCCTAGTCATCAGGTGAAGCCGTACCAATTATCCCATGAGCTGATAGCAGTCCATCTAGTCGGACAAGAAGCTCCGTAAGCTTCGTATCTTTCGTGATCGAGTCGCTGACCAACCCTGCAAAAGGCTGGAGCGATATCGGAGGCGCTGCGCACTGCTCAACGGCCGACACCAGAACGCCGAGGGCCGCTTTCAAGTAGGCGTTACCACTCTCCACACTGGGGTCCTGCGCAATCTTACACGCCACTTCAGCCAGGATCAGATAAACGGAATCATCAGGAACACCTTCTCGGTAAGGAGCATATAGCACCGACAGCAGGGCATGCGTAGCTGATACCGCACGCCCACCATCCAAGACAACAAAAACATTAGCGCTCGCCGGGAACGAAGACGCTAGCGGAGCGAGGCTGTGAGCCATAGTATTCTCAGACATAGTAGAAGAAAAGTCTATCCTACGCTGCAGCCTGACTGATTTTTGCCCTTGTGAGACAAAGACTCCTTTACGCGCCGCTGCATTAGGTGGAACGTTATAAAACCAATAAACGTCAGGAACTTCTGGTATCAACGTCCCATCGTTACGCCGAAGCCGGATTTCCCTACGTTCACCGTCCCATTCGCGAGTCAAAGCGATCGCTTGACACAGGCCGTTCCAGCCGTGACCCACAAGTTGCGAACGCCATATCAGCGCTTCGTTCCGCCACGCACTACCTGGGTCTGGCTCATGCGGGAAGAGTTGGGTGCCAGTAACCTCGCCCGCAGCAAGCACAGTCAAAAAAACCAGGTTGGCACTCCAAGCAGCATGTCGGGCTATCACTGGCAACACAAGTGGCTCGTAGCCACTATAGACTGACTCGCTAAAGGCAAAGAGCGCCCTTTCGTGAAGTGCCAGAAGCGCATCAGCGATAGCCGTACGTTGCCGTGCGTCCAGCTGATCGAGCAGGTCACCGACAAACACTACAACAGAGCTCCGGGCGGTAAGCGCCGCAAATGACAGAACTGCATTAAGCAATTCGCTATCGACCCCACCGTGCCGCAAACGGTCTGAATCTGTTTCGGATGTCACCATCTCGGAGAGAAGTCGCACCACGAATCGAGCAACCAAAAATTCGCCGAATGTTGCATGAAGGAATTCATATGCGCGAAGTTTACGATTTTCATGAGTTGCCTGTGACTCATGAACGAAGAAAAATCGGCCAATGGTGAGCTGCGCCGTGGTAAGACGAGTTGGCAACCTAGCAGGTTCAGTGGCGTGAGATTCCCCTTCAATCAGTAGTGTCGAAAAGTCGACATCAAGGTCAGCTTCCGGAACCCATTGGCTACGTCGGTTGAACATAGCAAAAGCGGCGACTGATAGTCGGAGTAGTTCTGTTTCTACTGCGCGCTCCAGATCGACTTCGGACGTCGTAGGCGAATTTTTGCGCATTTCTCTCTCAGCGAAGTCCTTTAGCAACCGCCCGTAGAGTTCGGTTTGACTCAGCTTTGCAGGCCGACGTTGAAGAGCATTAGCGTCGGCATCGTATAGGGCCAGCATCAGGAGCAAAAGCGGCTGCTCGGCGAGCTCTTCATATTTAAGAGCTATTTCTACGGGCAATGGCTTCAAATCGCGTTCCGCAAAGGAGGAAAGGTTTATTTTAACCCATATCCTAAGCCATTCGGTAATCTGTTCCTTGTAAAAGGGCTCTAGTCGGACAGCCATGGCACCGTTGGGAATCCGTGCGCGATCAGCAACCGCGATTCGGCTTGTAACGATAACAGCCAGGGGTCTACCTAGACGGGCCTCGCGTTCCTGGAACGCTTGCACACGTAGCAGAAAGTCATACTGTGCGACTCCAGTGGCCTGCAGCATTTCATCGAAGCCGTCAAATATCACGACGGAAGGAGCATTATTACCCGACTCAATATGTTGCGACCATTGCATCCTCTCTCCCGTAGCGTCGCGGATCGCGAATTCGATCCGATCCTGCAGATCCGCCGTAGCTGGTGCTTGCCGAAGCTCAACCCGGACAGTCAGGAAGCCTGCGCCTGAAAACCGGGCCGCCATGATCCGAGTTAGAACCGACTTGCCTGATCCCGGCTGCCCCAGCAAGATTACAGGTGCCGACAATATTGCCGACGCGGTCAAGCGTGCAATAAGGAATTCGCAAATGTTATCAGTGATCGGCACATCAGTCCACCAGGATTCGCGGCCAGGCTCGGAAGAAGAAGTAACCTCCGCTACCCGAATACGGTGATTAACGTAGCCCTCACCAAAAGTCGGTATTTCCAACCCCACGGGCATATCTCCGGCAGGCGTGATTGGCTCCCCCATAGCTGACCGGTATGCAAGAGAAAGCGCTTTACGGACCTTGAGGTTATCCCGTGCCCCAGCAGGCCGGATAGTAGTTGCGGTAATGCCCAAAGAGTGAACAGGCGCCATGCGGCTATGGTGGTTCACATGATCTGGTAGGCAGATCCATCCAGTCGTGTCGGTTTCCTTTACCGTCACATGGGCAGGGTAATAAGCGGCGGGATTTGCCGTGCTGTGCTGTACCACTTCTTCGAAGAACCATGACGAGGTAATGACCGCCAGCAAACCCGGAGAGTCGGCCAACGCCTCCTTTACTGGAGCCGATTCGAGGAGACGAAACGTCAAGTTGATCGAAGCAGCCGTCGCTCCGTGCCCATCATAGTTGACCTCACCAGCGTGCAGGGCCATCCGCAGCCGGATACGCTCCGAGTCCGGATGTGAGTCGTTATGCATTCCTAGGGCTGCAACTAGCGCGGAAGGCAGCGATTCGACGAACAGGCTCTTCGGCACTTCCGAACCAACTAGTAGGAACATACCGTCGCCGCGGTCTTCGTAGTTACTATCAGTCCAGGGAATCCTCGATTGGCGAAATGCCTCCTGCATTGCAAGGTACAGGCCATCACGTACGACTACTTGATTACGATTTGTGCGCTGCCGATCCCCGAACCCCTCAACATCTACGGCAACGATAGTCCTGTGAACGGCTAGCCTTTGATAATCCATCTGCCCTCCCCGAGAGAACAACCCGAAGCAAGGCGCTCGCTACCCTCGAGCTTATCCTCGATCTCCGCGAACGGCTGCCATGCACAGTCGATGCCTTAGTATCGCAGCCAACCCACCGGC
Source organism: Streptosporangiaceae bacterium (assembly GCA_050013055.1). GTDB lineage: Bacteria > Actinomycetota > Actinomycetes > Streptosporangiales > Streptosporangiaceae > Palsa-504. Next base: position 6,468 of record JBEKGC010000497.1, read on the forward strand.
AAACACCCACGGCGGGACGGGTCTCAGAAGCTGAATGTAAGGCCATCAGATGCGAGGCCACGGTCCGCCGCGTCTCCTCTCCCCGGGCAACCCCAGTGTCTTACTCTCATCGGCATGTGAGTAAGACGCCGAGCAAGGGACTTTCGAGTTTGGGTGTCTCGAGTATCCCCGCCGTCTTGATGGCAGGGTGGGTCTGGCTCGCCTGTACCCTCGCCGCAGCTGGCATCTCCGGTGTCTAGTCGAGCGGGATTTGTGTCATTGCGGTGCGTGACACCCGCCAGATGAACGGGCCGCGTTCTGAGGTCAGTTCCTCGATGCGGCGCCACTGTGTCATGAAT
>JBEKGC010000498.1:0-6050 GCA_050013055.1 Streptosporangiaceae bacterium
ACCAAGGTCAGGCCCGAACGCAGGGCCACCGCCGGGATCGCCATGGTGCCGGAGGGACGCCGGCTGTTCCCCTCGCTCACGGTGGAGGAGAACCTGCTGGTCGGTGCGACCTACGCGCGGAAAGGGCCGTGGACCCTCGAGCGGGTCTACGAGATGTTCGGCTGGATGAAAGACCGCAGGAGCCAGCGCACGGCGCAGCTATCCGGCGGCGAGCAGCAGACGGTCGCTCTCGGCCGGGCCCTGGTGGCCAACCCGCGGGTGCTGCTGCTCGACGAGCTGTCCCTCGGCCTGGCGCCTGTGGTGGTCCAGCGCATCTACGGCATGATGCCGCAGATCCTGGCCACCGGGCTCACCGTCCTGCTGGTGGAACAGGACGTCAGCCAGGCGCTGCAGGTCGCCACGCACATCCAGTGCCTGCTCGAAGGCCACACCACGCTGGAAGGCCGCCCGTCCGACGTCACCGCCGAGCAGGTGGAGGCGGCTTACTTCGGGCTTAGCCCGGCCGGAGCCACGACCCCCGAGGGGAGCGAAACGTAGTGGTGTGGGTCAACGACATCATCCAGGGGATCTTGACCGGCGGGCTATACGCGCTGTTCGCCTGCGGGCTGTCGCTGATGTTCGGGGTCATGAAGGTGGTCAACCTGGCCCACGGCGACCTCGCGGTCATCGGCGGCTACGTCGCGCTCGGCGTCATCACCGTCACCCACGTCCCGGTGCTCTGGTCGTTCGTGGTCGTGGTGCCGATCATGGCGGCGCTCGGCTACGCGCTGCAGCGGACCGTGATCCAGGCGGCGCTGGACCGCGGCGCGCTCACCACGCTGATCGTCACGTTCGGGCTGTCGGTGGTGATCGAGGCCGGCCTGCTCCAGTTCATCAACGCCAACAGCCACTCGCTCGGGGTCGGCAACGCCATCATCACCAGCTCGTTCTCGGTCGGTTCGCAGATCCAGATCGCCTACCTGCTGCTGCTGATCTTCGTGGTGGCCGTGGTGGTGCTGCTCGGGCTGCAGTACTTCCTGTCCTCGTCCTCCTACGGGCGGATGATCCGGGCGGTGGCCGACGACCGGGAAGCGGCCCAGTTGTCCGGGGTGGATTACCGGCACGTGTTCGGCGTCGCGGCGGCGATCGCGTTCGGCACGGTGGCGCTGGCCGGCATCGGCTACGGCATGTACTCGCAGTTCGCGCCGACCACGGGCACCGACACGATCCTGCTCTTCGCGTTTGCCGCGGTGGTCATCGGCGGCCTCGGCTCGCTGTGGGGGACGCTGCTCGGCGGCGTGGTCCTCGGCGTGGCCCAGCAGATCGGCGCGCAGATCAACATCTCCGACGAGGTGCTGGCCGGCTACGTCGTCTTCCTGGCCGTGCTGATCCTGCGGCCCCAGGGGCTCACCACCCGGAAGGCGCAGTCATGACGGTGGGTACTGAGACCACGGCCCGTTCGGAAGAAAAAGTCAGAGTCACCCGGTCGAGGCGGAACGTGGCCTGGACCGGGATCGGCGCGCTTGTGGTCGTCGTGGTGCTGGCGCTGTTCCCCTACCTCGTGTACGCCGGCACCACCACGATCATGGTGCAGGGCTTTATCGTGCTCACGCTGGCCTGCATGTGGAACCTGCTGGCCGGCTACGCCGGCCTGGTGTCGGTGGGGCAGCAGGCGTTCGTGGGACTCGGCGCGTACTTCGTGCTGATCCTGGCGCTGCACGGCACCTCACCGTTCGCCGCGCTGCCGGTCGCCGCGATCGGCTGCGGGGTGGCCGCGCTGCCGTTGTGGTGGCTGGTCTCCCGGCTGCGCAGCGGGTACTTCGCCATCGCCACCTGGGTACTGGCCGCCACCGTGCTGCTCATCATCGAGAAGTTCTCCTCCATCGGCGGCGGGACCGGCATGCCGCTGCCCGGCCTGTCCGGCTACGACCCCACCCTGCTCACCGCGGACACCTACTGGGCCGGGCTGGCCGTGACGGTCATCGCGCTGGCCACCACCTACCTGGTGCTGCGGGGCAGGCTTGGCCTGGTGCTCACCGCGATCAGGGACGACGAGGTGGCCGCCCGCAGCTCAGGCGTCCGGGTCGGGCTGGCCCGGATGGGTGTCTTCGTCATCGCCGGAATCGGCTGCGGGGCGGCCGGCGCGCTGCTCGCGATCAGTCAGCTGCAGGTGCAGCCGACCTCGGTGTTCAGCGTGCAATGGACGGCGGAGATGGCGTTCGCGGTGATCATCGGCGGGATCGGCACGATCGAGGGGCCGATCCTGGGCACGATCGTGTACATGGTCCTGCAGCAGACGCTGCAGTCCTACAACGCCTGGTACCTGATCATCCTCGGGCTGGTGGCGATCGTCATCGCGCTGTTCGCGCGGCGCGGCCTGTGGGGGCTCGTCGACGATCACCTGCACATCCGGCTGTTCCCGGTCGGATACTGGCTCTGGGCGCCGGGCAGCCGCGGCCGGCCCGGCCTGGGCTTGCGCCGGAGCGGCCGGCCCAGCTGAGCGCGGGCGCCGGCCGGGCGAGCCACGAGCGGAGGCGCCCGCGAGCAGGTCCCGAGACGAGGGAGGACAGCGTGACACGAGCCAGCCGGAACGACGCTCAGCCGACACCCAGGGAACCAGCGGGGCAGGCGCGGCCGGGAAGATCCAGCGACGTGCTGGCGACGGTCGCCTGGGCCTCGACACCAATCTGGTCGCTCGGCTTCCTGTCCTTCGTGCCGTTCCTGGTCAACGCGGCCATCCAGCACCGGCGGCAGGACTGGGCGGTGTTCGCCGCCTACCTGGCGGCGACGCTCGGGCTGATCCTCGCGATCAACCTGCACGCCCCCGACGGAGCGGTCGGCGGCTACGTCATCGCGCTGGCCGGGTTTGCCGCGATACACACGGCCATCTTGTTCCGCCCGGGGCGGGAAGCGGCGCCGCGGGTGATCGGTCCGCGGCAGCGCAACCGGGCCGCCCTGGCGCAGGCGCGGGGCCGGATCGAGCGCAGGAAAGACGCGCGGCACCTGGTCAAGACCAACCCCAGCATGGCCAGGGACCTGCGGATCGGGCGGCCCGACCTGCCGCGGGAGTACGACGACGGCGGACTGGTCGACGTCAACCACGTGCCGGGGACGGTGCTTTCCGGCACCCTGGGGCTCACCCCGGCGGAGGTGAGCGATGTGCTGGCGGCGCGGGAAAAACTGGGCAGGTTCGGCAGCGCGGAGGAGGTGTGCGCGTACACCTCGCTGTCCCCGGACCGGGTGGACGAGCTGCGCGAGGAGATGATCTTCGGCTGAGCGACAATGGTGGCGTGCTTCTTGCTGAGATCGCCGAGGTGTCGCGGGTGGTGGCCACGACCAGCGCCCGGCTGGCCAAGATCGAGGCGCTCGCCGCCGCGCTGCGAGCGGCCGGGCCGCTCGAGGTCCCGATCGCCGTCGCCTACCTGTCCGGAGAACTGCCGCAGCGCCAGATCGGCGTCGGCTGGGCCGCGCTGAAAGGCGGGTTCGCGGCCGCGGCCGCCCCGGCCCTCACCCTGTCCGACGTGGACTCCGGCTTCGCCGCGATCGGCGCGGTCTCCGGTAAAGGGTCGACCGCCGCGCGTAAGGCGCTCGTCAGCGAGCTTTTCTGCCGGGCCACCGCGGATGAGCAGCAGTTCCTGTACGGCCTGCTGTCCGGTGAGCTCAGGCAGGGCGCGCTCGAGGGGGTAATGACCGAGGCCGTCGCGCGAGCCGCGGCGGTGCCGGTGGCGCAGGTCCGCCGGGCCATGATGCTGCGCGGAGCGCTCGGGGCGGTGGCGGCGGCGGCGCTCGCGGGCGGGGTGGACGCGCTGGCTGCGTTTGGCCTGGAGGTCGGCAGGCCGGTGCGGCCGATGCTCGCGGCCAGCGCGGCGGATATCACCGGCGCCTTCGCCAAGATCGGCGGCGGCGCGGCGGCGGAGGGGGACGCATCGAGCTCGGCGGAGGGGGACGCATCGAGCTCGGCGGAGGGGACCTCGGCGGGTGAGTGCGCGGTGGAGTGGAAGCTCGACGGGATCAGGATCCAGGCCCACCTGGACCACGGCGGCGTCCGCCTGTTCACCAGGACGCTTGATGAGATCACCGGCAGGCTCCCCGAAGTCGTGGCGACGCTGGCCAAGCTGCCGGTCCGGACGGCGGTCCTGGACGGCGAGCTGATCGCGCTGCGCGCGGACGGCCGGCCGCTCCCCTTCCAGGACACCGCATCCCGCACCGCTACCCAGGGCGGCGTGCCGCTGTCGGTCTTCCTGTTCGACGCGCTGCACCTGGACGGCGCGGACCTGATCGACCTGCCCGCCTGGCGGCGGCACGTCGAGCTGACCTGGGCGGTGCCGCCCGAGCTCCGCACCCCCCGGCTCGTCACCGGCTCGGTGCAGGAAGCCACGGAGTTTTTCGCCGACGCGATCGCGCGCGGGCACGAGGGCGTCATGGTCAAGGCGCTTGACGCCCCGTACGCGGCGGGCCGCCGGGGCGCCGGGTGGATCAAGGTCAAGCCGAGGCACACCCTGGACCTGGTGGTGCTCGCCGTCGAATGGGGGCACGGGCGGCGCCGGGGCTGGCTGTCCAACCTGCACCTGGGCGCCAGGGACCCGGAGGGGGGCGGCTTCGTCATGCTGGGCAAGACGTTCAAGGGCCTGACCGACGAGCTGCTGACCTGGCAGACGAGGAGGCTGCTCGAGCTGGAAGACCACCGGGACGCCTACACCGTCTACGTCCGGCCCGAGCTGGTGGTGGAGATCGCCTTTGACGGCGTCCAGCGCAGCCCGCGCTACCCGGGCGGCCTCGCGCTGCGCTTCGCCCGGGTGCTGCGCTACCGCGACGACAAGAGCGCCGCCGAGGCCGACACCATCGACGCGTGGTCCGCGCCTTCAGCCCCGAGTAATTCCGGGGGCGAGCCGACGATCGATAACAGGCGCACCGATTGTTCGCCAACGGTGGCGATAAGCGTAAGCTCCCCGCCGATGGCATGCAGATAGTCCGACATGGTCGTGGTGTCCAGGCGAGCCGCGCCGCGCTCTATCTGGCTGATCCTGCCCTGCGTCACTCCCATCGCCTCAGCGACCTGGGCTTGGGTCAAACCTTGCGTCTTCCGCAACGATGCAAGCTCGTGGCCCCGCTCCGCATCGACCATCTGCTCCTTGATGGCATCGATACGCGACCGCTTCTCGGGTGTGATCGCGACAGCAAGGTCAGCCATGGTGCCAAGCTCCATGATCTCATCCTTCAATCTCGTCGTGTTTTTCCTGTTCCATGGCCTGGAGATAAGCTGCGTACTTGTCATCCGCCGCGGCCACCGCCTCCCGGTACCACGCTCCCCACTTCCCGTCGGCGGCCTTGTTACCAGCCACCAGGAAGATTGCGCGCCGCGCGGGATCAAAGGCGAACAGGAGCCGGATGCTGACCCGGCTTCCGCTACGCGGGCGTAGCTCACGCATGTTGCGGAAACGGCTCCTGCTTATCGCCCCGACGGTCGGCCTCCGGATAGCAGGCCCGGCCTCCTGAAGGCGCTCAAGCGCTGCGATCACGTGATCATGACTGTCCGGATCCTCCTTTGCTAAGGCATTGATCCAGTCCAGCACATCGCTAAAGAACCTCAGCTCGTAATTTTCCTTCATATCCCAGATATTAGCATAATCTAATATCTGGGATGTGAAGCCCTCCGCTCAGCATCTACCCTGGGCGAGCCGAACGGGCAGGGGGCGCTATTTCTTCTTGCGGCGCTTGGCGTTGGGGTTGGCGCGGAACGCGGCGGGCACGTTGTCCTGCGCCGGGGACGGGAAGTTCAGCCCGGGCGGCAGGTTGGCCAGCCCGTCGGCCAGGCTCTCACCGAAACCGTCCGGCAGGCCACCGCCCAGGCCGCCGAACCCGCGCGGGATCGCCGGGGTACCCGGCTCGCCCGGAGCGGCCGCGCCGCGGGCGATCTCGGCGGCGCGCCGCGGGTCACCGCTGCGCGGTGCCGCCTTCTTCTTGCCGCCCTTCTTGCGGGCGGACTTGCTGGCGGCGCGCATCCCCGGCATCGCGGGCATGCCCGGCATCCCCCCGCTGAACATCGCCTTCATCTGCTTCTGGCCCTCGAA
>JBEKGC010000499.1:0-4808 GCA_050013055.1 Streptosporangiaceae bacterium
CGTTCGACAACCCAGCGGCGCTTGACGACGTGGAAGCCCTTGACCCCGGCTTTGCGCGGGACGACCTCGACGTTGATGCCGAGGTCCGCGCCGTGCTCGATGACCTGGTTCTTGAAGCCCTCATCGGCCCAGGCGCGCCTGACCTGCGGGTGAGCGCCCTTGGCCTGGCTGAGGAGCTGCGTGCCGGCCGCGTTCTCGGTGACGCTGGCCGCGACGACGATGACGGCCAGCAGCAGCCCGAGGGTATCTGTGACGATGCCGCGCTTGCGTCCCACGATCTTCTTGCCAGCGTCGATGCCCTGGCCGGCCGCAGGGACGTTGCCCGAGGTCTTCACCGACTGGGTATCGATGATGGCGGCCGTCGGCTCGGGGTCCCGGCCGGCCTTGATCCGGGCCAGCCGGGTCATGTCCGCGTTGAGCTGCTCGAAGATGCCCTCATCGCGCCAGGCATTGTAGTAGGAGTTCACCGACTGGTAGTGCGGGAAGTCATGCGGCAGGTACTGCCACTGCACGCCGGTGCGGTTCAGGTACAGCAGCGCGTTCCAGATCTCCCGCAGCTCGTACGTGGGCCGCCGCGGGACCGGGCTGCGGGCCAGCCGGGTTTCCTGCCAGGCGGAAAGGACGGGCTCGATCAGGGCCCACCGGGCATCGGAGATATCGCTGGGGTACTGGCGTCGTTCTGTCACGGAAACCGACGATGTCACGCCCGGTACCCGGTACCCGGCATCCGCGCGGTTCCTGGGAGATTCCTGTCCATCTCCGCCCTAGACACGTTTATGGCTACGGACAACCGCAACCCGGGTGGCCGCCACGATCCGCAAACCACGTCGCATCGCACCATCGCCGGACATACCAGGAATCGGAATCACCGGAACGAACTACCGCACTCATGCTCTATACGCCCTCTCAGAACTGGCAGTTCCGCGCGCCTCACCTGCCACGGTTTCCGCACCAATGTGCGACCCATACTCGTTAGGCGCGGGGGTGTGGACGGCTGTCATGGTTGATTGGCCACTGCCCGCGGCGGCTGTCCGGGTGCCGGCGTCGCAGTGGCTTGCGCTCCAAGCTGAGCCGACGGCGGGCTGATGACGGTGGCGGTCGGGCCCTGTGGTGCGGGCCCTCCCTCTTGCGCCTTCTGGCCCTGGACCTTGGGCCGCGGTCAGGGGAAGGCGCGGCAAGCCAGGAGCGGCTACCGACGAAACGGGGCGCCCTCCCGGCCGTCCCCGGCCACCGGCTAGCCTTCGGCCGCAGGCATGGCACCCGGTTCCCGGAGCGTCATCGCACAGTCCAGGATGCAATCCGCCGGCCATCTCCGGCAGGCGGGCCGGCTCCTTTACCCGGTGACACACTTCACGCAGTTCCGCTGAGCCGGAACCAGACCAGACGGCCTGGATGTGCTGTTATTCCGGCCTGCCCTGAATTCGACGTTTCCGCAGCTCAGCACCAGGAGGATAGACAGGAGAGTCATCTTTCCGTATAGTCAATTCAGCGCTGTGGCGGATAGGCTCATATGGGGCAATGGGCTGTGTCGGTCCTCGGACACGACCCATTACCCCAATATCGCCTTTACGCAGGTAATCGAGGCGGAGCGCGCTTCGATCCTGGTGCCCAGCGAGCACCTCGATGACAACCAGAACAGGACCCCGGCCGACGGCCCCGCTCAGGATCTCCTCCGATGTGCCTGGCGCAGACCTGGCATATACCTGGCGTGTCCCTCCCGTGGACCTCGGCGTGCCCGGCCGTGCCGCCAGCTCCCGGGCAGGGGAGGCTCAGCCGTACCGCAGTACTGGCGAACCAGGTCACCATCCGCCCGCCGCGCCGCCGCTACCCCCACCGCGCGGCCAGCCCGCCACCAGATCCAGCCCCCGGCCACCTTCCGCCTCACCACTGCAGGCCCGAAGCTGCGGCACACCCCGGCCGCCGCGGTCGGTGACCTCGACCCGGTCCGGGCCGCCGGCGGCCCGGACCGCGACCGTGACCGTCTCCCCCGGTCGCCGTCTGGTTACCTGACGGTCAGGGAAAAGATCGAGCCGTCCGGCATCGCGGATTCGACGGGCTCGCCTGCCGTGACCCGGCCCTCAGGTTCGGGCGTCTCGGCTGACGCGTCTAGCTCGCCGCCCTGGCTTTCCCGCGTGCCGGTTCCGTCCAGTTCCGCCGCGAATGCCTCCTGAGCGGTACGCACGTCCCGGAAATCACCGCTTGTCAGGGCGTCGTCGACCTGCTGGCCGATGGCCCAGGTGACGACAAGCTGCCGGTCGCCAAGGTCGAACGGCGCGCTGATCCCGATGGCAGGGCCGTACTGCGAGTCGACCTCCACCCGGCGCCCTGGGCGGCCCCGGGATGAGGCTGTGTATGTCTTTCTGTCCTCGTCCGGCCAGCGCCGCGCAGCGGCCTCGTTACCCCCGTAGCGGCCCAGCACCGACCAGGAGGCCCTCAGCGCGTCCCGTACGAGGTCCTCCGCCAGCCCAGGAAGCGTGCCATGGGTAAGGTCATCACGCAGCCCGCTCCGCGGCCTCCGCCCGGACGGCCCGGCATCGCCGTCGGCCAGCTCCAGCACCAGGCATGACACCTGCGAGACGCCAGCAACGGTACTGGCGGCAAGCCCCGCCCGAGCGGCATACCCCAGGACCCGCCCGGCCACCTGCCCGACTGCCTTCGCCAGCTGCCGGCCGCAGTCTCGCGGGTCGCTGGTCCCCTTGCATTCCAGGAAATACACCCTGCCGTCCGGCTCGTCCTCGCCCGGGCCGGCCACCAGCACGTAGTCTGCCCGGCCTGATGATCCTGCGCCAGAACCGCGGAGCAGGACATCGATGTCGACGATCCCGACAGGAACGCCGGGACCCAGGGCCTTCCTGACATGCATGCTGGCCAGCAGGACCCCGAAGGCGATTCCCAGCTCCTCCGAAGCCACCCGCCGCTGCACGCCCGCCACCTGGGCGCCCGCGCGGCTGACCCGGAGCACCGGATCCGGCTTCCCGGGTTCATGGTCGAAGAAGCCCAGGTAACGCAGAAGCCCCCACCAGGCATACGCGTCATGCAGGTCACCGGCAGAGTAGGCATGGGCGGTGACGAGCGACAGCAGGTGCAGCGCCTCCACCGGGCGCACCTCGACCCCCGGCGGACGCCAGGCCAGCGACAGCGCCTTGCCAGGCGGCACCGCGCCCTTGCCGGTCACCTGCCTGAGCAGGCGTTCAGCATCCGGGTGAACCGGCAAACAGGCCGTCGTCCCCGCAACCGCGACGGCAGCGGCTAGATCCATGCCAGCTGATCGTAGCTGTCAACGGCCACCAGTACGCGGCAGGGGATGCCGCCTGCGGCGCTCCGGTCGCTGCGCAGCCGGCCCAGCAGTTCCACCGGCAGGGCCGCCAGCAAACAGGCCAGCCGGATCACGTCATACCTGGCGCCGAAGACCACCCGGACCAGCAGGTCACCCTCCCGCCAGTGTCCCGCCGCGGCCAGCCCGGTGATGACCTCGCGGACCTGGTGAGCCGGTCATGAGTTTCATGGTCACCACGTGAGTCGCCTTGCGTCACGATCCGGAGCTGCGGTCTTCTCGCCGGCGCGGGGCCCGGCCTGCTGGAGGGATGGGAGATAGCAAGCTGGAGCCGCTGGTTCTGCCGGGAGACGAGCGGCGCACGCTGGAGAACTGGGTCATGCGGCGGAGCACGGCGCAGGGCTCGCCGCTTAACCTGCACGGATAAGATTTTCGGCAAGGACACCGCCGGGTGGCCACAGGGGATGCACGCCCGGCTCCGCCGTTCACCTTCAGCCGGAGAAACGCGGTCAGCGCGGCCCGTCCGTGGCCGTCCGTGAAACAGCCCACGGTGTGCACCGACCACCGCAACTGTGCACACCGACCGTCGTAACTGTGCATACCGACCGTCCCTGCAGCACGGACGCCCGTCCGCTATGCGTCCGTGGACAGCGCAACATGACGGTCCACAGCGCGACAAGGTGACACACGCCGGGACCGAGAAGAAACGGCCCGCCAGCGCGAGAATTCGCAGCTACCGGGCCATTTCCGCAGGTGGTGGCAGGTGTTGGGTTCGAACCAACGTAGGCTGAGCCGACGGTTTTACAGACCGCTCCTGAACATGCCTTGACCCGCACCTCCGCCCACGGGGTGGCCCGCTTCGGCACGTATTCGGCCCACGACGGGGTCGGAGCGGTTGGCGAACTGCTCATTCGATCGTGCCATTGCCCCCGGTAGCTGTATCTGTCATCTCGGCGGTGGACGGGAACCGGATCGCTGTCCGAAAGAGATTCGCATATCGAGGTCCCTGGAAACTCAGCTGGCATAATGACACTTTTGCGACTGATGCGGCAGGGCGGTTTCACGTCGGGCTATTGCTACCAAGCAGCCAGCAACGTACGATTCTGCTGACGTCGTCATGGTCGTGCTTCTGATCGTAACGCTCTATGCGGATAGTTCCCTGTTCCATTCAATCCTCCTATGGTTGTAGCGGGGCTGGCCACGCGACCATGGCATCCTTCAAAATTTAATCCTAGTCGAAGACAGATTTGGAGTCGGCTATGGCTAATGGGCCTTGCAAGATGTGCGAGTGCTATACTTTCAGGAGTCCACCAGGAGACACCTCTGAAAAGTTTTGCATTTGCAGGCATAAGAAGTCTTATCATAGTTTTGATATAGGAACCAAGTACGCGTTCGGGGCGATCGCGTACTCGCCTTCTACCGGAGATATTGGTTTGATAGGCAGAGAAAATACACAGGCCAAGGCGGATAAAGGGGCACTGAAAGCTTGCAATCAAGGAGATGCGATCATTGTAACAGGCGGGTATGGGATGTG
>JBEKGC010000500.1:0-4783 GCA_050013055.1 Streptosporangiaceae bacterium
CGGGCTGCAGCGCGTACCGTTCTATCGCGTTCATGGCCGATTTCATGAAGGTCGCGTAGGCGCGGTCCAGGAAGACCTTGGTAAACACGAAGCGCCCGAATGGCCCGAGCATGCCCGGGAAGCGATCGCCGCGCAGCTTGAAGGAATAACGCCAGCGCAGGGTGGTGGCCCGGCCGTGATCTGCGGGCAGGTACCAGAATTCCCCCTTTCCGTACCGGATGGGGCGCGCCGTCTTGAGGGTGTACTCCCAGACCTTGTAGGAGAAGTAGCCGCCCGGCGTGTTCTGGATCACTTCCTCGGTGGCGGTGTTGCCGTCGGCGAGCATCACCCGCCGGCGGGCTCCTGGCTGAGGAAACGGGATGTCGTTGAGCGCCGCGGTGCCCGTTACGGCGGGAATGCGGCCGGTTCCCGGTATGAGACCCTCCAGCGGGGCACCGTTCAGCCGCGCGTACACCTCTTCCGGCGGGAGCGGTATAGCCGTTTGCTCCTCGTGCCATGCCAGCTTGTCGGCAGGCAGCAGCTGAACCTCTTCCATGGACGTTCCTTACTGTTTCTGCGCGCCTGTCCGGGTAACTGGTACCGGCCGGCGCTTTTTTGTGCGGCGGGTTCCCGCCCGCCGACTGAGGTTGACAACGTCAACGTAACCCTTCTGGTTGACAGCGTCAACCTTATCCTGGCTATCATGACGTGATGGCATCAAGCACACGCGACGCGCTCGTGGACGCGGCGGTCCAGCTCCTCGACGAAGGGGGGCCTGAAGCGGTCACGCTGCGGGAGGTGGGCCGTCGGGCCGGGGTTTCACACAATGCCCCGTACAAACACTTCACCAGCAAGGAAGCGCTGCTCGCCGCGGTTGCCGCCGGTGAGCTCACTCGGCAGGGCGCAGTCCTGGCCACCGCGACCACGCTGCGGTCGGTGCTGCACGGATACGTCGGCTGGGCCCTAGCCCACCCCGCGCGGTTCCGGCTCGTCTTCGGCGCGTGGTCAACCGGTTCGCAGGAACTCGCGGCCGCCGCGGATACGGCAAGAGCCGCGCTGATCGCCCTCGTGGCTGAGCAACAGCGCGCCGGACAGCTCCCAGCTGGAGATCCCGAACGACTGGCGGCACTCCTGCAGGCGCTGGCACACGGCGCCGTCGCCCTCACACTCGCCGGCCACCTGTCGCCCGGCGGCAAGGGCCAGGCCGGCCCGGACGATCTCGTCGATGACCTGCTCAGCCACCTCGCCGCCGCCGCGTAGCGCGGCGCCCCCGGTCAGCCGCCAGCCGGCGTCGCGGTGAGCACCGGCGACCTGACCCGGTTCGCCGAGGTCTTCAGCGATCTGGCCGATCCCGAGGTCATGTCGCAGGCGTGGCGGCGACCGACTGGCTGATCGACAAGTCCGGCGGGTGCCGTGCTCAATCATGCCTCAATGGCGGGTTAGCCCAGCGCTGGCACGCTCTTCTTTATAGCGGGGCCTGCCGAGTGCGGGGGAGAAGATCATGACCGCGTCCCTGGAAAAGCTGTCTGGATTGCCATCCGGCGCTGGGTGCGGGCTGCCGCCAGGGCCGCCCGGCTTCTTGTCCGCCTATCCCGGTTACCTGGGCACGGCGCTGCTGGACCAGCTGCGGGCGACCGAATACTCCTACCTCGACGCGAGCGGCCACGTCTACCTGGACTACACCGGTGCAGGCCTGCCGGCCCAGGCGCAGTTGACCGCGCATGCCGAGAGGGTACGCGGGGGTTGCTTCGGCAACCCGCACTCGGAAAATCCGACCTCTGCTGCGTCGACCGAACTGATCGAGCGGGCCCGGAGTGCGGTCCTGGCGTACTTCAACGCGCCGCCGCAGGAGTACGCGGCCATCTTCACCCCGAACGCCACCGGCGCGTGCCGGCTCATCGGCGAGGCCTACCCGTTCGGCCCGCGGACCCGGCTGGTCATGACCCAGGACAATCACAACTCAGTCAATGGCATCAGGGAGTTCGCCAGGTCCCGCGGCGCGCTCACCCAGTACGTGCCATTCTGCTCCCCCGAGCTTCGGATAGACGACGAGGCGATCGGGCGGGCGCTGGCCCGGCGCGGGCCGGGCCCGCTGGGCGCGGCCTGGCGGGTAGCGCGGGGCGGGGTGGCCCCTCGCCGCCGGGGCTTGTTCGCCTACCCGGCGCAGAGCAACTTCAGCGGCGTGCAGCATCCGTTGCGCTGGATCGAGCTGGCCCATGAACACGGCTATGACGTGCTGCTTGACGCCGCGGCGTACGTGCCGTCGAACCGGCTTGACCTGTCGGTGGTCAAGCCCGATTTCGTGCCGGTCAGCTGGTACAAGGTGTTCGGCTACCCGACCGGCGTCGGCTGCCTGATCGCGCGGCGGGAGGCGCTGGGCCGGCTACGGCGGCCCTGGTTCGCCGGCGGGTCGGTGGGCATCGCCAGCGTGCAGGGCGACTGGCATACGCCGGCCCCGCACGAGGCCCGGTTCGAGGACGGCACGCTCAGCTTCCTGCAGATCCCTGATCTGGCCTCGGGGCTGTCTTGGGTGTCCGGCATCGGGCTGGACCTGATCCACCAGCGGGTGATGTGCCTGACCGGCTGGCTCCTCGGCCGGCTCGCCGCCCTGCGGCACGGCAACGGCCAGCCGATGGCACGGATCTACGGGCCCGCCGGCACCCGCGAACGCGGCGGCACCGTCGCCTTCAACCTGCTCGATCCCGGCGGGCACATCATCGATGAGCGCGCCGTGGCACGGGATACCGCCGCGGTCGGCATCTCGATCCGGACCGGCTGCTTCTGTAACCCGGGCGCCGGGGAGGGCGCGTTCAACCTCACCAAGGCCGACTGGCGCAAGGCGGCGCCGGGACGCGCCCGTACCATGGATCAGTACCTCGACCTGCTCGGCCTGCCCAGCGGCGGGGCGCTGCGCGCATCGGTAGGCCTGGCCTCCAACGTCGAGGACCTGGAGCGATTCCTGGCCTTCGTGGAGATGACCTACCGCGATCGCCTCGCCGACTCTACCGGCCTCACACCCAGGCTCGGCTGTTAGCCACCTGCGCATCGGCCCGCGCTACGCGTTCCCCTCGCGCCGCCCGCCACGCTGACGGGACACGCTCGCTTACCAGCGACCCGGCCAGACAACCCTCGACAGGTCGGCCGGCGCGGTATTGTCGGCGCAGTTCATCGACATCCCCGACACCATGGCGGGTAGCTGGCTGCTGTCCACGGGGTGCTGAACCTCGGGAAGAAGGCTAGGTGCGGCGGATCCCGCTCGGCGCGCTCCAGGAGCGCGAGTTTCGCCTGTTCTTCACGGGACAGATGGTGTCGCTGCTCGGCGATGCTGTCACGCCGTTCGCGCTCACCTGGGCGGTGCTCGACCTGACGGGATCCGCACGCGACCTGGGCTTCGTGCTGGCCGCGAAGATCGTCCCGCTGGTCGTTTTCTTGCTCGCCGGCGGCGTCTTCGCGGACCGCCTGCCGCGGCGCGGTGTGATGCTCACCGCCGACGTTGCGCGCATGGCCGTCCAGGCGGCGACCGCGGCACTGCTGCTCTCGCACACCGCGCGCGTCTGGGAACTGGTCGTACTGCAGGCGTTGGCCGGAACCGGGACGGCGTTCTTCAACCCCGCATCGACCGGGCTCACGCCGATGCTCGTGACCGCGGGGCGGCTGCAGGAGGCAAACGCCCTGCGCGGGATGTCGATGGGGTCGACCCAGTTCGCCGGCCCGGCGCTGGCAGGCCTCCTCATCGTCGCCGTCGGGCCGGGGTACGCGCTTGCTATTGATGCGGCGAGTTTCGGGGTCAGCGCGTTCTACCTCGCGCGCCTGCACCTGCCGCCGCACGTCGGCCTGCCGCCGCAGTCGTTCGCGCGCGACCTGCTCGACGGCTGGCGCGAGTTCACCGGCCGTACCTGGGTCTGGCTGATCGTGGTCAATGTGTCCCTCGCGAACATGACGGACTCGGCGTGGCTGGTGCTCGCCGCGGTGTGGATCAAGAACGGCCACGGTGGCGCCGGCGCGTGGACGGTGATCCTCGTCGTCTCGGCCATCGGCGCGCTCGCCGCCGGCGCGGCGGCGCTTCGCCTCAAGCCGCGGCGCCCGCTCCTGCTGGCGGCCATGGTGGTGGTTCCGAACGTGTCGCCGATCATTGTGCTCGCGCTGAAGCTGCCCTGGCAGACCCTCGTTGTCACAGCGCTGGTCACCGGCTTCGGGAACATGCTCTTCAATACGCTCTGGGAGACGACGCTGCAGCAGCACATCCCGGCGGCGTCACTCTCGCGCGTCAGTGCCTATGACTGGTTCGGCTCCCTGCTGGGCGATCCGCTTGGACTTGCCCTCGCCGGAGTGGTGGCGGCTGCGATCGGGATGAGCCGCACGCTCTGGATCGCAGCCGCGGTCAACCTGGTCGCAGTCGCTGCGATGCTCGCGGCGCCGAGCGTGCGGCACCTGCGGCGGCTCGACGGACCCCAGCCCGGTCAAGGCGCGCAGCAGTCCGTCGCCGACTGAGCCGGCGACGCGTTCGGCGCGCCCGCTCGACGAACGGGAAGCCCACAGCCGCGAAGTCGAGCACGCTTGAACTGCATCAGGGCCGGCCCCTCACTCCGCCCAGTCGGCGGCAGACGATCTCGTACGCGCCGCCGACCGAGATGCGGGGAACAGGCGGTGCAGGTGGTAGTCGATGACCGCTTGGGCCTGCTCAGCTGAGGACTGGCCGCCCAGGACGCTGGTGCCCAGGCCCGCGGACATGGTCAGCAGGCTGATGGCTTCCAGGTCCGGGTCCAGGTGGCCGGGCATGTCGCCGGCGGCCTGGGCCGCCCGC